>JAAYVH010000029.1 GCA_012517255.1 Chthonomonadales bacterium
GTGGCCGTGGGTGATGAGGATAGTGTCACAGCGCTGCACCCGTCGCGCTTCATCCGGGCAGGCCGGGTTGCCGGTGAGCCACGGGTCAATCAGCGTCACGTTCCCGTCGGGGGTCTCGATCTTGAATGCCGCGTGCCCGAGCCACGTCAGCTCGGCACCAAGTCCGATGTTCATGATGCACCTCCTTACACCTGTTACGGAAGCTTCGAAATGTCACGTCGCGCGAGAAGGACCGCCATCGCCGCTACAAACAGCACGATCGAGCCGACGGTGAGCGCAGATGTAACACCGTAGGACTGAGCAACGGCTCCAGCGATGGCTGCGCCGAGCGGCTGAAGGCCGCCCATCGCGAACATGTGCAGCGAAACCGCTCTGCCGCGCAGGCCGTCAGGGGCGAGCGTCTGGGTCAGCGTATTCGCCGTCGCCAGTTGCGAGACTGCCGACATACCTATGACGAACATGACAGCGAGCGCTACCCAGAACTGGGTGGTCTGCGCGAGCGCCATCAGCGCGCCGCTGAAGACAAGGGCCCCGCCGCACACGAGCGCTCCTCGACGCCTGTGCGCGCTGTGGGCGCCGACGAGGTACACACCCACCAGTGAACCGAAGCCGATGGCGGAAAACAGGAAGCCGTAGCGACTGTCGCCTTCCATGATGCCGAGACTGTCGCGCGCCACCGCCGGCATCAGAGTGCCGTAGTTGGCGACGCCAAAAACGCTGGCGACAGCCGTGAGCGCTAGTATGGTTCGCGCGCTCGGGTTGGATCGCAGGTAGTCGAAGGATGCTCGCAGCGCGGCCCCTGGCGCCGGCGGGCGTTCATGGGACTGAGACGATGCGACTCTGATCCGAGTGAGAGCGAACAGCACCGCCGCGAAGCTAAGCCCATTGGTGGCAAAGCACCAGGCTGGGCCGAGACCGACATAGATCATGCTGGCGATGGCCGGGCCGATGATGCGCGCGATGTTGAAGGATGCGGACTGAAGGGCCACACCGGTGGCAAGATCCTCGGGGCCGACAAGATCGTAGACAAGCGATTGTCGGGTAGGCCCGTCTATGGCGAATATGAGGCCGTTGACGAATGACAGCGCCATGACGTGCGAGACCGTGGCAGCGTTCCGAGCCGTCAGGACCGCAAGCGTGAACGCAGTAAGCGCGAACAGCGACTGGGTGACATAGAGAACGCGCCGTTTGTCGAGGCGGTCTGCCACCACTCCCCCGAACAGCAGGAGCGCAGCGGTCGGCAGCCCAGAAGCCAGTCCCACAAGACCGAGGGCTTGCTTGGAGCCCGTGCGATCATAGACGTACAGGCCAACGGCGACCGTCTGGACCCACGATCCCACGAAAGACACGCATGTACCAAGCCAGAATGTACGGAAATCCCGGTGTCGGAGGGCTGCGAGCGCCTCGGGCGTCCTCATGGCGAAGCGTGACATCGTTCTCAGCATACCACTGCGCCGAAGGATCCGGACATTGACCGGACGGCCCTCTGCGAGTACACTAGCCATTCTGGCAGCCGGGCAGGCGCAGAGACTTCAGGAGACGATCGTGGCCCTCGAAGACCTTAAGAGAACTGTCAGGGAGATGCACTCCCATATCCTAGAACTTGGAGACCATCTTTGACCTGGCCAACCAGCAGGCCGAGCTCTCTCGACTGGAGGCCGCATCGGCTCAGCCGGGTTTCTGGGATGATCCGGATCGCGCTCAAGCCGTGCTTCAGCAAGTTGCCAGGCTTCGCGAAGCAGTGGAGCCCATCGAGCGTCTGATCCGACGATCGGACGATCTGGTCGGGCTCGTTGAACTGGCTGCGGAGGATGGCGACGATGCGTCGCTGGAAGCCGAACTGACCCGTGACGCAGAGGCGCTCCGACGGGATCTTGATCGGTTTGAGCTTCAGTCGCTTCTGGCTGGCGAATGGGACAACCGCAACGCCATTGTTGAGATCAACGCCGGCGCAGGCGGCACGGAGTCATGCGACTGGGCGCAGATGCTCTTGCGCATGTACCTCCGGTGGGCTCAAGAGCAGGGCTATGAGACGGAGATCGCCGACGAGGTGCCCGGCGATGTGGCCGGCCTGAAGAGCGTAACCTTCGAAGTGCGAGGTCCCTACGCCTACGGTTACCTGCAGTCCGAGCGTGGGGTGCATCGCCTCGTCCGGATATCTCCGTTCGATGCCAACAAGCGGCGCCACACTTCGTTCAGTTCGGTGGACGTGATACCGGAAACCGAAGAGAGCGATGCCGTCGTCATACCTCCGGAAGAGATTCGTCTGGAGACGTTTCGGTCGAGCGGCGCTGGAGGCCAGCACGTGAACAAGACCGACTCGGCGGTGCGGTTGCATCACTTGCCAACGGGCATCGTCGTGAGTTGCCAGAACGAGCGATCGCAGCACAAGAACCGGGCGATGGCGATGAAGGTGCTGCAGGCTCGTCTGCTGGAGCGCAGACGGTCGGAGGAGCAGGCCAAGGTCAACCAGCTTCGAGGAGAGCAGCAGGCCATCGAGTGGGGCAGTCAGATACGTTCCTACGTGTTTCAACCGTATACTCTTGTGAAGGACCATCGTACCGGATGCGAGGTCGGCGACGTCATGGCGGTGATGGACGGCCGCCTCGATCCGTTCATGCAGGCGTACTTGCAGTGGCAGGCCAGAAAGGACTAGGTCGAGCCATGAAAGGACTTGGAATAGCTCTGGGTCTCTGGGCTGCGGCGTGTCTGTGGAGCCCACAGGCGGCGTGGTCCCAGCAACCCGCTCCGCGAGTATCGGTCACAGTGACCGAGGAGCTGACAACGCGCAACGTCCGCACCGAAGAGAGCAACCTGGCGAGCCTCATCGCCGATGCCATCCGGGCCGTGGACAAGAGTGAGGTCGCCCTCATCGCTGCGACGTCGTTCGCAGACGTCACGTTGCCTAAGGGCGACATTCGAGCGGACGATGTGCTGCGTGCACTGGTCTTCCGCGGCGATACCGTGGTGGTGATGCGACTGACGGGAGCGCAGATCAAGAGGGCGCTCGAACACGCTTTGAGCCTCTACCCGGCCCGGAGCGCGGCGTTCTTGCAGGTCTCTGGGCTGACCGTTACGGTGGACCCGACAGCAGACCGCAACGCCCGGATTCAGAGCGTGCGGGTTGGCAAGGACCCCCTCGATGAGAGCCGAACCTACAAGGTGGCCATGCCGTCGCCGCTGGCGGGCGGC
Source organism: Chthonomonadales bacterium (assembly GCA_012517255.1). Classification (GTDB taxonomy): domain Bacteria; phylum Armatimonadota; class Chthonomonadetes; order Chthonomonadales; family CAJBBX01; genus JAAYVH01. Next base: position 3,193 of record JAAYVH010000029.1, read on the forward strand.
GCACTGGTGTACACCAAAGCGTGGAGCCGCGACGATATCGAACGCGACACTCGGAAGACGATCGAAGAGGCCGTGCGCGAGTATCTCGCCTCGAACCCTGAGATCTCGCCGAAGAGCGGAGAACGCATTGTCTTCAAGCGCTAGCCACGTCACCCGCTGGCATCACATGTTGGTGGGGTTGGCGGCCACAGCGTTGCTTGCGACGTCTGCCTGCACGGCTTCCTCGGGCCGAAGCGCGTCCGCGACACTGGCCCCCCAGACGACAAGCGCGCCAAGCGCCGATCGTCCCGCATTTGACGGCGAACGGGCCTTTGCCATCCTGAAGGCCCAGTGTGACCTCGGAGCGCGGGTCCCGGGCACGCCCGCTCACCGCAAAGGCCGCGACTACCTCATCGCCGAGTTGGGAAAGTACGCCGACAGGATCATCGAGCAGGACTTCACCTTTGAGCGTCTGCCGATGACCAACATCATCGGCATCATCAATCCGAGCGCGAAGCGTCAGGTGCTTCTGTGCGCGCACTGGGACAGTCGCCCGTATGCCGATGAGGAGATCAGCGCCTCGAAACGCCGCCAGCCGGTCATGGGCGCCAACGACGGCGCCTCGGGCGTCGCGGTGCTGCTCGAGCTGGCGCGCCTGTTCAAGGAGAAGACTCCGGCAGTTGGCGTGGTGATAGCGCTGTTCGACGGCGAGGACTACGGCGACTTCGCGCGTGACTGGGGCGTGTTCCTGGGCTCACGCTACTTCGCCAAGCGCATCAAGCAGATCGGTTCGCCCGCCTACGGTATCCTCCTCGACATGGTAGGCGATCGCAACCTGACCATCTATCGCGAGGGGATCTCCGAGCAGCGTGCGCCGACAATCAACGACCTTGTGTTCGGCGTCGCGCGAGAGCTCGGATACCAGCGGTACTTTGTCAACTCCGTTCGCCATACCGTTCTCGATGATCACGTTCCGATCAACGACGCCGGTGTGCCTTGCATAGATCTGATTGACTTCGACTACGCCTACTGGCACACGGTGGACGACACTCCCGACAAGTGCAGCGCTTCGTCGCTTAAGGTGGTTGGCGACACCGTAGCCGAGGTTATCTACCGCGAACGCGACCGGTAGCGATGCGTCGTGCAGGGGTTCGCTCGCCGCGTTCACCCGCAGGTACGTCGTCACACACGGCGTGGGTAATCAGGGCCAGCGGATCGGCGGTCGCCACTTCCACCACGGCATGTTCGGCCGCTCCTTGATGGCTGCGCGAACCGCTTCGGCATAGTCGCGTCCCGGCGTCGCGAACGGCAGCGTCTCGATGAGGCGGATCGTCTGACGAAGTTCGCGGTAGTTCCGCTGGCACATCGCGCAGACCGCCAGATGGGCGCGCACGGCTTCCGCAGTGACGGCATCGAGGTAACCCTCGATGTAGTCTTGCAGCTGCTGCTGAACCTTTACGCAGAGCGAGACGCTCTCGGTCGTCTCGTTAAGCAGGCTGTTCTGTTCCATGGTAATCCATCCCAAGTATCGGACGCAGCCTGTCACGGAGCATCTCGCGCGCCCGGAAAAGGTGTGTTTTCACGGTGCCTGTCGGCAGGTTCAGTTCGGAGGCAATCTCCTCGATGGTCATGTCCGCCATGTGGCGGAGCACGATGACGCGTCGGTATCTCTCGGGCAGGTGCAGGACGGCGTGCTGAACGATCTCGCTGACTGAGCCGCGCATGGCGGCCGCCTCGGGCGAAAACTCGCGGTCGGGAGCCGCCGGCTCTCGCCCGACTTCCACCTCTTCTGCAAGCGACGCAGCCCCGTGGCTTCGACGCGCGCGCATCCGGTCGATGCCAAGATTGGAGGCGATCTTGTAGAGCCAGGTCGGGAAGCTGGCGTCCTGGCGAAAAGACCGCAGAGCGTTGTAGGCCCGGATGAATGTCTCCTGCACAAGGTCGTCGGCATCGTCTGCGCTGTTCAGCATCCGGTACAGGAGGCTGTAGACCTGGCGCTGGTATCGGCGGACCAGCACATCGAAAGCCGACGTGTCGCCGCGCAGGCACCGGCGAACGAGCATGGCGTCGGTCAGCGTGTCCACGTCGGTCTTTGATGGCCTGGCGCCGATACTGAGCTCCATGATATGGCCACTACGGCGCTCACCGTCGTCAGGTTTCGCGGCATGGGTCAGCGCCATGCCAGAATGAGCGAAAGCAGCAGATCATCGCTCGTCGCCAGAACGGCTTCGAAGTGCCCGATCCCCAGACGCGAGCTCCGGGCCTGTGCGCGACCCGAGAGGGCGATGTCGGCAGAGGATGCGTGGATAGTCACCTCGATGCTGGAGATGGGTATGCCGAAGCCCGCACCAAGACCGAAGCCAAGGAGCAGGCCCGTGCCAATCGCTTTGGACACAGCCTCCTTCATTCCGAACCGCAGCGCTGCGAGTTGGTAGCCTTGCCATGTACAGGCCGGGGCGGTGTGGCAGCGTTCTGCGGGCGAGTAGATGCGCTTCTGTAGCCGGTGAAGGGCCGATGCATCGTGGGCATAGCGGAGGAATCGAGACATATCGAGCAGATCGAGCCCGATTCCCGCCAACCCGTCAGCGTGGGCGACGACCGCGAGCCGCAGGTCGTGCTCGTCGGTGAACGATACTACGGGCTGTGCCTGCGGAGGCGCCGATGACATTCCGGGAGTTCGCCTGAATCGTGGCTGCCCCCAGGGCGTGTGATAGAGCTGCCAGTGTTCGGCCTCCATGCCCAGGCGATTCAGGGCTCGCCGGGCCGCCGTCCGCTTACCGTCCCGATGAGGGTCTACGTGCTCGAAGACCACCGCAGCCAGCGTTGCTTCGTTGCCGGCCAACCGCCTGAACGATGGCGGCAGTAGCATCGAGCCTAGCCCTTGATGCCCGACATCGTGATGCCCTGAATGAACGTACGCTGCGTGAAGAAGAACAGCACGAGAATCGGCACGGTCATCACCGTAGATACCGCCATGAGCTGTCCCCAGAACGAACCGTACTGGCTGGTGAACATTGCGAGACCCAGCGACAGAGGGAACTTCGTGTCGTCGTAGAGATACACCAGCGGACCCATGAAGTCATTCCACGTGTTCAGGAATGCAAACAGCGCCACGGTTGCGAGCGCAGGAGTGGCGAGCGGGAGCACCACCCGCCGGTAGATATCGAACTCGGAGCATCCGTCGAGCCGCGCCGCGTCAGACAGCTCGCCTGGAAGCGTCAGGAAAAACTGGCGCAGGAGAAACACGAAGAAGGCATTGCCGAGGAACGCCGGGACTGTCAGTGGCAGGAAAGTGTCAATCCAGCCGAGCCACTTGAAGACGGCAAACAAGGGCACCATAGTGACCTGCGCAGGAAGCATCATCGTTGAAAGGATCAGCGCGAAGAGCGCCGATCTGCCCGGCCAGGGGATCCGTGCCAGGCCATAGGCGACGAGGGAGCATGAGAGGATGGAGCCGACAACATTGGCCGTACAGAGCACAAGCGTATTGCGCAGGTACAAGGCGAACGGGAAGTGGACGAGGCCGCGGGAGTAGTTCTCAAGCACCAGGCGTGATGGAATGACCCGGCTGAACGTTTCGGCTTCGGGCTTCAGGGACGTCATCACCAGCCACACGAACGGCGCAAACGAGATGGCCGACAATACGATCAGCGCCGCGTAGACGATCGCGAGGCGCAGACGGCTGGACTTGCGGGCAGATGGTTCGATCAGCATGGCGTTGGGGAATGTTACCCCAGCGACGCCCGATACAGGCGATCGCGCACGGCCTCCCATGCAACCGTATCGGGCGGTTCGAGTACCAGAATGCGCCGGACCCCCTGCGAGTCCAGCTCCTGCAGCGTGGCGTAGAGCCGGCGGCCATACTCGACTGGATCGTTCGGCATGATCACCGTGCGAACCGGATGACCGATACGGGCAGGGAAATCCGGAACGTGGGTCATGACTGCAGCTTCTGCCAGGGCGCCTATCGGCTCGAAAGCGCAGTCCGAGACATCGCGGACGAGGGTCAGCTCTGCCCGTGGAGCGTAGTGGCGGCCAAGAAGCCCGGGTGATCGGATAGCCTGCGACTCGTGCTCCGTGGCATAGGCGACAGGCACGCGCAGTGCATTCTCTAGCTCCGCGCGCGCGATGGCCCCGGGACGCAGGATGCGAACAGGACCATCGCAGAGATCCACGACCGTGGACTCGATGCCGCAGTCGCACGGGCCTCCATCAATGATCCACGCAGCGCAGTCTCGGATTCGCGGCGAGAGGTGCTGAACAGACGTCGGCGAAACCATGCCCGACTCGTTGGCGCTGGGAGCGGCAACAGGAACTCCGGCAAGCCGGAGGAGCGCCAGAGCCACCGGGTGCCCGGGAACACGGATCGCTACCGTCGGGCCGCCGGCGGTGATGATGTCAGGCACAGTACCGCGTCGCGGCAAGACGACGGTGACCGGTCCCGGCCAGAATCGACTGGCAATGATGTCGGCAGCGGGCGGCCAGTCGGCGACCAGGTTCCGAGCATCGCTGGTTCCAGCAACGTGTACGATGAGGGGATTGGAGGGCGGGCGACCCTTGGCGGCGTAGATGCGCGCAACGGCGTCGGCGTCCAGGGCATGCGCGCCAAGGCCATAGACGGTCTCGGTTGGGAACACGACGAGCTCGCCCTCGGTCAGGGCGAGCGCTGCGCCAGCCAGACGCTCGTCCGCGCAAACGCCGGAATCACATCGAACGTACGTGGCCATCAGACTTCCGCGCTCGGATTCCCGCTTGGCCGACGGCGGCGCAGCAGGAAACGAGACGGGGCGCAATCGAGTGAGGGATGCTCATGCAAGATCCGATCCATGGAGCGATTCTACTGCACACGCCTTCAATCGGTGGCATCAGGTGGGGCGCACGGACCGCCGACATGCGCAGACAGCCGGGAGGCATGTGCGTTCCAGCCGTCGGCACTCAGAAGGTATAATGTCGCATGGCAGCCAGCGAGCTGTCGGAAATACCCAGCGGTTATGTAAGGCCGCGCGCCGCAGAGCGCGCGTTTTCGTGTGACATCGGCGGACGCGATCCGGGACATCTGGCCCAGGAGCGGTCCAGCCGGGAGTTCTCGTTGAGAGGAGCCATGCATGACCTCTGAAGCGACCGCTTCAGCGCCCTCCAGTACGGCCCGCTGGAGGGTACTAGTTGGGGCCATCGTCGTCCAACTGATTCTCGGTACGGTATACGGTTACAGTATCTTCTGGCAGCCTTTGGAGCAGAAGCTCTACCCCCAGGACTTCATCTCAGAGTCCGAGCAGGCGAAGCTCATCGAGAGCGGCAAGTCTGTGCCAACCGGCGTTCAGATCCTGCCCGATGCTGAAGCCAAGAAGAGGCACGATGAACGCCAAGCCCCTCTGAAGTACGCCTTTGCGATTGCCATTCTCTCCTTTGCCCTGTTCATGGTCTACGCCGGGAGGGTACAGGATGTGAAGGGGCCTCGGCTCCCGGCAATGATCGGTGGCCTGCTGATCGGTGTCGCGTTTCTCGTCGAGGGCCTGGTACTTCAGTTGGGACTCATCCAGGGCATTGGCGCCAACACAGTCGTGCTGATACTGACCATCGGTCTGATAGCCGGCGCTGGCATCGGCTTCGCCTACGTATGCCCTATTGCCGCTCTCGTGAAGTGGTTCCCAACGGCGAAGGGCCTGGTTTCTGGCATAGCGGTGGCCGGATTCGGCTTCGGGGCATTCATCTACAGCAACAAGGATCTGCCGTTTGGCGGCAGCGTGTTCCTTCGTGAGCATGGCGTCGGTCCGTTCTTCCTCGCTCATGGCGCGATCTCGTTAATCGCGGTACTCATTGGCGCGGCGCTCCTGAGCAATCCTCCGGGGACGCCGCCAAAGGCTCCGGCAGAGAGCGAGGCCGGCGAGCTGCTGCGCAAACCGGGTTTCTACATGCTGTGGGCGATGTTCTTCAGCGGCGCCCTTGCCGGCCTTACCGTGATCGGTGTGGCGAAGGGGTTCGCGGGTGAGCAGCTTGTCATGGCTGCAGGGGCCGTGGGACCCGACGCCAAGAAGGAGTTGATGGAGAAAGGTGCGCTGGCAGTTGGCTCGCTGGCGATCTTCAACGCCATCGGCCGGGTGGTGTGGGGAGTCATCTCTGACCGGATCGGAAGGACACCCACGTTCGTCGCGATGTTCGCCCTGCAGGCTGCCATGATGTTCATCCTGCCGTCGCTCACAACGGAGACGGCCATCGCATTCGGCGCAGGAATGGTCGGGTTCAACTTCGGCGGAAACTTCGCGCTGTTCCCGTCGGCTACCGCCGACCTGTTCGGCGCCAAGAGCCTTGGAGCCAACTATGGACTGGTGTTCACGTCCTACGGGGTAGCCGGAGTGGCAGGCATCTTCGCAGCGAACACGGCTAAGGACCTGACTGGCAGCTACGCCGGCGCCTTCGCCATCTGCGGCGTGCTCTGTGTTCTTTCCTGCGCGGTGGCCATCGCGCTGCACATCTGGAGAGCAAGGGCCGTTCCCGCGACGGCATGACGTTCTATCGTGGGCTGCGCTGTCGAGCGTTCACAGACGCCGCGAGCGCATTGTATGCTTGACAACATGGGGACGGCGCAATCTCGACGCGTGGCGACGCCGTTCCCGACAAACGGAGGGTAACCAGCCAATGTCGGAAGTATCACAATCGGCCGAAGCTCGCCTGACCGAGAGCCGCCTATTCCCGCCGGACCCGGCCTTCACCGCTCAGGCGAATGCCAACGATCCGGCCATCTACGATCGAGCAGCCGCTGATCCTGAGGGGTTCTGGGCTTCGTTCGCCGAGGAGCTCGAATGGTTCCAGAAGTGGACCAAAGTGCTCGACTGGCAGCCGCCTCACGCCAAGTGGTTTGTAGACGGCAAGCTGAACATCAGCGTCAACTGCGTGGACCGGCACGCCAAGGGCGCCCGCAAGGACAAGGTAGCGATCATCTTCGAAGGCGAGCCGGGCGACGTCCGAAAGATCACCTACGGTGAGCTCTCGACCGAGGTCAACAAGTTCGCCAATGTCCTGAAGTCGCTGGGCGTGAAGAAGGGCGATCGCGTGGGCATCTACATGCCCATGATTCCCGAGCTCCCCATCGCCATGCTCGCCTGTACCCGCATCGGAGCGCCGCACTCGGTGGTGTTCGGAGGCTTCTCCGTGGAGTCGCTCCGCGAGCGACTGCTGGACTCCGGAGCGAAGGTGCTGATCACGGCAGACGGCGGCTGGCGTCGCGGCAACGTGGTCCCGTTGAAGAAGACCTCCGACGAGGCCGTCGCCGAGTGTCCGGATGTCGAGAAGATCGTAGTCGTCGAGCGTATCGGCGCCGAGAAGTGCCCGGTCAAGATGGAGGCAGGGCGCGATCTGTGGTGGCACGAGGCCATGGCTAACGCATCAGCCGAGTGCGAACCGGAGCAGTGTGATGCCGAGGACACGCTGTTCATCCTCTACACCTCCGGCTCGACCGGAAAGCCCAAGGGCATTCAGCATACGACCGGCGGCTATCTGACGGGCGTGTATGCAACATCCAAGCTGATCTTCGACCTCAAGGACCACGACGTCTTCTGGTGCACCGCTGACGTTGGTTGGGTCACGGGACACTCGTACATCGTCTACGGCCCGCTCGCCAACGGCGCTACGGTCGTCATGTATGAGGGATCGCCGGACACGCCCGGACGCGACCGCTTCTGGCGTATCATCGAGAAGCACAAGGTGACCGTGTTCTACACGGCGCCGACTGCCATCCGGACCTTCATGAAGTGGGGCGACGACCTGCCAAACGCATGCGACCTGAGTTCACTGCGCCTCATGGGATCCGTCGGCGAGCCGATCAACCCTGAAGCGTGGCTCTGGTATCACAGCGTGATCGGAAAGGGCAAGCTGCCGATTGTGGACACGTGGTGGCAGACCGAGACGGGCCACATCATGATTACGCCGCTGCCGGGCCTCGTGGCGCTGAAGCCTGGGTCGGCCACCAAGCCGTTCCCCGGCATCTTCGCCGAGGTTGTCAACGAGGCTGGCGAGCCCATGCCGCGCGGCCACAAGGGCTACCTCATCATCACCAAGCCATGGCCGGGTATGCTGCGCACGCTCTGGAAAGACGACGCTCGCTATCAGCAGGTCTACTGGAGTCGCTTCCCGGGCCGGTACCTTACCGGTGATGGCGCTGTACTTGATGACGATGGATACTTCACGCTGATGGGGCGCGTGGACGATATCATGCTGGTGGCCGGTCATAACATCAGTACGATGGAGCTTGAGAGCGCCCTGGTCGAGCATCCGGCCGTTGCAGAGGCCGCCGTCATCGGCAAAGCCCACGACGTGAAGGGGCAGTCGCCGGTCGCATTCGTGATCGTGCGCGAAGGCTATCACGCTGATGATGCCCTGGCTGCCGAGCTGAAGAAGTTCGTGGGAAACAAGCTCGGTCCCGTCTGTCGGCCCGACGACGTGATCTTCACCGCCGATCTGCCCAAGACCCGCAGCGGGAAGATCATGCGCCGACTGCTTCGCGACATCGCCGAAGGACGCGTGCTCGGCGATACCACCACGCTGGCCGATCCCAACATCGTCGCGAGCCTGAAGGACAAGTATTCGAGCGACGAGAGCTGAGGCAGCGCGCTATCAATGGCGACCGCCGTACCCGCGCAACCATCGGGAGGCGGTCGCCTGTACACGCAGGTGCTAGACAGGGGCGCAACGTACCAGCGCTCCTGTCGTATTTCAAATCGGGAGAGAGGTGGGGTGATCATTTCATTCAAGCCAACAGGGCGTGCTACGTGGCGCTGGGTGTCGGTTGGCGCGGCAAGCGCCGCGGCTCTGACAGCGCTGGTCTTCTCGGCAGTTCCGGCGGCCGCCGAAGATGCCGCCAAGCCGACGCCCTGGTACGACAAGGTGACTGTCAAGGGCTACCTGCAACTCGACGCGGTATTCCCGCAGGGCAACGCCGTCTCCGGCGCCTATTCCAACTTCAGGATTCGGCGTGCCAGACCGACTGTACAGGTGCAGCTCGATCCTCTGACCAAGGCGCAGATACAGATAGATGCGGGCAGCGGAAAGGCCGGATCCGGAACGTCTACCGTGATCGTCACGGACACGTTCGCGGAGCGAACGTTGCCTGGGCTAGGGTTGGTTCGTTTCGGGCAGTACCTTGTGCCGTTTGGCGTCGAGGTCTATGAAGACAATGCGGCGCTTCGGCTTCCGCTTGAGTTGTCCTTTGCCGCCGAGTCGGTGGCTCTGGCCGAGCGCGACATTGGGCTTACCCTGCAGTCGTCGGCGAATCCTGCCGACAAGACCCATTGGGCGGTTTCGTTCGTCAACGGGCAGGGCTTTCGGAGCGCAGACAGCAATCCGAACAAGACGTGGGTTGGACGCGTTGCCCATGATCTGAGCCCCAGCGTCCGAGCCGGAGTGTCGGGCATCATCGGCAGCTATCGGGCAGCCGATGACCGCGACTACGACCGTCACGTACTCGCGGCTGAGCTTCAGGTGAAACCCTGCCCCTACGCTCAGGTGTCGGGCGAGTTCTACAACGTGCGGTTCATCAACAGCACCACGTCGAAGACCCCGGTACCCGTGCGTTACAATGGCGGCTACATCATGGTGGAAGGAAACATCAGCTCGCTGAAGTCCACGCCGTTCATTCGCTACCAGCGGACCTACGGCGATATGGACTACCGATCGTTCGACATCGGGTGGCGCTATCAGTACACCCCGATGCAACGTGTCTCGGTGGAATATGACTTTGTGCAGGGCCACCAGCGTGACAGCTTCGGAGCGCGCTGGCAGGTGAACTTCTAGAAAGTCCGCGCCGGGGACGCCTCCAACGTCGGGGTGTCCCCAGGCCCTGGGCGAGACGCGGGTGTGCGATGAGAATCGGGTGTTGGTGATATGATGACGCGAGCACAGCTCTATCAAGACCGCTTGACCTCGGCGTCACGGGCGGTCGCGCCCATTCGGTCGGGCCGCCGTGTGTTCATCGGCGGAGGCGCGGCCGAGCCTGAGTCGCTGGTAGAGGCTCTGGTCGCCCGGGCTGGCCGACTGGCGGATACGGAGATCGTTCACGTCCTGACGCTGGGGGTCGCGCTGTACGCGGAGGAGCACTTCGCCAACCACTTTCGAGCCAACTCCTTCTTCATCGGCCCCAACACCCGCGCCGCCGTCAACGAGTGTCGGGCTGACTACACGCCGATTTTCCTTTCGGAGCTGCCCGAGCTCTTTCGCCGCGGCCAGATACCGCTCGACTATGCCCTCATCATGGTGTCTCCGCCCGACCGACACGGCTACTGCAGTCTTGGAGTATCCGTGGACGTTGTCAGAGCCGCCGTCGAGTCTGCGCCGCACGTGGTCGCGGAGATTAACCCGCGCATGCCGAGGACGCTCGGCGACAGCTTTGTGCACATCAGCCGGTTCGATGCCGTTGTGGAGAGCGATAGGCCGCTTCGGGAGCTTCCGCGTCCCCAACAAGACGATGTCATGCGGGGCATCGGGCGCCACGTGGCTGATCTGATCGAGGACGGCTCCACCATACAAGTCGGTATAGGGGGCATTCCGGATGCCGTTCTTGACTGCTTGACGGACAAGCGGGATCTCGGTATCCACACGGAGATGTTCAGCGACGGCATCATGCCATTGGTGGAGTCCGGCGTGGTGACGGGCCGTAAGAAGACGCTCCATCAGGGGAAGATCGTGGCAACCTTCTGTATGGGCTCTGAGCGGCTGTACTCATTCGTAGACAACCATCCGGCCATCGAGATGCGACCCACGGACTACGTGAACGACCCGTTCGTGATCGCTCAGCACGACAAGATGGTCGCCATCAACAGCGCCATTGAGATTGACCTGACCGGTCAGGTGTGCGCCGACTCGTTTGGCGAGTACTTCTACAGCGGCATCGGCGGCCAGATGGACTTCCTCAGAGGCGCTGCGCGGAGCCGAGGCGGCAAGCCGATCATCGCCATGCCCTCGACGGCGACGCTGGCTGACGGCACCATCACCTCGCGGATCGTCTCCACTCTCAAGCCTGGCGCGGGCGTTGTTACCTCACGCGGCGACGTGCACTACGTGGTAACGGAGTATGGGACGGCCTATCTGCACGGCAGAACGATCCGCGAACGGGCCATGGCGCTCATCAGTATCGCCCATCCCGACTTTCGCAAGGAGTTGCTCCACGCGGCGCGCGAGAGGCGGCTCGTTACGGCAGACCTTACGGAACTCGCCCTGACGCCGCGCTATCCGGAGGAGCTGGAGGAGACGGTCGCGCTGGCCGACGGCACGGAAGTGCTCGTACGACCGATCAAGGTGACGGACGAAGGCCTCATCCGGGAGTTCCACTATCGTTTGTCGGAGGAGACGGTCTACAGACGGTACCGACGGCCGCTCAAGACGCTCCCGCATCGCGACCGCGTACGTCTGGTGAATGTTGACTACGACCAGGAGATGGCGATTGTCGTTGTCCAGCGTCATGGCATGCGCGAGGAGCTTCTCGGAGTTGGCCGCTACTTCACGGACCAGTCCACGCGTGTCGCCGAGCTCGCATTCACCGTGCGAGACGACTGGCATGATCGCGGCATCGGATCGCTGCTGATGACCAAGCTGGTGGGCATCGCGCGTGAGCGCGATCTTCGCGCCCTGGAGGCCTATACCCAGGCCGACAACCACCGGATGATCACCATCTTGATGCGCAATGGCTTTGTGGCGGTGGGTGAAGAGGACGAAGACAACACCACCCACTGGCGGCTTATCTTGCGCCCGGCGGAAGAGCGCTCGGCAGCTTCTGCTTGACGTTGGCGGTCAAAGGTGCTAGATTCCCGTTGAGCCACTTCGATCGGGGAGGTGTGTCGTGCGTTTGAGTGCGTTCCCAATGGTACTGAGTTCCGTCACGGTTGTGTTCGGATGGCTGGCGATGGCGCCGCCTCCTGCAGGGGCACA
>JAAYVH010000231.1 GCA_012517255.1 Chthonomonadales bacterium
CAGAGCGCATAGGGGGTTGGCCTGCCCAGCCGTAGGCGCGCATTATAGCAGAAGGCGGGCCTCCCGACAACCGCACAAACGTCCGTTGCGAGGCCTATTCTCGCGCAGAATGCCGGGCGCTCCGTCCTGTGCGACACTTGTGCATTGACCGGCTCTCGGGTGTCTACCGAACCGTCCCGAATATGCCGCCGATCGGCGCAATGGGGCGTAGCAGCCAGCCGATCAGAGAGCGTCATCGTCGAACAGCGACGGCATCGTCACGGTAGGATTGTCGGCTCGAGACCCGAGATGTCGGGCGCTGAATGACCCCTGCTCCACGATGTGGATCACGTCTATGCTGGGGTGCTTGCGCAGGATATGGGTGGCGATCAGGTGGTGGCGGTGACATGCTCCGGGATCCGCTTCGCTGCATAGGATGGCAGTCGGCGCAGCCACCGCCTCTCTGAGCAACCGCTCGATCCCTTCGAGGAACCAGGGCGCGCGCATCACAGCGGCATAGTCCACTTCCTCCAGATACTCGGCGCCATCCGGAGGAACAGCGCCCTTGCGATAGAACGCGGCTTGCTCGGGGCGGCCGCCCAGAGCCCGCCCTTCGTACACGTATCGGATCCCGGCTTGAGCCAGCGCGTCGGCGAGTTCACGCCGGCAGTACTGCGGCGCATGCCTCGAATAGGGCGACGTGCGCACATCCACAACCGTCTGGACTCCCGCCTGACGCAGGAGACCGATGAAGGTTCCGATGGGCAGGGTGGAATGACCGATGGTGTAGAGCCTCATGGACCAGGTTCCTCAGGTTGGCGACCGGGCGCAGCAGACTGGGGATCGGATGGCGACGGCGCAGTCTCGGGATACGAAAGCGCACGGACGTGAGGATACCCTTCCCGCAATCGGTGTCGCCCGTCGGCCTGCCCAATCGCGCTCGATGCCTCGCACGCGTTGATGACTTCGCGCCGGCCCATCGGCTTCGAGAGCGAAGTCTGCGAGACTCACGCCTGCAGATCGGCGTCCGACTCCCCGAAGTCGAGCGCCTCGAACACCTCGTACCGGGTCGCCGGATCGCGCCACATTGTTCCCGTCGGATCGCCGGCCTTGCGGCTCAGGTTGCTGAGGAAGGCGGCCACAATGTCGGATGACCCCTCGAAGTGCTCCCAGACCTTGGGCAAATAGAGCGCTCGGCGAAAGCCGTTGCTGATGCTCACGCCATGCACATAGGGACGCAGCTTACGGCGGAGGTCGGCCTCGTCGGACCATGTGAGCGCACGCTGCGGCGTGAGCACGGAGATCTCGATCTCGATGGTTGGCAGCTCGTGGGGTTCGACGGGCAGGAACCGCGGATCGCGCGTCGCCGAAGCGGTGGCGCTCTCGATCACCGCACGCCAGAGCTCCTCGGCGCCTGAACGGCCTCCGATGCATCCGCGCAGATCCCCGTGGCGATACAGCGTGACGAAACAGTCAGCCCGCCGGCGCATGGCAAACGTGAGTTCGGACGGTTCGACAACCGGACGTCTTCGACCCCGGGCAGCGGCTTCGACGGCGGCCCGAGCGAAAGCCAGTAGTCTGCGGCGTTCGTCCCTGCTCAGTTCCGGCAGATCGCCGGCGCTTTCGCCGTCCATGGGTCCATCGTTGGGAGAGTTCATGGCAGCACTCCGACGCAGTGGTCTGATCCCGCACGTACACGGTTTCTCCAGAGCGCGTGAGGACTCCTGCGCTTCGGCTTGAGGCGGGTGCGTGTCACGTTTTGTGGTTGTTCATGCTGTGAATGCGTCTACGGGCTGCAGCGCTCCGGCTCTGAGGGCCTGGTGTTTGCGGGCGACGGTGTGGGTGAGGTTGCCTCCGAGGTGCGCTGCCCGGACGCGCTGTATGGGGTCGGCTCCGCTCCTGGACCACATCATGCCCGGCTGTCGCAGTCTCTGGGTGCTGGTCTGCTTGATGGCGCTCTCCATGGCTCCGCTGCCAACGGGCAGGTCCTGAGCACGAAGCTCCGCGTATGGCATGCGCTTTGCGTGACGCCTGAGGTACTCGATCTCTCGGGCCAGCGCTTTCGTGTCGGCGGGCGTGCCCTGCTCAAGTTCGACGCACAGGGTCGCGATGATCTTTGCGGGTCCGCCCGGTCGAAGAAGCATCTCGCGGGCCTGACGCCTCCAGCTTCTCTCTCGCGCGCTTTGCTCTCCCCATGCGGCGATCGCTGCACTTGCCACGTGCTCGGCAGCATGGTAGATATCCAGCACCTGCCTTGCTCCGGGGAACATCAGTGAAGCGCGCCCCCATATCCATTCCGCGCCGTCGGCGATGAACAGAGCTCGGCGACCGGTCGTGGGAGCGCTCTGCCAACCGGCATACAAACGACGAAACAACTCGTCCGGCTCCAGAACGCCTCCAACATAGAATGTGGAACCTCGGCTCCCGCCGTCGGCGGGCGCGATGATGCCAACACGACACTCGAACCACTCCAGACCGTCCGGACCGGCCTCAGGAGAGCGCACCTTCCCCCCGTCCACCGACAGCACAGCCGTCGTCTGCGAATGCCACCCCGACCAGTCATGCAACGGAACAGGTTTGCGGCTCGGAGGTACCCGATACCATGTGCCGTTTGCCTTGCGCTTGCTCGGAAGCACCGAACGAACCCCGTCAAGCTCCTCGGCATGGCGCCATTCGGATACCTCCCTCACCGTACGATCCACTTCCTTCGCGCTCACCGATACACCACGGTCCGACAACAACACGGCAACACGGGAAAACGCAACCTCCGAGGCCAGACCTGCTATCAGGCCCTTCGCGGTCGTCGTGTAGTGGCTGCCTTGAAGACCGTTGGCAGCCTCCAGAGGGTGGAAGTCGCGACCGCAAGGGCGGCATCGCCAACGCGTGGATACGAACGTCGCTTCGCCCTCCGATGTCACCACACGGCGCTTGCATCGCGAATGACGCACTAGTGCACGACCGCAGCTCGGGCATGCGTACGTCGTCGGCGCAGCAGCCGCCGAGTCCGACAAACCCGCGGACATCAGCAGCGGACGAATCGCCTTGATTGCCCTGTTGGCCGCCGCCTC
>JAAYVH010000232.1 GCA_012517255.1 Chthonomonadales bacterium
ATAGGGCGAACGCCGTCATCCCGGGGGCTTGCGCCACCCGGCTACCATCCACCGTCGCTACGCGACGGGTTAGGGTGATGGAGGTCGCCGTCGTCCGGGGGCTTGCGCCACCCGGCTACCATCCACCGTTGCTACGCGACGTCATCCGTACCCAACCCCATCGCGTAGCGACGACAACATGCCCCACGCTCGTCGCTACGCGACGACAGCACGATCCACATTCGTCGCGGAGCGACGATGGATGATGGCCGAGGGCCTTGGACCTCGGGAACTGTACAAACCGGGCAGGCCTGTCTCGCCTGTTCAGCGCGAACGGCGATAGGTTCGGCTATGCGCCCTCCGTGGCAACCGCCACGATGGTGCCACGTCTCACGCACCTCCCCGCCTCGATTACCAGCCACACCGCCAGCACGAGTAAAACGATCCCTACGACGCCGGAGACGATGGTGTCGGGCTTCGCCGCGCCGAGATCGCCAAGGGCGCCCAGGAAGGGCAGGATGAGGAGCACGAGCGACCAGAAGGTGACCACGAGCATGAAGAGCATCGGCACGAACGCAAACAGGGGATTGCGCCCCGTCTTGAGGAGCCACATGGTAATGGCCAGCAGCGTGAGACTGGCCAGCAGTTGGTTCGATGTGCCGAAGATGGGCCAGGCGACGAGATAGCCCTTCTCCTGTGTCAGCATCAGGAACGCTAGGGGCGGCAGCAGCGTCAGAAGCGTCGCCATTGCCGCTCCCGTGTGGGACTGCCAGCCGAACATCTCCTGCAGGATGTAGCGCGCCAACCGCGTGGTGACGTCGAGCGTATCGTACACGAACGTCGAGAACGCCAGCAGGGCGAACGACAGAGCGATGGTGTGGCTGATTCCGATGAGCCCGAGGTACTTCGCCAGACCGCTAGCATAGACGACATTCGGGTCCTTGGAGAGCCCCGGATCGCCGTGAGGCAGCATCATCACCGTCGCCAGCGCCAGCACCGCCACGCCGCCTTCCAGGATCATCGCGCCGTACCCGACGGCAACGGTGTCGGTCTCCTTGTCCACCTGCTTGGAGGTGGTGCCCGCGCTGACGATGCCATGGAACCCTGAGCACGCGCCGCATGCCACCGTGATGAAGAGCGTCGGAAACACGAGCTTGCCCGTGTCAAGCCCCTTCAGCCCCTCAAGGTTGAACGCCGGATAGCGCACGGCGAACCCTCCGAACAGCGCTCCGAGCAAGGCGACCGCCATGGTCAGGTACAGGAACCACCCGCCGAGGTAGCCGCGAGGCTGCAGCAGCAGCCACATGGGCAACAGCGACGCCACGAAACAGTAGGCCAGCAGGGCGATCTCCCACTGTTTGACCGGCACCTGCTGAAGCCGCTCCGACCATCCTGCCGGCAGCGCGTTGCCCAGCCAGATGGCCACGAACACCAGCGGCAGGAAAACGGCGGTGGCGAGTTTGAGGTTCATCTTGAACCGATAGAGGGCAAGCCCCATGGCGACGCCGATGATGAGATACAGACCCGAGCTGACCGCCACGCCGGGACCGAACGCCTCATCGGCAGTCACGGCCTTAAACGTCTGGGCCGTGATGTCGGTGAACGCGATGATCACATAGGTCAGCGCGAACCACACGAAGACGAGGAAGAGCATCCGCGACGTCGGCGACATGTACTCTTTGACGATCTCGCCGATCGACGATGCCTTGTGGCGCACCGAGGCGATGAGCGACGTGAAGTCATGCACGCCGCCCACGAAGATCGCCCCGAGGATGATCCAGAGCAGAGCCGGACCCCATCCGAACCATATGCCGGCGAGGATGGGCCCTACGATCGGACCTGCGGCCGATATCGCCGAAAAGTGCTGGCCCAGCAGCATGGAGGTCGGCGCAGGGACATAGTCCACGCCGTCGTTCATGGCATGGGCCGGCGTCGGTCGGTTGTTGTCGAGCGTAAGCCGCGATGCCACCCAGCGGCCATAGGTGACGTACCCGAGGGCGAGCACGATGAAGGACACGAGTACCACGACACTGATCATGGCGAACTCCGTGAACGGTGATGCGCCAACGGACCGACTCATCGGTTCGCAGGACACGCCAATACCTTACCCGCAATGACCCTGTCACCGGCGCTGCTCGCGTCGCAGGTGCCTGCGTTCGGCCGCAGAACATACAGAAGTCAGGAGGATAGAGACATGGCCCTGCGAGCCTATGTGGCGCTTGGAATGCTCCTTGGAGGGACGGCAATGGCAAACGCCGACACGGTGAGCGCAAACCTGAACGGACTGACGATCACCTTCGACAGGACGAGCGGCGCCATCGTGCGCATGGAGTATCCGGGTCCCGGCGTTCTTCTGGATGCCGGAACCGACGAAGCGGGCCTCGTGGACATGGCCTACCCCTTGCCGGACTTCGAGGCGCTTCGGCTGCGGGCGCGCTGCAGCACGGGCGCCGTGATCGAGCAAGAGCCAGACCGCGTGACGATACGCATCCCCGCCGTCGGTGCGTCGCGCGCGGGTTTCTCTCCGGAGGGAGCCGTGGCTGCCACGGTCGTGTTCCGAGCCGATGGGGACGGCCGCTCGATCATCCTATCGTGCGAAGTGAAGAACGGATCAGGACGGCCAGTGCCGCAGGTCATATTCCCCGATCTGCGCGGGCTCGTGGACGTCGCGGGACCGGATCATACCATCTTCAAGACCTGCGGATTCGGCTCTGCGCCGTTTCGCGAGTTGGTTGTGCCCGAGGTTGACGTCTGGTATGCGGTCAACAACTCGACGGTGGAACACAAGTCCGGGGGCATGTTCCACAGCATGTGGGCGCGCTGGATGGACCTCGGAGGGCTGAACGGCGGCTTCAGTCTCTTCCCGCGTCGCTGGGGATGGGACCCGCAGACAACAACCTACCTGCAGATGCGTCAGGCCACCAAACGGCTGCGACTGCTCTGCGTCCACCCGGACACGATCGCGCCCGGGGCGACCTGGTCGAGCGGCGAATGGGTGCTCACGCCGCATGCATCGGGATGGGCCAAGGGCATCGAGCCCTTCCGCGCATGGGTCCGATCGCATGCCGAGCGGAAGTACGCTATGCCCAGGCACATCCGCGAGGGCCTGGGCTACCGCACCGTCTGGATGTGCCAGAGCCAGCCGCAGGATCCGACCGATGCTGTGTGGCGCTTCGGCGACCTGCCCGAGCTGGCGCGGGAAGCCGCCGACCATGGACTCACCGAGATGGTGATGTGGGCCTGGCAACCGGCATTCGACGCCTCGCTGCCGGCGCCATTCCCGCATCTGGGAACCGAGCAGGAGCTTGTCGAGGCGGCCAGGGCATGCCGTGAGGCAGGCGTCCGGCTCACCCCTTTCATCAGCGTTCTGCAGGCGAACCCCAAGACGGCGGGGCGCTACGGCCTGAAGGTGACCGACAACAACGGCTGGACCTACCACACCGAGATGATCCCTCGCTGGAACCCGCCCTATGCCGCGGGCCTGTCGTGCGTTCAGGTTGGCCCTCACAACCAGCAGTGGCAGGACGAGGTGGCCACGTCCTTCCAGCGCTGGGCCGAGAAGGGGCTCGCGTCGGTCAGTTGGGACCAGTACTGGACGGCGCAGGGAACGCCATCTATGCAGGACCTGACCAGGCGAATCCGCGACTGTGCCCGGGCGTTGGATCCCGAGTCCAGCTTCAGCGGCGAGTCGCTCTGGAACGTCGAGGTGGACTGCGAGTGGCTCGACTATACGTGGAACTGGGGCGGGTACGCCGATCGGCAGGGATTCGTCAACGCCTTCCCTGGGCCGCGCCCCAATGCGAACATCAACCGTTCGGAGGCAGAGGCCCGCTTCGCGTTCATGGACAACCTGATCCTGAACGTTTGGCCATCCAAACCCGACAGCATCAACGGCTCGGAGCGCATAGCCAACGTGCCGGCGCTCTCGCAGACGCTGAAGACCTGCGCGGCATTGCGCAGGCGCTTTCTGCCCTACTTCACCGAGGGCGTGCTCATCGGCGCATGCCTCATGACCGAACCATCGCCGGGAGTTCGACTGTCGGCCTACGTCCGCGGCGACCGTGCTATGGCGATCGTGCTCAACCAGGGCGCCGACGGCGAGCTCAGCGTGCCCTATGACCTCAATCCGTGGATCGCCGTGGGCAAGGAGGCGCAGTGCACGCGCACCTCAGAAGACGGCGTCGCGGCAGATCCCCAGCGCATTCCGAGCGCCGGCAAGCTCGTCACGCCTCGGCTGCGCCATCTGGAGATGGTGGTCTACGAGTTCACCCTGTAGCGACCGTCAGGAGGAACACAACGACGATGAGCGACTCCCCATTCGACGATCTCATATCACGAGCGCAGGCCGTGGCACGCCCGCGCCGCCAGTCGCGTGGCGCCGACAGGCCCGCCGACGCTACGCTGGATCGGACCGGGGCAGCCCTAGAATATGAACGTCCGATACGTGCTCACGCCCAGCATCCAGCCGATCAACGACCATAGCGCGGCGATGACATAGTCGCCGAGGATGAGACCAAGGAAGAACGGACCGGCGGAGCGGTAGAGCCGCACGCCGCCGTAGCGCACGACGAGCATTTTGATGCACCATCCGATGGCAAGAGCCGACCAGAAATACTCCATGGCGTAGCTGTTGGCCAGAGCGTAGCCGATCGGATGGAACGGCCACCAGGTCAGGCGCGCCTTGCCGATCGCCAGCAGGAGCGTCACCATGGCCCCGACACCGCAGAAGGCCATCTCCCATCCGCCGGTCCGCCTCGGGTTGTCGGCCCAGTCGCCCAGCCGGTTGAACGCCTCTCGGCCTATGCCGGTGGCATACGACATGATACGGGGCGTCGCCTCGCCGTTGCGATAGAAGACATCGAGCAGCGCCCATATGGCCACCACGCTGCCCAGGACCGCCGCGATGATCATGGCGAGCACGATTCGGCGCGCCTCCATGCCGGTCTCCTGCCCGATCTTCATCGCCTCGATCTGGTGCGGCATCGGGTGGCACCGGTAGCCCCTATTGAACCAGTACATGAACGTCAGCAGCGTCATGTTGCGCATGCCGACCGCCTCGGTGCCGAGCGCAAGCACCATCAGTCGTTCGGGGTTGATCCAGTTGAGCTCGTGGGCGGGCGGACCAAGCTCAGCGCGCACGCGCGTGATGCCAATGCTCAGGATGAAGTAGAAACCGAAGTAGAGGATCGGCAGCCACCACGACATGCCGCTGATCCGACAGACCCCCCAGAGCAGAGCGCCGCCGAGGATCAGACCCAGCAGAGCCGTCCGGTAGCCCATGCCCGCTGTAGGATCGTCGTCGCCGGGGGCCGACCGCCATGCGCGGCGCAGCACGTCCTTGAGGTAGCTCCGCGACATCCACACCATGGCGAGGGAGAGCCCGACCCATGCGCCGCTGCCTTGCTCAAGCACATAGGGAATGCGGGCGATGCTCAGCGGAGCGCCCGGATCGCGCAATCCCCAGGCCACGCATGCCACGTCAATGAGCTTGCGGAGCACGTAGAAGAACCAGCAGGCAAATGTCACATCCAGAGGCAGGAAGAACGCGAAGCCGATGGCGAAGGGAAAGAACCCCACGGGCAGCCAGCCGAGGCCGTTCCACGGCGGGCTTGTGAAGTAGACGCCAATGTCCTGCAGCTTCAGGTGGAGCGCGGGCACGGAGGGGTAGAAGTAGTTGAGGTTGTTCAGCGACTGGATGATGATCGGTCCGGCCATGCCGAGCCAGAGAATGCGGTTCCGGAAGGTTGACGGCTCTGTGATCGCCAGCGGAATCTGCGCCACGGGGTAGGAGAGCTTCTCGTGCTCCGTCCAATGGCGGCGCAGCAGGACGTTGAGGCAGAGCATCATCCACACCAGAATAAGGATGAACCCCGCCCAGAACAGAGACGGGACGAGCCAGGCCAGGAAGTGCGCCGGCAGCCACACGCTGCTGTTGCCTGTGTAGTAACCGCGCAGGAGCAACTTGTCGCGCGGCGCGAACCATGCCGGGATGTACTCGTGAAAGCGCGATAGCCGCGTGGCCGGATCGTCGAACCAGAAGGCGTAGCCCAGGATCGAGACAAGGTTCTCCAGCGAATCCCGGCCCATCACCGCCGACGCGATGCTCAGCATGACGTAAACGGTCATAAGCTCAGTCCGCGACAGGGCCAGCCCGGGCAATCGCCGGGTCGCCCATGCGTTGATGGCCATCAGCGCCAGCAGGATGAACACCACGTGGAAGAACAGGCTCACGCACGTGGAATCCAGCGAGTTCCACTTCATCTCCATCACTGCCATCCAGTAGCAGTTGACCGGGATGAGCAGTGCGCCGAAGACGATGGAGCGCGTGGAGACGCCGCTGCGGGCTGGTACGGGCGAGGGGCTCACGGGAGCATCATTCGCTCGCGTGCGCCGGACGTCCTGCGCGGCGGAGAACGGCTGGCATTGGCCTCTCAGTTCCCAGACGTTGGGTCTGGCGATAAGGCGAGTGACACGCCCAGGCTCGGAGCGCAGCCGGTGTCAATGCTGGTCGTTGTTCGTCAGGATTCCTCGACGCGTGCGAGTAGAGCTCTCGGCGTCCCCATCCCTCCGATAGGCGACACCGCCGCGTGCCGCATATGACCGAAACTTACCGCGCCGTTCACATCGCATAAACGCCCCATCGCTAGAATGCGTGTCGTGGCAGCCGTTGGCTACCCAATCCCGCTGCGCTGCTGCCTCGAAGACGCAGCGCATGAAAGGACATGTCATGCGAACCATGCAATCCAGATCGGCCTTCACGCTCATAGAGCTGCTCGTCGTCATTGCGATCATCGCCATTCTCGCGGCGATACTCCTCCCTGTGTTTGCGCAAGCTCGCGAGAGCGCTCGCAAGGCCTCGTGCCTTTCTCACAGCAAAGAGCTGGGCCTGTCGGTCATGATGTATGTTAACGACTACGACGAGGTCAACCCGATGGGCTACTATTACGAGCTGACCGGGCCGACCGCGGGCCGGCGCGTCCAGTGGGCGTGGATGGTCCAGCCCTACGTCAAGAACGAGGCGATTTTCAAGTGCTTGACGGACTTCGAGCCGACGCCCCCTGCTTCACGCCGGGGCATGCCCGACCTCACCGTGCAGGCTCTGAGCTACATACCGAACTATGCCGTTATGCCCGCACACGATGGCGGCACAGTCCCGATGGCTGCGGTCGGCGAAGCAGCCAGCGTTATCGTCCTCGCCGAGAAGCAGTACAAGATCGGCAACACTGTTCTCAAGTCGTATGCAGGCACGTCAGGGTTCTACCCCGATACACCGGTCGGAGCGCCCTACTGCCGCGTGACCGCCGACAGGGTCCGGGAGGCGATTGCCCGCGCTCGAGACGGAAACTACAAGCTTGCTCGTGTCGCCTTCTTCCGGCACCTTGGCGGCTCGAACTTCGTCTTCTGCGACGGCCATGCCAAGTATCACATGCTGGAACAGACACTGGGACCGAACTTTCTCTGGGGTGAGCGGTACTACGCCGGCGGCGGCCAGTTGCTCGACCCGGCGACGTGCGAAGCCTTCATGCCGCCATACTAAGATGATGCGTTCGGCTTCCGCGCGCTTACCGTTGCGGAAGCCTGGTAGCCCGATGCGCATGAAAGCCATTCGAAGAACGGCGCTTTGCCTCCCGCTCCTGCTCGCCATGGGGTCTGCCCTCGGCAGCCCCATGGCAGTTCACGGCTGGCTTGTGCACACTTCAGAACCTGCCTATATAGATCGGGTGCTCGCTGCCGCTCAGACCTACGGGGTCAATCATCTCGATCTGTCCCACAACTTCGTCGACAGGATTGACGACATCATCGCCCAGCCGGGACTCGCTCAGCGCGTCGAGGGCGTGGCGCGCCGCGGACGAAGGCGCGGCATCAAGGTGTTCGTCTGGTCGCGCGAACTTAACACGCGTAAGCCCGATCTTGTGCTCGACCCGGGCAAGCCCGAGGGCAGAGCGTTCTGGCAGGCGCGACAGAAGGCCTATCGCGACGCGCTGCGCCGTTGCCCGTCCGTCGCCGGCGTGGTGATCATGTTCGGGTCGTGTCCGACAGAAGTTTGGGACCCGCGCATCACGGACCCCTACTGGAATCGTCTGAGCTGGGCCGCCCGCGTCCGTTATGTGACCGAGCGGATACGTAACGTCGTCTGCAACGAGATGAAACGAGAGCTCTGGGTCCGGGACTTCAACCACAGTCCCAAGCAACTCGAGGCCATCGTAGAAGGGCTCCGCGACTTCCCCGGCATCACGGCGTTCTCCAAAGACGCCCCGCAGGATTTTCAGCTCTTCTATCCGCATTCATTCGCTATCGGCGCCTATGGCCGAACACCTCAGGCGCTGGAAGTGGATCTCAACGGGGAGTACTGGGGTCAGTCCGCCGTTCCCGTGTCGCTGGTGCGCTACCTGCGGTATCGCATCGGGTACGGCGCTCGCAAGGGAGTGTGCGGCGTTGTCGGTCGCATCGACACCTATCGCAATCGCGCTCTGGGCACACCATCGGAGATAAACCTCTATGCGATGAGCCGCCTCGTTGCCGATCCGTGCACTAGCGAGCAGGCGATCTATGACGGTTGGCTCGCCCGTCAGTATGGGCTGACGCCCGGCGCAGGTCCGGCGCGATCCTTGCAGGCGATCCTGGACCGAACCCTTGACTTCGCCAAGTGCACCTACTACACGCTCGGATTCTGGACTCCGAAGAACCAGTCCTCCATGCCCGCGTCTCCCGACGAGATACGTAACGGCATTATCGGCAAGAGCACGGCGATCTGGGACAATCGAGCCAGGGTCACGGAGCAGAGACTGCTGAACCCCGACGAGCCTACCGTCAGCGCGATCATGGCCCAGAAGGCCCGGGGCGTTCGGTTGGCCGACCAGAATCTGCGCGCACTCCAGCGCCTCGAGCCGTTCCTCCGGAAGAAGGACTACGACGATCTCTACGCGGGTCTGGCGCTGGCGACTCGGGTCGCGCGCCTGAATGAGGCCGTGGCCCGCGCCTATTGGTGGTGCGAACTGGAGCAGCGAGGTCACCACGGTCGCGATCGCGCTGCCCTGGACGCCGCTGTCAATGACCTCATTCGTTGGGCGGATCGAATCGAGTTTGGAGACGTCCTCCTGCCCGATCGCGGCAGGCAGGCCGCGAAGCTCCGCAGCTTTGCCGCTGCACTGCGCCGCCAACGCGCTCCCCAACGAGCGCCAACGCCCTCGACTGCCGCTCCGACATTCCGCTTGGGATGACCCGAAGCAGAAGATGACGGGACAGCGTAACCAGCGCACCGACAGGGATCACGGTGTCAGATGATCCACTTCGTTCGATGGGGCGTTCGGATGAATCGCGTCGCTTCGGGAGCGTTCTTCGCGCGCATGCGCTCGCCGTCCCACTCGAGCGTCTTGCGCGCCCGCAGCGCCACCACGCCCGCCAGACCAATCTCGGTGAGTTTGCCGCCGGTCTCAAAGTCCGAGAAGGTCGTACCTTCTCCGTTGCATGCGGCGATCCACTCCTGCACATGGCCCTGGGTCCGGGGAAGCGACCGCGGCACGTCCCGAACAGCATCATGGTCACTGAAGCGCTTCGGCGCGGCATCGCCTTTGAGGTAGACAAGCGCATCGGTGTTCCAATGGCTCGTGTGGATACAGCCGTTCTCGCCGACGATGAGTACGCCGTCGGGGGCCTTCCCGCCGAACAGCTCGGCGATGGGCCGCACGGCATCCGAGGGAGGCGCCTCCCCCGCCAGCCAGTGAAACACCACGGGCGGACGGGAGCCCCTGGCGGCGAAATGGAACTCCACCGCGGCCTTGCCGGGCGTTTGCTTGCCGTCCTGCATGTTGAGCACAAGCCTCTCGGGGTAGTCGAGATCGAGGGCGCGCATGGGAAGGTTCATAGCATGACAGCAGAAGTCTGCCATGCCGCCGTTGCCGAAGTCGAACCACCCCCGCCAGCTTGCGGGGTGATAGACGCCGGCCTTGAAGGGCCTCATGGCCGATGGCCCAACCCACAGATCCCAGTTGAACCCTTCGGGCACGGGGTCTTCGCCGTCGGGTCGGCCTTCCTGGGCGGCGTAGCCGATACCCCAGTAGTACATGTCGCGCACCGTGCCGAGCGCACCGGCTTTGATGATCTCAACGCAGCGGCGAAGGGACTCGCTCGCGCTGCCCTGATTGCCCATCTGCGTCACGACTTTGCTTCGTCGGGCCAGCAGACGCAGTTCGCGCGCCTCGGCGATGCTGTGTGTCAGGGGCTTCTCGCAGTAGACATGCTTGCCGGCCTTCATGAACGCGCGGCAGAGGGGCATGTGCCAGTGGTCGGGTGTGCCGATCAGCACGGCATCGAAGCTGGCCGCATCGTCCAGCAGTCTGCGATAGTCCTCATATGCCTGTGCGCCCGGTCCGTGGGTGCCTGCCGCAGCCCGCGCTTGCGCGATCTGGGCTGCGTCGGGGTCGCAGAGCGCGACAAGGTTCACCTTGCCCGTGCCGAGCATCCATCCCATGACGCCCCGGCCCTGTCCGCCGCAACCGACGAGGGCGAGGTTCAGGTTGCCATTGGCAGGGGTGGCGCCCGCGCTTCCCCTGAGCAACAGCGGCCCGCCGACTGTTGCCGCACCGATGAAACGAGCCGATTGCTCGAAGAATGCGCGCCGTGATGTGCGTGTGACCTGGCCGTTCATGCTCCTGCCCTCCTGCGCCCGTGGCGCCGTCTGCCCCTCACTTCGCCAACCAAGCGAGTACTCCCTGCCTGAGCGTTCAGGGGAAAGCTGCGGTACACTGCCAGCCATGACACTCGACGAAGCGCTTGCGCAACTGGAGCGCCGCGGCCAGCAGCAGGTGCGGCGGCTCAACGTCCGCGATGGCGCCGGCGCGAACCAGTTCGGCGTGAAGCTCGGCGACATCCGAGCCATCGCGAAAACCATCAAGAGCGATCACGAACTCGGATCGGAGCTGTGGAGGACCGGCAATCTCGACGCCATGCTGCTCGCGACGTTGATCCTCAAGCCCTCCCTGCTGCAGCCCGAGGAACTCGAAGCGATGGTTTCCCGGGTCGAGGTGATGCAGCTTGCCGACTGGCTGACCAGCTACGTCGTCAAGCAGCACCCGGCCAAAGAGGCGCTTCGGGTCCAATGGATGGAAGCCGGCGATCCGATGCTGGCGCGAGCAGGTTGGAGCCTGACGGCCGAGCGAGTTGCGAAGAACCCCGAAGGGCTCGACTTCGATGCCCTGCTGGATCGCCTCGACAGAGAGATGGGCGGCGCGCCTCCGCCGACCCGGTGGACGATGAACTGCTGCCTCGCGGAGATCGGAATCCGATCGGCCGCTCACCGCGAGCGAGCCATTGCCATAGGCGAGAGGCTGGGACTCTACCGCGATTACCCGACATCCAGAGGCTGCGTGTCGCCCTACGCGCCGATCTGGATTCGCGAGATGGTGTCGCGCCGGGGCTGATGCGACGCATGGTACCATCCCATTCATAACCAGTACGCGAGGATACGCGATGAAGACCATCACCATAGGCACGAGCGACCTTCAGGCATCGGACGTCTCGCTGGGATGCATGCGGATCGGCGGAATGGACGCTGCGAGCGTGGATGCGCTCATTGGCGCGGCATGGGACTCAGGCATCACGATCTTCGACCATGCCGATATCTACGGCGGCGGCAAATGTGAGGAGGTCTTCGCAGAGTCCGTGCGACGTCTGAAGCTCGACCGAAGCCGTATGATCCTCCAGAGCAAGTGCGGCATCCGACAGGGCATGTTCGACTTCTCGAAAGAGCACATCCTGGCATCGGTGGATGGCATCTTGCGCCGCCTGCAGACCGATTACCTGGACATACTGCTGCTCCACCGCCCCGACGCTCTCGTGGAGCCCGATGAGGTCTCCGAGGCGTTCTACCAGCTCACGGCGGCGGGGAAAGTGCGCATCTTCGGCGTCAGCAACCATAACCCCGGTCAGATCGAGCTGCTGCAGGCGAGCCTGCCCATGAAGCTCGAAGTGAACCAGCTCCAGTTCAGCGTGGCGCACACGGGCATGGTGGATGCGGGGCTCAACGTGAACATGCGCAACGAGGCGGGGGTCAATCGGGACGGCGGCGTGCTCGACTACTGCCGCCTCAAGCGCATCACGATCCAGCCATGGTCGCCCTTCCAGCACGGGTTCTTCGCCGGGGCCTTCCTCGGCAACCCTCAGTTTGCCGAGCTGAACAAGGTCATGGAGACCGTGGCCGATGCGCATGGCGTTACTCCCACCACGATCGCCATTGCCTGGATTCTCCGCCATCCGGCCCGGATGCAGCCTGTCGTGGGCACCACCAATCCCGACCGTGTGCGCCAATCGGCGCGTGCATCGGACGTCACGTTGAGCCGCGAGGAATGGTACGCCATCTATCGCGCAGCGGGCAACACGCTGCCCTGACGGGCCGGGCCGTGCGCAGGGACTCCGCCATCGCCCGGTGAACCCGGCGCCCACTAAAACGTCTATAGAGTCACGCAGGACGCAAGACGACAAACCCTGCGATACGGGGGTTGCTCGTGATCGAGGCTCCATACGTACCGCCTTTCGAGGACAGCGCGGAGCCCGCGCCGCTGGGACCGCTGGATGAGGTCGTCTTCGCGCATTGGAAGCGACGGGGCATCACGCCGTCACGGCTCTGTTCAGACGGCGTGTTCATCCGCCGCGCTTCGCTTGATCTGATCGGCACGCTGCCCACGGCGCGCGAGGCGCGCGACTTCATCCTCGACCGGAACCCGGCCAAACGTCGCGAACTGGTAGACAGGCTGCTCCTACGGGACGAGTACGCCGACTACTGGGCCATGCGGTGGGGCGACGTCCTGCGCATCAAGGCGGAGTTCCCGATCAACCTCTGGCCGGCAGCAGCGCAGGCGTACCATCGGTGGGTTCGCGCCGCCATGCGCGACAACATGCCGCTTGACCGTTTCGCGCGTGCGCTACTGGCCTCGTCGGGCAGCAACTTCCGGGTGCCGCCGGTGAACTTCTATCGCGCCGTCCAGAACCGCGACCCGCGGACGCTGGCGCAGGCCGCGGCGCTGGTGTTCATGGGCGCTCGCGCCGACCGATGGCCGAAGGCCCGGCTCGATGGCATGGCGGCGTTCTTCGCGCAGGTTGGCTATAAGAAGACGCTCGAGTGGAAGGAAGAGATCGTCTTCCATGATCCCGCCCGACCAGCGGGCGCGCTCAAGGGCGTAAAGCCGACGTATCCGGACGGCACGGTCCCGGCCATCTCCCCGGGCACGGACCCGCGCGCGGTTTTCGCCGCATGGCTTCTCGCACCGGGAAACCCCTGGTTTGCGCGAGCCATGGTGAATCGCGTCTGGTTCTGGATGTTCGGACGCGGAATCGTCCATGAGGCCGACGACATCCGCCCCGACAACAAGCCGGCAGTTCCGGAGCTTCTGTCATGGCTCGAGAAGGACTTCGTCGCGGGCAAATACGATCAGAAGCGGCTGCTGCGCACGATCGCGACCTCGGCGGTGTACCAGATGTCACCGATACCGAGAGGCGACGAAAAGGTGGCGCAGGCCGTGTTCGCCTCCTATCCTGTGCGGCGTCTGGAGGCCGAGGTGCTCATAGACGCGCTGAACCAGATCACCGGCTCAACCGAATCCTATTCGAGCCAGATCCCTGAACCGTTCACGTTCGTGCCCGAGTCGCAGAGGACCATCGCCCTGGGTGACGGAAGCATCACCAGCGCCTTTCTGGAGATGTTCGGACGCCCGGCCCGCGATACGGGTCTCCTGTCCGAACGGAACAACGCTCCGACGGCCGCGCAGCGGTTGCACATGATCAACTCAAGCCACATCCAGCGCAAACTGCAGCAGAGCCGGAACCTGCGCGCCATGACGCGTCTGGGCCTGGCTCCGCGCGAGGGGATCGTCAGCATGTACCTGACCTGTCTCTCGCGCTTTCCCACCGATGACGAGCTTGCCGCAGCCGTGCAGTATGTCCGTCGCGTCGGTCCGGGGCGCGATCCTGGCATGGACGTCGCGTGGGCTCTGGTGAACAGCTCGGAGTTTCTGCTGCGACATTGAAGGATGAAGGGCGAACCATGAACCATAGGGGAAGGGGAAAGAAGGGCGACGGCCTGACGCGGCGGGAAGCCATTCAGGCTGGTCTGCTGGGGGCATCCGGGCTGATGCTGCCTCTGCACGTCGGCGCCGGCACGCTGCATGCGGCTCGACGGACAGGCAAG
This sequence comes from Chthonomonadales bacterium, assembly GCA_012517255.1. Taxonomy (GTDB): domain Bacteria; phylum Armatimonadota; class Chthonomonadetes; order Chthonomonadales; family CAJBBX01; genus JAAYVH01. The sequence continues at coordinate 14,162 of JAAYVH010000232.1, forward strand.
GCGAAGTCCGTGATCCAGATATGGCTCTGGGGCGGGCCGGCCCACCTCGACACCTTCGACCCCAAGACCGGTATCGGACAGGACTACACCGGCCCGTTCACGTCGCCGATCGCCACCAATGTGGATGGCATTCAGGTCAACGAACTGCTCACCGAGCTGGCCAAGGTCGCTGACAAGTACTCGATCATTCGCAGCATGACCCACGGCGTGAACGCGCACGAGACGGCAGCCTACATCGTGCAGACAGGGCGCGCGCCGGGCGACGGTCATGTCTGGCCGGGAGTGGGGGCGGTTACGTCGCTGTTCAGGGGCTACGATGCGGGCTACAAGGGCCTCATCCCGCCCTACGTCGTGCTGACGGAGCTTCAGGGCAGGTTCTCCGAATCGGGCTTCCTCGGCTACAAGGCGAAGCCCTTTGCGACCGGCGGCAACCCGGCGCAGCCTCGCTTCGTCGTCGAAGGCGTGGTCGCCGAGGGCATCACGGACGAGCGCCAACGGGACCGACGGGAGCTCCTGCACCGGCTGGACACGCTGGGCTCGGCGCTGAAAGGCAACACGCTGGTCAGCGCGCTGAGCGACTGCGAGAACCAGGCTTACGATCTGATCCTCGGCGAAGGCCGCAAGGTGTTCGACCTGACACAGGAGAAGGAGGACCTGCGCACCGCCTATGGCAGGAACACCTTCGGGCAGTCGTGCCTGATGGCGCGCCGCCTCGTCGAGATCGGCGTGCCCTATGTCACGATCAACTATCGGGGCTGGGATACGCACAAGCAGCATTTCCAGGCCATGCGGCGCATGCTTCCGGAGATGGACAGGGGCGTCGCGACGCTGATCAAGGACCTCTCCGACCGCGGGCTGCTCGACACCACGATCATCTGGTGGAGCGGCGAGTTCGGCCGGACGCCGCGCGTGCAGTGGGAGCCCCCGTGGAACGGCGGTCGGAACCACTACGGCCCGGTCTTCTGCTCGATGGTGGCGGGAGGCGGCTTCAAAGGCGGGCATGTTGTCGGCGCTTCCGATGCACGAGGCGAAGAGGTCAAGGATCGTCCCGTGCATCCGCGCGATCTCATACGCAGCATCTACATGCTCATGGGGATCGACCCCGATGCGACGCTGCCCCATCCGCAGGGGCTCGACGTTCGTGTCTGCGACAAGCCCGCCGCCGGCGGCGGTCCCCTTACCGAGATCATGTAGAGGAAGGATGAAGGGCGAAGCGTGAAGGATCAGGACCTACCCGTGGGGGGCGCGTCCCGCCGGGCCTCATTCGCCGTCCGGAGGGCTCGACAGGCGGGAGGCGACGGCCGCAGAAGGGCGGCGGCGATCCTCGCCTGCCTCCTTCTCTGCGTCTCGGCGTTGGCCCAGCAGCAGCCCCGGAATCCCGAGCTTGCCTATGCCTATCCCGCTGGCTGCCGGCAGGGCGCCGAGATTGATATTAAGGTGGGAGGTCAGGCGCTCTTCGGAGCCGAGCAGGCTTTCGTCTCGGGCTCCGGCGTGACCGCCACGGTGCTCGGCTATAAGCGGCCTCTGACAATCGGTGAGGCCAATCGGCTGCGCGAGCGCCTCGAGGAAGCCGCCAAGAAGCTCACCGGTGAGGCTCGAAGCCTTCGTGGGCGTCTCACCGATATCGGCGCCTTGCGCGAAGCCGCGCGCGAAGCGGGAATCACCGATGAGCAGCTTCGGGCTCTCGATGAGTTCCGACGACTTCGCACGGACCCCAAGCGACAACCCAACCCTCAACTCGAAGAGACCGTGCGCATCCGCCTGTCCGTTGCTTCCGATGCCGCGCCTGGCCTGCGCGAGCTGCGCATCCGAACCCCGCTGGGGCTGACCAATCCCGTGCGCATTCACATCGGCTCCCTGCCGGAGGTGGCCGAGGTCGAGCCCAATGACCGCCTGCCCGATAGCTGCATCGGCAGCTCAATGCCGGTGGTCGTCAACGGCCAGATCATGCCCGGCGATGTAGACCGCTTCACATTCGCCGCACGGAAGGGCATGCGGATGGTCATCGCCGTGAGCGCCCGCGAACTGGTGCCGTATCTGGCGGATGCCGTTCCCGGCTGGTTCGCAGCCGTCGCGACCGTCTACGACGCCGACAGGAAGGAGATGCCGGTTCGGGAGGTACGCGGCCCGGGGCCCGATCCCACGCTGCTGTTTGACGTGCCGGCCGACGGGGAGTACACACTCGAGATCAGGGACTCCATCTACCGAGGCCGTGAGGACTTCGTCTATCGCGTTGCCATGGGCGAGCTGCCCTGCGTGACCGGTGTCTACCCGCCGGTCGTGCGTGCCGGCGCGACGACGACTGTCCGACTGACCGGCTGGAATCTGCCATCGCCGGCTGTCGCCGTCCGGCTCGATGAGCCCGGCGTCCACGATCTTGCGACGGCCCTGGGTTCAACGGCGTCCGTCGGGCCGATGATCAGGCTGGCCGTGGACGATCTGCCCGTCGTGCCCGAGAAGGAGCCTAACAACACGGGCGCTCAATCCCAGCCCATCACGCTTCCCTCGGTGGTCTATGGCCAGATCGGACGACCGGGCGACGCCGACCTCTATGCCGTTCGCGGCAAGAAGGGCGACCGCCTCGTGGCGGATGTCATGGCTCGGCGACTGGGCTCTCCGCTCGACTCGCTGGTGTCGATCCTCGACAGCAAAGGGCGGACCATCGCGGTCAACGACGACTATGAAGATAAGGCTTCGGGGCTCATCACGCACCATGCCGACTCCTACGTGATGGCCACGCTGCCCGCCGACGGCACCTACTACGTGCGCATCGCCGATACGCAGGCCGGAGGCAGCGCCGAGCATTCCTACCGCATGCGAATCAGCGCCCCCATGCCCGATTTCGAGCTCCGTGTGACGCCAGGCAGCATCGGCATGCGGGCAGGCGGCACGGTGCCCGTCACGGTCCACGCGCTGCGGCGCGACGGCTTCGACGGGGAGATCGTCCTCGCGCTCAAGGATGCTCCGCAGGGGTTCACGCTGTCGGGAGGCCGCATACCGCCGGGCCTGGACCGCGTGCGCGCCACGCTCACGGCAACGCCTCGCGATCCCGTCGAGCCTGTGCGTCTTCTGCTGGAGGGTTCGGCGACCATCGGCGGCAAGACCGTGCGGCGCCTGGCAACTCCGGCCCATGACATGATGCAGGCATTCGCCTACCAGCACCTGGTCCCGGCGCAAGACTGGCTGGTCGCCGTTACGGGGCGCTTCTGGCCTCCGCCTCCTCGCGTCGCCGATAGCGACAGCGTGGTGCGCTTGCCGGTAGGCGGTACCGCGAGGATCGAGGTCCCGCGTGTTGGCGGAGCGCTTGCCGGAACGGTGGCGCTGGAGCTGAGCGAGCCGCCTCCGGGCGTCACCATCGAGAGCTTCACCATGCGCCCGGGCGGAGGGGTCCTCGTGCTGAAGGCTGATGGATCGGCCAAGCCAGGCGCCCGAGGCAACCTGATCGTGAACGCGTTCATTACGCGCAACGCGGGGCGGGCCGCCAACGATCGGCAGGGACAGGCGAGACGCGTTCCTCTGGGCTGTCTGCCGGCCATTCCGTTCGAGATCGTGGCCCGCTAAGCGTGTCTGTCGGGCATCCCGTCCGTTGGGCGCTCATTGCCACATCCCTGGCGGTGATTTCCGGCATCGCATGGGATTGGCCTGCATGCGAGCCAACGCTTTCCGGCCGGTCGGTGCGCAGCCGTTCCGCCGGCGCCTTCAGCCGCGACGCCACGCCGAGGCCGGCAGCTGTTGCAGCAAACTCGGGACCGATCCAGAACGCCATGGGAGAGCAGATGCCGCCTGATCCAGCGCCGAGTTCCCCATCTCGCACACTCCGAGCGGCGTCGTTCGGCGCGGTAGGCGACGGGGTAGCCGATGACGGCCCGGCTATCGCCCGCATGCTGGAAGCCGCATCGGGTCAGTCGGGTGTCACTCTGGCGTTCGATGCCGGACGCATCTACGGCGTGCGATCCGCTCGAACCCGCTACGTCTTCGATCTGCAGGATCAGGAAGGGATCACCCTGGACGGCGGCGGCAGCGTGTTCGAGCTGGCTTCTCATCTCCGGTTCCTGCGGCTCCGCGGATGCAGGCGGATCACCGTGCGCAGGCTCAAGGTGGACTTCCGTCCCCTGCCGTTCGCCGACGGGGTGGTGGTTGGCGTCGATCAGGCCTCCGGTTCGTTGACCGTGCGCGTAGCCCCGGACGATGCCCGGCGGCTGATCGGCGGTCCGACCCACGAGGACGGCGAACAGGCGTTCTTTGGCATACTGTGGTACGACGGGCCATACAGCACGATTGGCAGGCACTACTGGCTGGCACGGACGGAACCGACCGACCGGCCAGATACTGTGCGCGCTATCGCCACCGAGGAGTTCACAGAGTTCAGCGACATACGTGCTGCAGCCTCGCCCGGGAGCGCGGAAGGGCCCGCATGGCGGATCAGTCTTCCGGCGCCCGGGATCGCGCACCGCTATGGGCCGGGTGCCTGCTTCTCCATCCGCGACAACGATACTGCGAGCTTCACCGACGTCGAGCTGTGGTCGGCTCCGTGGATGGGCTTCGAAGTCGCGCGAAACACGGGGAGACTGACCTTTCGCCGCGTCCACGTGCGCCAGAAGCCCGGCTCAGGACGTCTCATGTCAACGTGCCGTGACGGCTTTCATGTGAAGGGCAATCGGGCAGAGCTGGTCTGGGACGGATGCATCCTGTCGGGCATGACCGACGACGCGTTCAATATCTCCACGCATGGCAGTGTGATCACGCGGATGCTCGCGCCCAACCGTGTCGAGGTTCGCCAGAAGTTCCCGTTGCTGTTCATCCCGTGGCGCGTTGGCTCGCTCTTTGTAGCGGCTGATGAGCGCGCGCGCAAGCTCCTCGGTCGCGCGCGGGTTACCCACGTGGAGACCGGGCCTCTGCCGCCGCCCATTCAGGGCGAGCCAGCCGCGCCGGTGTCGGCGCTCACCCTCGACCGTCCCATCACGGGACTGAAGCCGGATGCCTTGGCGTGGGACGCTTCCTCCGCGAACCCCCGTACCACGCTCCGGAACTGCCGCATCGAAATGAGCTGCAGGCTGCAGTCGCCGGTAACGCTCGATCGCTGCGAGGTGACGGCGCTGCTCTGGTTCTACTGCGACCCTCTGGAAGGACCTTTCCCCGGTCCCGTGACCATCACCAAGAGCGCACTTCGGCGCGGACGAGGCAATCCGGTTCATGCCGTGATCTTCTCGGGCGCCTCGGATAAAGCGGAGAGCGGCGACCCGCCGCGAGCCATCCACGATGTGACCTTCCGCGATAACACCGTGTACGGCGGCTTCGTCATGGAGGGCGTCGAGAAGGCGAACGTTGAGGGCAATCGCTTCCTCGAGGCGGACGCCCCGTTCATCGTCATGGGCAATCACCGCGTTCGGCTGTCCGGCAACTGGGGACCCGGGGGACGTTCGCTGCCATAGTTGCGGGTCCATCCCGCGCACCGCGCCGCCGGCGGTTGAGCAGGTCGGCGCGCCGAGAGCGCCGACCGTATCGAAACCCCGGGGCCACCGGGACGGAACAGCCAGAACGGCGCCCGCCTGGATTTCGACACGGCGCTTCGCGCCGGCTCAATCACCGGCGGGCAGCGCCCCGGGGACACTTGGTCGCAGGAGCGACCCCGGGTCTCGCCGAAACGTGGCGCATGTCCGGACGCATCCGACTGAGCCGTCGCCAGGCGCTCTGTCTGGGGGTATCGGCCGCGCCCTCGTTGGATGCGCTCAGGCACATCGCGCGGTTGAAGGAGACGAATGCAATGAACCCATCCGTGGATGGTCCGGCAAGTCCGCTCTTCACGCCCGTACCGTTGCCGATCGGGAGCCCGCCGCCGCAACTGGACCTGAGCATGGCATCGGAACAGATGCGTAACAGCGCGAGTGCTGCGCCCTCCGGCGACTGCGTTTGCTGGGGGATCCCGTTCGACGCTTCCCGATCTGTGGTTGTCCACAACACGCCTGTTGAGCTCAAATGGTCGCCGACCATCGCTCCGTGGCTGGTGGTCATGCACACGTCCGACGTGCGGCCGGCAGATCGCCGTCCCGATGGCCTCTATCCCCACCCGACCAGTCCTACACGCCTGCGGGAGCACGCTGCCGACTACGTGTTCGTCTATGCCGATGGCCGCGAGGAGCGCGTCCCGATCCTCCGCCAGCACCAGATCGGCATGCTGCAGCGCGGCTGGGGCCAGTGCTGCTTCGAGGCGGTAACCCATCGCAAGCCCTTCACGATCCAGCCGCTCACAGACAATCCGCGTTCCGGAGTCGCATGGGGATGGTCACAGACGAGAGCGGCCAATCCGGATGGCGGCCCATGGATGAACTGGCTCTGGGCGTGGAAAAACCCCCGGCCCGAGACTCCCATCGTGGGACTGCGCATCGAGCCGAAAGAGGCATTCATTGTCCTGTCAGGCATCACGGCCGGGCGCTGCACCCACACGCCATTGCGCTGGAACACGCGTCGGAAGGCGCTGCTGCAACTCGGAGAGGGAGAGGCGTTCGACCCGAATCTCACCATGGACGGGCGGTCGAAGCATCTCGAACTCGACCTCGGGCAGATCATCTCCATCGTTCCTCGCACGGTATATCCCAACGAACGCTGGGCGCAGTCCTATAACAATATACCGCCCGAAGTGCGCCTATCGGAGGTGATCATCGAGTACACCGCACATCCCGATGCGCTCTTCCATCTCCCGGATGGCGGCACGGTACCTGCGGGCGCACTGCGTGAAGCGTCCCTGCCGTCACCGGCGCGTCTCACCCCGATCGCGCCTGCAACGCAGCGCGTGCGCCTGAAGGTCATTGAGAAGGGCTCCGGCAAGCCCGTTCCCGTGAAGCTGCATGTGCACGGCGAGGCGGGCGAGTATCTTGCGCCGGTGGACCGGCACCGCTATCCGAACGTTCACTGGTACGAAGACTGGAGCGTGGACTACATCAACCCGATCGCCCACAACTGCACGTACATCCCGGGCGAAACAACGCTGGACCTGCCGTTGGGGCGGGTCTACCTCGAGGTGTCGAAGGGCTTCGAGATCGCGCCCGTGCGCAAGGCGGTGCACGTCGGCAAGGCCACGCGGGAGATCACTCTGACCATCGAGCGCGTGCTGCATTGGCGCGAGCATGGATGGGTAACCGCAGACACCCACGTGCACTTCCTGTCGCCCACGAGCGCGCATCTGGAAGGCTCAGCCGAGGGAGTAAATGTGGTCAATCTGCTTGCCAGTCAGTTGGGCGAGCTCATGACCAATGTCGGCGACTTCGACGGAAAGAACACCTACGGCGCAAAGGACTGCGGCGGCGACGGCGAATACCTCGTCCGGGTCGGCACCGAGAACCGGCAGCATGTCCTGGGCCACATCTCGCTGCTGGGCTACAATGGCCCTATCATCGCCCCCATGACGGTCGGCGGTCCCGACGAGTCCGCGCTGGGCGATCCGGTGGACATCCTCCTGACCGAATGGGCGCGGCAGTGCCGCAAGCAGGGCGGCATCGTGGTCGTACCCCACTTCCCGTTTCCGAGAGCCGAGAACGCTGCGGCCATCATCAGCGGCGCGGTGGACGCGGTTGAGATGACGTCGTGGTCGAACCTCTACGCGGGCATTGATCCCTACTCGATCTCCGACTGGTACCGCTATCTCAATAACGGCTACTTCGTGGCGGCTGTGGGTGGAACCGACAAGATGTCGGCGACGACGGCCGTCGGCGCGGTCCGCACCTATGCGAAGCTTCCCGAAGGTCGCCCCTTTACCTACGACACATGGAAAGAGGCCATCCGAGCGGGCAACACGTTCGCGACCTACGGCCCGCTCCTGGAGTTCTCGGTCGAGGGCAAGCCGCCAGGGACCAGGATGAAGCTCGGACGCGCAGGGGGAACCGTCGGTGTGCACTGGCAGGCGGCCAGCGTGACGGTGCCCATGACGCGCGTTCAGCTCGTCGTGAACGGCGAGATCGTTCAGGACGCTCGCGTCAAAGCGCGCGAAGGGGCAGGGTCATGGTCGGTCAAAGTGGACCGCAGCTCGTGGATCGCGCTGCTGGTTCGAGGCCGCTATCCTGACCGACCCGAGATGATCGCGGCCCACTCATCGCCGGTCATGGTCGAGGTAGAGGGCAAGCCCTTCTTTGCCGCAGCCGACGCCCTGACGATCCTGCACCAGATCGAGGGATCGCTTGCGTATCTCGACACGATCGGCACACGCGCCGAGGATGCAGTCTACAAACGCGTTCGCCTGACGCTGACCTCGGCATTCCGTGAACTGCACAACAGGATGCATCGAGCGGGAGTCATGCACGATCACACGCATGCCACGGACCATCCCGAGCACCATTGAACCATGCGAGCGCGCCGTCGGTGCCACGGGGGTCCGACGGCGCGCTCGGTCCGAGGAGGATGAGATCCGACGAAGGATCTCAGTGCGCATGCCTCCTGGCTAGATTCCCAGTTTGGCTCTTCGGAGCGCTTCGGTCTTGTCCACGGGCCGTTTGGGCGTGTAGCCCTTCAGCGGGACTATGTCGGTGTGGATCGCGTCGAGGATGTCGCTGGGATACGGGAAGAAGCTGTCCTCGATCTCGTCGGGCGGCGTGATCCAGTTGCGCGCTCCCACAACCACAGGCGGGCCGTCGAGATCATCGAAGGCCAGTTGCGCTATCTTGGCGGCCATGGTCTGCAACGTGCTGCCTCGTTCACAGGCATCGGAGGCCAACACGATGCGGCCGGTCTTCGCCACCGACTCGAGCACCGGCTCGTAGTTGAACGGCACGATGCTTCGAGCATCTATGACTTCGGCAGACATACCGTACTCGGCTTCGAGCATCTTCGCCGCATCCAGAGCGCGATACAGCGTCGCGCCCACGGTCAGGATGGTGATGTCCTTGCCGGGCTTCTTCACATCCGGCTCGCCAATGGGGATCGTGTAGGCTTCCGCTGGAACGCCGCCGGGATGGAACAGCTCGGGCTGATCGTAGATACGCTGGCTCTCGAAGAACACCACCGGATCGGTACCGAGCAGAGCCGAGTACATCAGCCCCTTGGCATCATAGGGCGTCGCCGGGAACACCACCTTCAGGCCGGGAATGTGGAAGCAGAGCGCCGACCAGTCCTGGCTGTGCTGGGCGCCGTACTTGGAGCCGACCGAGACGCGGAGGACGACAGGCATCTTCAGCAGTCCGCCCGACATGGATTGCCACTTGGCGAGCTGGTTGAAGACCTCGTCGCCGGCGCGCCCGAGGAAGTCGCAATACATGAGCTCGACGAGAGCGCGTCCGCCTTCGAGCGCATAGCCGACCGCCGAACCGACGATGGCGCCTTCGGAGATCGGGCTGTTGAACAGCCGGTGATACGGGAGCGCCTCGGTCAGACCGCGGTACACCGCGAAGGCTCCGCCCCAGTCGCGGTTCTCTTCGCCGTAGGCGACCAGCGTCGGATCCTCGTAGAACCTGTCGAGGATGGCCTCAAATAACGCATCGCGGATGCCGACGCACCGGCTCTTGGGCAGCGGTTGGCCGTTCTCGTCGAGACCTGAGCGGCTCCGACCGGCGAGCTGCTTGACGCGCGGATTCTCCTCTTTGTAGATGAGCACCTCGGGTTCGCGCGTCGTGTCCATCGAGGCCACGGTCTGGTTCGACAGCATCGTTCGGTCGAGCAGGCAGCCCACCTTGTACAGATCCGCGCGCGGCGAGATCTCGAGATCGGTGGCCAGCTTGTAGGCCTGCAGGATGCGCTCGGCGGCCTCCGCCTTGATGGCCTCGAGCTTGGCGTCGTCGGCCAGGCCGGCCTCCTTGAGCTGAGCGGCGTAGCACTCGATGGAATCGACGCTCTGCCACTCCTCGACCTCGGCCTTGTCGCGATAGGACTATGCATCCGACGGCGAATGGCCTGTGTACCGGTAGGTGAGCGTATCGAGCAGCACGGGACCATCGCCCGCCTCGATGATCTGCTTCTTCCGGGCAATGGCATCCACCACGGCCAGCGGGTTGTAGCCGTCCACGCGCTCGGCATGCATCTGGTCGGGCGTCAGTCCTGCGCCCACGCGCGCCAGAACGTTGAAGCCCATGGTCTCGCCGACAGGCTGGCCGCCCATGCCATAGAAGTTGTTGACGAAGTTGATGATGTAGGGCAAGCCGCCTCGATGGGCCTCGTCCCACAGCGTCTTGAACTGGTCCATCGTGGCGAAGCACAGCCCCTCCCACACGGGACCGCAGCCCAGAGCGCCGTCGCCGATGTTGCAGATGACGATGCCCGGCTTGTGGTTGACCTTCTTGTAGAGCGCTGCGCCCACCGAGATGTCGCCCGAGCCGCCCACGATGGCGTTGTTGGGGAATACGCCGAAAGGCGTGAAGAAGGCATGCATGGAGCCGCCCATGCCCATGTTGAAGCCAGCCTCGCGGCCGAAGATCTCCGCGAGGGTGCCGTAGAGCAGGTAGTCCATGGCGACCGATCGCACGGTGCCTTTGGCCGCCTTCTCGACAACGGCCAGCGTCGCGCCGTCCAGGTAGCTCTTCATGATGCCTTCGAGCGTGCCTTCATCCAGCTTCTCGATGGCCGACAGCCCTTTGGCCAGAATCTCGCCGTGGCTGCGGTGGCTGCCGAAGATGTGATCATCGACGCTCAGCAGGAATGCCTGACCAACGGCCGATGCCTCCTGGCCGATGCTCAGGTGGGCCGGGCCGCGGTGGTCGTAGGGGATGCCGCCATACTGCGCCTTCTTCTTGACCTCGTCGAGCATCAGTTCGAAGGTTCTAATGATGACCATGTCGCGGTAGATGTTGACCAGCGCTTCGGCGGTGTACTTGCCGAGCTCCGATTTCACGGTGCCGTTGTACTGGCACAGCGGGATCGGATCGAACTCGACGAAGCCCGGCTTACGGACGTCGTCAGGATGGATGGGCAGCGACTTCGGCATTGTCAGGACTCCTCTTGGTTCACCGGCATGGCGCCGGCGTGTGTTGCTGAGAACTGGTAGCTACGGGCTCCGTCAGATGCTCGGCGAAGAACGCCTCCAGGATACGCCGACCGTCGGGAAACGCCTCGGTGTAGTCCTCGGGATGGAACTGGACCCCGACGAGGGGGCGCTCGGTATGCCGCATGGCCTGAATGCGGCATTCTGGCGTGGACGCGAGCAGCCGGAATCCGGGAGGCAGCCGCTTGATCTCGCAGTAGTGCGACTCCATCACGATCGGCGGCCTTCCGCAGCCGGCAAAGAGCGGATCCTCTTCGACGATCTCGAGCTCATAGAACCCCCGCTCCATGAAGTGCTCCGGATGGTAGTCGGCGTTCACGATCGGCTCTCCGTGACGGCGGAGCCGCATGGGCCGATCCTCGAGTCTGCGACCGTCCTCGGTCTCGCCATTGAACAGATAGCCGATGAGCTGATGAGAACCGCAGATGGCCAGGATCGGCGTGGTCTGCGCAGTGCGCACCCATGCGAGGATGGGGGCCAGATCCGCCGGATCGTATGTTTCGAAAGACCGCGCGAAGCCCGACAGCGCCACGGCCTCCGGCTCCAGGCGGTCCATCAAGTCCGGCTCGGCCATGTCATAGGGCACCGTGAGACAGCGGCGTCCGGAGGCAGCCTCGAAGCGCTCGGCATGGCGCGCATAGACGGCGGCCCAGTTCGCCCATTCGTCGCGCTGAGCAAACCCCACGTAGACGATCATGACCCGGCCCTGAATCGACCATGAACCTTCATGTCCTGTAGGATACGCTAAAATACGAAAGAAATCAAGTATAGTACGTAAGCAATCGAAAGAGAGATGTGTCGTCGAGACGCCGGCGATAGTCAGGAGAGAGCGTGTGTTTGCCGAGGAGCGACAGCGGGCCATAGTGCAGAAGGTGCGCGACGCGGGCGCCGTATCGGTTGAAGATCTGGCCGAGGCGTTCGGCGTCTCGGCTCCGACCATCCGGGCCGACCTGGCGCGGCTGGAGAGCAAGGGGCTCCTCGTGCGCACCCATGGCGGAGCCATTCGCGCCGAGGGCACCCTCTTCGAGCCCAGTCACGACGAGCGCACCGTCATGCGCCATGCGGAAAAGCAGGCCATCGCGCGGGCAGCCGCAAGACTGGTGCATCCAAGTGAGACGGTCCTGCTCGATGCAGGCACGACGACCCTGGAACTGGCGCTGGCGCTCCGCGACCGCCGTCCGCTCACCGTCGTCACCAACTCGCTGGCCAACGCCGCCGTGCTCATGGAGTGTCCGGGCATCGACGTCATCATGATTGGCGGGCAGGTGCAGCGGGCTCGCAGGGCGACCCTCGGTCCGCTCGCGACCCGATTCCTGGACGGCTTTCGGGTGGACAAGACGTTTCTCGGCTTCAATGGCGTCGAGGCCGAGGCCGGCTTCACCGTGGTGGATTTCGATGCTGCGGAGGTGAAGCGGCGCATGCTGCGGTGCGGGGCTCAGAGCATTGTGCTGGCCGACTCCGACAAGATTGGGCGAGTCGCCTTCGCCGCATCCGCCGCCATCGCCGACGCCGACCTGCTCATCACCGACGACGGCGCCCAGCCTGCCCAGCTCGCCCGCCTTAGAGAGAAAGGACTGGCGGTGGAGACGGTGGCTGTGGACAACGGAAAGACTCCCCTCTAGCCGCAACGTGCCCGATCCCGCCACGGAGCGATTGCCACGGCGCATCTCATTGTCGACGGCGCCTCCTGCATGCCATTGCGAGCGCAGCGAAGTCCATACGGATCCGTACCGGACAATCCCGAAGGCGTTTGCTCGACCCGTATGGCGACGCCGCTGCGCTGATCGCCGTTGACTGCTCGGGATCGCGTCGCTGCGATCGCGATGACATGACGGTCCATCCTTCGCCATGGTGCACGCGACCCGCGGAGGCCGCGTAGGGGCGAATCAACCGCCGAACGGAACCGCCTGCTCGGGATCGCGTCGCTGCGATCGCGATGACGTGGCGGTCCGTCGTTCGCCATGGTGCCCGCGATCCAGCAGCCCGTAGGGGCGAATCAACCGCCGAGCGGAACTGCCGTGAAAAGGGACGCGGATACGCGCGGTTGGTTCGCCCATATCACGCGTGACGCTGGCCGTCCGGCTGATACGCCGCTATAGGGTGCGCACGCAGCCCGCCGGTGATTGAGCCGGCGCGAAGCGCCGTGTCGAAATCAAGGCGGGCGATGTTCGTCCGGATGGCGGTCGTTCGGCCTGAAGGGCCGACATTGTTCAGACCGGCCCGCAGGGC
>JAAYVH010000233.1 GCA_012517255.1 Chthonomonadales bacterium
CCGACCACGTTGGCGATACTATGGACATAGCCAGGCGGACGGGAGCTACCGTCATTGCCATGGTCGAGATTGCAGAGTGGCTAAGCGGCAAGGGGGTCCGCAACGTCGTCGGCATGAACAAGGGCGGCACAGTCGGGTTCGGAAACTGCCGGGCGACGATGGTCCACGCCTATCACTCGAGCTCGATCCGGGACGGAGACCGCAGTCTGTACGGCGGCGAGGCCGCCGGCTTCGTTGTAACGCTGCCGAATGGCGCGCCCGTCTATCATGCCGGAGATACCAACGTCTTCGGCGACATGAAGCTGATCGGCGAGCTCTACAAGCCCATCCTCGCTCTGCTTCCCGTGGGAGGGCACTACACGATGTCTCCCCAGGAGGCGGCGATGGCCGTGCGGCTGCTCGGAGTTCAGCACGTCGTGCCCATGCACCACGGCACCTTCGCGGTACTCTCTGGAACGCCCGCCGAGCTGGCCGACTTGCTTGAGGATCGGCCGGACGTTACGGTCCACGCCCTACGTCCCGGCGAGTCTCTTTCCTGAGCTGCTCTACACCTGTGCATCTGGCCGCGTCCTTGATGCGCGACGCGGGCGCCTCTTTCGAAGCGCCCGCGTCTCACTGGATGGTGGCCCTGCACAGGGACAGGCTAGATCGATGAACCTCGTGTGACAGGACTAGGCGGCAGGCCGGCGAAACACACACCGATACTCACATGTGATGGGCTCGGAGATGAACACGAGCTCCCATCCCTCTGCGCCCTTGGCGCTGAGCGCCTCCTGCAGGACGTCTTCGTGGCGAGCATGGACTTTGATGACCAGGTAATCCCATTTGGCTGCAGTCGGAGCGGATCCGTCTCCCATCGGCATCTCCTCTCGTGACGCGTGACATGGGTCGTTTCGGGCCGACAACACCCAGTGCGGTCGGACGATTAACGTCCGCGCGATTGTATAGACGCCCCGGATCCGCTAGAGTTCCACGGCGGAACCTTCTGCCCAGCGGACCATCCGACACTGCGAGCCCTGTGCTAGACTCTCGAGAATCCTGCGCCCACAGCCATGCGTGCCCTGACCATCCTGCACACCAACGACCTCCACGCCAAGCTCACGATCGCCAAGGCCGAGCGCATTCGGCTCGAGCGCGCGTCAGTGGGCTCACCGGCGCTGTTGCTCGATGCAGGCGACGCGATCGGGTCGGGTAACGCGACGTTTCGCCCGGACGGTGAGCCGGCGCTGGACCATATGTCTGATACCGGCTACGATGCCATGGCCGTCGGGAATCGTGAGTTCCATTTCACGCAGATGGGCTTTCACGCAAAGGCCCGTCGTGCACGCTTTCCCATGCTGTCGGCAAACGTGCGCTCACGTTCCGATGCCATCCCCCTCCCGTGCATCCCGCTCGTCCGATTCGACGATCTGGGTCTGGGAAGTGTCTGCGTGTTCGGGCTGACCGTGCCGATGATCACCGAGCGTATGAGCGTCAAACACCTGAGCCCGTACGTGTTCGAGGATCCCTTCGAGGCGGCGAAGCGGGTGGTGACCCAGGAACGTCCTGCATGCGACTTGCTGGTCTGCCTCAGTCACTGCGGACTGGCTGTCGATCGCAGGCTGGCAGCCACGGTACGCGGTCTCGACATCATCATCGGCGGCCACACGCACGCCGAGCTGCCGACAGGGGAGATGGTTGAGGGCACCCTCATCGCGCACGCTGGGAGCCACGCACGCTGGCTCGGCCGAGTCCATGTCGCTGGCGAACCGGGTGATTGGCAACTGGCTGCGGAGCTTGTCGCGCTGTGAACGCCATTCTCGTTGCGAGCTGCGTCTGGGCATTGGCGACTGGCGCCGGTTCCGCACTGTCGGTGCGCCTTGCCCGAGGACGCTGGTCGCGGACTGAAGCCCTCTTGCTGGGCAGCGGCCTCGGTCTTGGCTTCCTCGCCTATCTTGCATGGATCATCGGGCTCGCAGGCGCTCTGAATCGGACCGTACTGCTCGCTCTGGGTCTTGTCCTCACGCCGCTAGCGCTTCTTGGCGGGCGGAGCCTCTGGCGGTACCCCGTCGGCGAGGCACCACCGAAGGCGCCGATAACGCCTCGCTGGCTGGCCGTTGTTTTCCTGATGCTGCTCGTGAGCGTGTCCATACTGCCCTTGATCGACTGCTTCGTTCCGCCTGCCGCGCATGAGTGGGACAGTCTCTCCTATCATCTGGCGGTACCGAAGGCGTATCTGCGCGAGGGCCGTGTCATCGAGCTGCCGACAGACCATCACTCCTACTTTCCCTTCCTGACGCAGATGCTGTTCACGATCGCCCTCGCGTTCGATGGTTTCGCGGCAGCCAAGCTAATGCACTGGGCGTTCGGCGTCCTCGCCTGCGCCACGACCTACCGTCTCGCCCGCCGCCTGCTACCTCCCACAGGGGCCTGGCTCGGAGCTCTCGTCTTCGCCGTTACCCCAGTCGCAGTGTGGGAGGCAGGCATTGCCTACATCGAGCTGGCTCAGGCGTTCTACGTCGTCCTTGCGTTCCTGTGCCTGGCAGCGCTGTACGACGATCGGCATCCGGCCAGCGCAGCCTCGCTCGGCCTCAGCCTGGGATTCGCCCTTGCCGTCAAGACCCTCAGCCTCGTGCCAGCCACGGCAGCGATCGTGCTCGGGATAGTCGTCTGCGGATCGATGCGAGCGGCGCTGCCGATCCTCGGTCTCGCCATCGTCGTAGGAACGCCGTTCTACCTCCGCACGTGGCTGCTCACGGGCAACCCGGTCTATCCGTTCGCCTACTCGGTGTTCGGCGGGAAGAACTGGGACGCCGAGCGCGCTCGTCTGTACGCAGGCGAGCACACAAGCTTCGGATTGGACGCGCGTCTGCCTGCTCTCAGCGACGACTTGCGTCCGATCAGAGCGCCGTACGCCGAGCCTTCTGCGGCTGATCGGATCAGGAATCTGGCTCTGGCCCCATTCTCGCTCGTCGCGACGCCGCGCCTGTTTCACAACTACAACGACCCCTCACCCTACATGAACCTCGGCTTCCTCTGGCTTGCCTTCGTGCCGCTTGCCGTCCTCCGCCGGCCACCGGATCCGCGCGTCTCTGCGCTCCTGCTGGCGATGGCTTTCTGGTATGGTACGTGGGCCTTCAGCATGCAGTATGCGCGCTACCTGATCCCTGCCTTGCCGCTTCTGGCAGTGGTCGGATCGTGGGGCGTGATGGGCCTGGTGCGTCGGTCCCGAGCGCTGGTGACGACCGCGGCCGCGGCGATTGGCATTCAGATCATCGTGCTGGGCGCGCATGCCCTGCCGCGCATGGTTACGCAAGCGCGCCTGGCGGGCTCGCCGGCGGCTTCAGAGGAGTTCATCGCGAGGCAGGTCAACGTGTATCGCTCGCAACAGTGGCTGAACGCGAACACACTGCCGCAGGAGGGCGTTGTGCTGTTTGAGGAAACGCGCGGCTTCTATCTGCAACGCCCCGTACTCTGGGGGAACGCTCCCCATTCGGCGTACATCCCCTACCAGGACTTCCGCACGGGACATGACATGGCAGCATGGTTCGCACGCGAGGGCTTCCCCTATGCGATCGTGAACCTGCAGTTTGCTCCCCAGGCTGCCACGCCGGAAGGCGCCCAGCTTCTTCGAGAGGCCATCAGAGCAGGCACCGAGAGCGCCCTCCTGTTGCGGTGGTACGACCAAGCCGAGACCGGCGACCACTGGCGCGGGCTCATCGGCGACGCAGTGCGGACCGGCGCCGCGCAACCCCTGCCGCAGGCATCCGGCCGCGGAGCTGTCGTGCTACGGTTTGTGACGACTGAGGAGCCCCGCCCATGAGCAGAAGGCGCTCCCGCGCACAGACGCGATCATCCTCCCGACCGGCCAGCGCAACGCCTTCGAGATCGGAGCCCCCCGCCATCGAGCGAGACCGACTGTGGGCGATGGGGCTCGTCCTGCTGTTCGTGTTCTTTGCGTGGAAGCTCGCAACCGTCACGCCGCTGGTGACCGACGGCAGTCTGATCAACGCACCGGATGAGGCAGCGCATGTCGGTTATGTAAAGGCGCTCGCGATCGGGCATCGCCTCCCGACGCGGGCGGACCGGCAGTTCCCAACCTACCAGTGGCATCAGCCGCCTCTCTACTATGCCGCCGCCGCTCTGGGACACCCGCTGGGCCTGCTCGGCATGCGAGCCGTGTCCGTCCTATTCGGTCTCATCTCCCTGTGGGCGATCTGGGCGACAGCGCGTCTTCTTGCTCCCAAGCGTCCCGATATTCCGGTGATGGCCGTAGCGTTGGCAGCCCTGCTGCCGATGCGCCAGGCGGTACACTCCGCTGTTGGCAATGACGCCGCCATCGAATGTCTCTTCTCGCTGTCCATGCTGACCGCTGCTCGGATCGTCACGCAAGGAGCGAATGCGGGCCGCGCATTGTGGCTCGGCGTCCTCGTCGGTGCAGCCATCCTCACCAAGCTGAGCGGTGTGCTGCTGCTGCCGGGCGCTGCTCTGGTGCTCGCTATGAGCGGACCGTCTGCATCGGTGACTGTTCGCATTCGTCGCGCGCTCTGGCCGATGCTTGCTGCCGTTGCCATCGCCTCTCCATGGCTCGCCCTCAATGTCGCGCGGTACGGCCAGATGATGCCCATCAGGGCGTTTCACGAGGAGTTCGCCAAGACCTCGCGAGCATCGGACTGGATCGGGCAACAGCGGCTCGGGGTAGACCACATGACCGGCGATCTGCGTCCAGGCCCGGTCATGGATCGCCGAGCGTACTTTGCCCTGGTCGCCGACTGGTCGGTTCGGACGTTCTTCGGGGCCTTCACTACACCCGTCCGCGCGGCCATAGGAGCGCCGAGCTTCCTGCCGCCGTCGTTCTACTGGGTCTGGGGAGCCATCTTCATGCTTGGCGCCATTGGCGCCGTCCGTACGGCGGCATTCGGGCTGTGGAAGTCGAGTCCTGCCCGGAGCTTTGCGCTCGCGGCGGGCATGACAACGGCTCTGATTCTGCTGTCCTTCGTTGGGTTCACGTGGACCTACTTCCAGGCTCAGGGGCGCTATCTGTACCCGTGCCTGCTGCCGATAGCTATCGGCTGGGCGACCGGATACGCGGCGTTGATGCCAACGCGCTATCGCACGATCATCATGGTCCTCACGGTAGTCGTGATGGCCGCACTCGCAGCCGCTTACGGTTTCGTGTACGTCGGGTCCGCCTATGGGCGAGCATAGCGCCGTGCACATTTCGACGGAGTGCGCGACTCCTGACGCCACCATCGAGGCCGGACGTCGACTCGGCGATCGCCTGGAGCCTGGCGATGTAGTTCTCCTCAGCGGAGATCTGGGCGTCGGTAAGACGACGCTCGCGCAGGGTATCGTCGCCGGCTACGGCATTGCAGAGCCGGTGACGAGTCCGTCCTTTGCACTGATCCACGAGTATCGGCTCGGTCCAAGGCTCGTCGTGCACTTCGACCCCTACCGATTGGAGGCCGCCGGCGCTCTCCGCGATGTGGGGTGGGAGGAATACCTTGGCAGCGGCGCCGTGATGCTCATCGAGTGGCCCGAACGACTCGGCGACAGTATCCCGGTCCCGCACATATGGGTGACTATCGCGCACGCGGATGGGAGTACACGCCGCATTACCCTGGTTTCCGAGCCAGACACTGATATCGATCGGTGGAGCAACCTTTGGACGGCCTGATGCTTGCGCTCGCGACGAGCGGCCAGACCTGCAGCGTGGCTGTCGTGGAAGGCGAAACTCCGCTCGCTCAGCGTGAGTTTGCCCATGAGATGCGCCTGCTGGAACGACTGTTGCCGACGATCCATGAAGCGCTGTCGGCGGCAGGCGTGTCGCTCGATGACGTCACACTGATTGCCGCCGATACCGGACCGGGGTCGTTCACGGGAATGCGCATTGGCGTGATGACTGCCAAGGCGCTGGCCTGGGCGCGCGGCATACCGCTGGTCGGCGTGACTTCCCTGGAAGCGGTGGCCTCCGCAGCCCAGGTATCGCCGGTGGTTGCGCTGATTCGGGCTCGGCCTGGCACCGCCTACTGGCAGGGATTCGATCAGGATGGGGTTGCGGTATCGGAGCCGGGCGTTGCCCCCTTCGAGCAACTGGTTGAGCGCGTCGCGTCGCTTACATCCTGGGACCCGATGGTGCTGGCTTACACGTCGGATCTCGGCTCGATGCCCACCTTCGAGGCGCTCTCGCGGGGTCCGCATCGCGTAGAGATGCTCGAGGTATCTCCGGACGCGCAGACCATCGCACGGGTAGCGCGGGCAAAGGAGGGGCGCGGCCTCCTGACCAGGGCGCTCGATCTTGCGCCGCTCTATGTGACGGAACCGATCATTGGTCCGCCACCCACTAGAGGTTAATCGGCTGATAGCTCCGTATGAGCCCGATCACCTTGCCGATGACCCGGCTGTCCTCGCGCCTGACTTCGATGGGCTGATAGGCACGATTCGCAGGCAACAGCCGAACGCGCCCGTTAACGAACTCGATCCGCTTCACGGTCGCTTCGTCTCCCAGCAGCACGGCCACGATCTCGCCGTTCTGCGCGGTCTCCTGAGGCCGAATGATGACCAGATCGCGCGGCATGATATGGTCATCAATCATGCTGTCGCCACGCACGCGCAGAACGAATGCACCCATGTTGTTGCGCACGATGTCGGCAGGGACCGGCACAAAGCCCTCGATGTTCTCGGTCGCTGTGATGGGAGTACCTGCGGCAATGGTGCCAACAATCGGGAGGAACACGGCATTGCGAGATGGCGCGTTGCCGCCCGTGCGTCCCACGACGGTAATGGAACGCGAGGTGCTGGCTCGCTTGATGAACCCTTTGCGCTCCAGAGCGTCCAGATGAACCGTCACCCCTCGGAGACTTGTGATGCCGAACTGGTTGCCTATCTCCCGGATGCTCGGCGGGTACCCTCGCTCGCCCACGAAGTCCATGATGTAGTTCAGGATACGCTCCTGTTTGTCGGTCAAGCCCTTCGTCATAGCGTTGGTCCCTCCACCGCTCGGCAGTATACACACACAGCCGTCTACTGTCAATAGTTGCACCGACACCTTTCTGCCATTTCAACAACCGCCATTGCTACAGATGATCGGCCAGACGACCATCGTTCTCGACACTGCCGCCTCTTAGCCGGTACAATGGGCGACCTTACCCGACGGATGCGCTGAGCGAGTTCATGGCCACCAAGTACACTGCTCCTCCCTACATGCACGATGTGCTGCCGTTGCAGCCCGATCGAGACCCCTGGCTGCATGCCGCACGCTGGCGAGCGCTCGAAGCGGCGTTCCGCGACATCTGCCGCATTTACGGGTACCGGGAGATTCGCACACCTGTAATGGAGTCCACCGAGCTCTTTACGCGCAGCATAGGCGACGGCACCGACATCGTGGCCAAAGAGATGTTCACGTTCACGGACCGTGGCGGCCGGAGCATGACCCTGCGGCCCGAGGGCACGGCTCCCGTGGTCCGGGCTCTCCTCGAACATGGTCTCATCGCTGAAGCTTCGACGCTCAAGGTGTACTACATCGCCACGATCTACCGCTATGAACACGGCCAGCGGGGACGATATCGGGAACATCAGCAGACGGGCGTTGAGGTAATCGGCGCGCAGGACTCCGCCGTTGATGCCGAAGTTATTAGCCTCGCCATAGAGTTCTTTCGTCGCGTCGGCATTCTGGATGCCGAGCTCAAACTAAACTCGGTCGGTTGTCCAGCATGTCGGCCGGAGCATCTCAAAGCGCTCCTCGCGTTTGCGGAACCCCGCCTTGACGCTATGAGCCCGGACAATCAGCGCAGGTTCCGCGAGAACCCGTTGCGCATGCTCGACAGCAAGGACCCTCGGGATCACGCTGCCCTCGCGGACGCGCCGAAGTTGCTCGACCATCTCTGCACCGAGTGCTCCTTGCACTTCGAACGGCTGCGAAGCCATCTGAGTGCGCTTGGCATTCGCTATACGCTTGACCCGCTGCTCGTGCGCGGCTTCGACTACTACACCAAGACAGCGTTCGAGAGCATCAGCCCTCAGCTCGGCGCCCAGAACGTGATTGGCGGCGGCGGACGGTACGACGGGCTCGTCGAGTCGTGCGGCGGCAAGCCTACACCGGGCATCGGGTTTGGCATTGGAACGGAACGTTGCCTGATCGTGCTTGACCAGCTCAACCGCGCGCTGGAAGTTGACGACGAGACGCCTTCCGTTTTCGTGGCGGCAGTGGGTCCCGAGGCATCCGCTCGTGCCGTCCGACTTGTGCACGCGTTGCGGCGGCAGGGCATTGCCACAGAGACGGACTATCTCGGGCGCAGCCTGAAGGCGCAGATGCGGGCTGCGAGTCGCCTGAATGCGCGCTGGGTGGCCATCATGGGTGACGACGAGATGGCTCGCGGCGTGGCGACTCTCAAAGACATGCAGTCGGGCGAGCAATGCGAAGTGGCAATAGACCAACTGGAGAAGAGCGCGGCGTCAGCACTGCCGCCGCAGCCCCCAAGCTAGGCAGAAGGAGACAGTCACACCGGTGATAGATTGGCAGAGAACGCGATACTGCGGAGAGCTTCGCGCCGATGACACGGGCTCCACGGTCACCCTGAACGGATGGGTGCACTCGATCCGCAGCCACGGCGATCTCGTGTTCGTGGACCTCCGCGATCGGAGCGGCATCGTCCAGCTGCGGGCAGACGCCTCGTCATCGCCCCAGGTGCTAGCGGCGCTGAGCGACGTGAAGAACGAGTACGTGCTGAGCGTGACGGGCGATGTGCAGATGCGCGCACCGGGCATGGCGAATCCGCGACTGGACACCGGCGAGATCGCAGTGCAGGTCCACGCGGTGCAGGTCCTCAACACCTGCCGTCAGCCTCTGCCGTTCCCTCTGAATGACGAAACCCAGATGCCGCTGGTCAACGAGGAACTGCGTCTGCGCTACAGATATCTGGACTTGAGGCGTCCCAGGATGCAGAGCATGCTCCGGCTGCGCCACAGCGTCATCGCCGCCATGCGCAGGTTCCTCGATGCTAGGGGTTTCCTTGAGATCGAGACGCCCATTTTTACCCGCTCGACACCCGAAGGAGCCCGCGACTATCTGGTGCCGTATCGCCTGTCCCCCGGGCTGTTTTATGCACTCCCTCAGTCGCCGCAGCAGTACAAGCAGCTCCTGATGGTCGCCGGAGCCGAACGCTATTACCAGATCGCCCGCTGTTTTCGCGACGAGGCCCAGCGCGCAGACCGTCAGCCGGAGTTCACTCAGCTCGACATGGAGATGTCCTTCGTCAAGCAGGAAGACATCCTTCGTGTCACCGAAGAGCTCACCATCGCAGTGATCGAGGAGTGCTCCGCGAAACGCATCGGGGCCAAGCCCTTCACGAGGCTGACCTACGACGACGCGTTGCTCCGTTACGGAACCGACAAACCTGACCTGCGATTCGGCCTGGAGATCGTGGATCTGTCCGAAGGACTCCGTGCTACGGAGTTCTCCGTGTTCCGCGACACGCTGGCCTCGGGCGGCGTAGTGCGGTGCGTCCGCTATCCGGAGGGCGCGCAGCTCAGCCGCAAGGCTCTGGACGATCTAGGACGCCAGGCTCGTGCATGGGGCGCCAGGGGCCTTGCGCATCTCGCCGTCGAGGCCGCCGAGGATGCCCACGAACCGTCTCGCCTGTCCCTGCGCGGACCTGCCGCCAAGCATCTGAGCGATGCGGAGAAGGCGCGGATCATCGAGGACACGGGTGCGGAAGCAGGCGACCTCCTGCTGATCGTCGCTGACGCGGCGCCGACGGCGGCAACAGTGCTGGGCAGATTCCGCACGGAGATCGGCCGCAAGCTGGACCTGGCCGACACCGAGGTGCTGCACTTCTGCTGGATCACCGACTTTCCGCTCGTCGAATGGAATGAGGACGAACAGCGTTGGGACGCCCAGCATCATCCATTCACGATGCCTCATGAAGAGGATCTGGAGTTCCTTGAGTCCGATCCCGCGCGGGTGCGGGCCCAATGCTACGACATCGTGTGCAACGGCGTCGAGTGGGGCTCCGGCTCGATCCGCATCCATCGGCCTGACATCCAGGCGCGCGTGTTCAAGCTTCTCGGGCTCTCCGAACAGATCCAACGGGAACGCTTCGGCCACATGCTGGACGCATTCACCTACGGAGCGCCTCCGCATGGGGGCGTCGCGCCAGGCATTGACAGGCTGGTGATGCTCCTCACGGACACCGACAACATCCGCGAGGTGATGGCATTCCCCAAGATCGGCGGCGGCAGCGATCCCCTCATGGGGGCGCCATCCACGGTGGACGAGGCGCAACTTCGCGAGCTCGGTCTCCGGATAGTCTCTGACGAGCAGGCCTCATCGAACGACGACTAGCGGTCAGGTCGGGATAGGTTCACCAGGCGTGTCCAGGCTGAGCCTATGCATGGCGCTGGACCGATAGGCAGTCGCACGGCACGGCGCCATCAACTGCCTCGAGGATCAGCGCATGGCGCCCATCGGGCACCGCCTGCGACCACAGCGGCGCGCTGGGAACTTCCCGATCGGCTCGGAAGTCGATGCGTGCGGCTGCTGCGCCGTCGAGGATGAGCTGACCCACGCCATAGCGAGCGCCCCGCGGCGCCCAGAGCTCAAGCCTGGTCCCTTGCACGTTCCACTTTGCCCTGGCGCCGGTCGTGGTGGTCTCGTAGCCCGTCCCAAAGCGGAAGCCCGGGGCGTTCAGAGCTGTCCACTCGCCTGCAGGTACGCCATATCCCGCCAGAGCATCGCTGGCCAGCCAGACCTCCTCGTAGGTCTGCGCGATCCCCGCCACGGCGAAGCGGTCCGCGCTGATGTAGCTCCCCTCCTCGGCAACAAGCTCGATGCGACCTATCGCGGCAGGTATCTTCCCCGTCCACAGGAACCGGCCGGCCAGACCGAGGGTCAGCTCGTTCTCTTGTTGGCTAACCTGGATCAGGAGCGGCATGCGGAACTCCGAAGCCATGCCCTCGGCGTAGAGACGTTCACTGCCGTCGGCGGCGACGCGAACCAGTCGCCATGCGCCGGCGGTCCACCGCCACTCAACGCGGTCGCGACCCATCAGAGCGTGCGGCCTGCTGTCGGCCCACGGATGATCGGGCCCAAGGGGACCCCGGCAAGCCCAGCACAGTTTCCAGCTTCCCGCTGCCTCCAGTACTGCTTCGAGATGGAACGTGGCGAACGCACGGCGCAGAACGGCATACGAACGCGCGTTTGGCGCGCCGACCGCAAACCCGTGTTTGTGCGGCTTCGTCCACGGTCGCTCAGCGAGACCAACAGCGCCGACATCCTCCCGGCTCTTGGCCGGGTACATGGCGCGCAACGTGCCGGATGGCGTGACCGCGCACGCCAGCGTCTGGCCCCAGATGCCGCGTCCCTCCCACGCGTCGGGCACGTTGTGCCATAGGGAGCCTTCCTGGTCCAGCCGCCAGGCGCTCTGCTCGTGAGCCCTTTCCAACGGCGCACTGAACAGAACCTGCCAGCTTCGATTGGCCGCGACAGATGTCGCTGGCGCATACACGCGCCCGCCGTGCACAAACGCCGGGAAGAACTCGGCCAGAGGTGGATGGTAGACCTGTGTCTGTGGCAAGACGAGAGGCGCAGGCGCCGAATAGGGACCTTCAGCCGCGCGCGCGACCATCGCAAAGAGCCCCCACGTTCCTCCGGCATTGCCCGGCGTGCTCATCATATGGAGGATCAGCCAGTCGCCTCGCCGTCGTATCAGCGTGGACGCGTAGGCTCGCACGTACCTGCCAAAGATCGGTTTCTGCCGGGCGTCGTCGTGGATGGGCTCGTTCGAACACACGAACGGGCCCTCCGGTCGCTCGGCTCGCGCGTAGCCAAGTCCTCCTCGCTTGTTCTCGGGATCACACCAGCCGAACAGCGCATGGTACGCGCCATCATGGAAGACCACCGAGACATCAGTCGCTGCCCCGAGACGTCCATCCTTCCTGGTATAGGGCGGTCGCGATGCCCCGAAGACATAACCGACTTCCGTCCAGCGCCCGTTACGGTCCTCGCGCAGGATCAGCGCATCCGCCGGCGGCGGCGGCCAGTACCCGCGCGGATACACGCTCACGTAGGCATACCACCGGCCCGATATCGGGTCGCGAAACAGCGTGCCGTTCACGGGCCACCAGTAGGGTTCGCGCCCTGTGTGGATCGGGTTGTTCGCGAGTCGCACGAAGGCATCCCACGAGGGATCTCCGAGCGACGGATGATGAAGCCAATCACCCATCCGCTCCATCTGGGCGTAGTCGAGCGACTCCATGGGTCGACTCCTTCCGTGCCGTAGTCTGTGGCCCGCAATCGCAACGGACGCGCCGATCACTACTTCGCGTCTGGATACCGTGATCACTTCCCATGTCCTCCCCACAGCGTCATGCACGGCCGTGCAACCGTCGCCGCGTTGCGATCGGCAGGTTACCAGCCGCTCATCTCGCCGTCTGTATCCTCGTGACGCACACGCGGAAACCGACCAGGGCATATCCGCGACGTCGGCAATAGCAAGGAATACCGGATTGGCAAGTCAGTACGCGTGCCCGCTTTGCCGCGCCCCTCTTCGCCAGAGGGCAGAGGGTTACCTCTGTGAACCGTGCTCGCGTACGTATCCCCTGAACGACGGTATTGCTGACTTCAGCACTCGCGAGCACTACTGGAACCATCTGTCGCCTGACCAGATGGACTTCATGCTGGAGATCACGCGAAGCCACGGCTACCGATATGCAGCGGAGAACATCCTCGGCAAGTTCAAGGACCCCGAGCTCGTTCGCTATGTGCTCGGTACCAACCGTGCCGACTTCCGGACAGTGGTTCCCCTGACGCCGCAATCTAGCGTCGCCGATCTCGGCGCAGGATGGGGCGCCGTCGCATGCGGCCTCGCGCCGCACTGCCATTCGGTGATGGCGATGGACACGAACCCGTACACCCTGCGTTTCCTGTCCATGCGAGCCGAGCAAGAGGGATTCGCCAACCTTCATCCTCTGCGCATTGATCCGCTTGATGACGGTCGCCTCCCGTTCGCCGACGCTAGTTTCGATCTGGTCATCATGAACGGAGTGCTCGAGTACGTCGGAAGCGCAACGCAGACGGGCTCTCCCGCAGAGGTGCAGCTCCGCTGTCTGGCCGAGTGCCGACGGGTGCTGCGTCCCGACGGCAGTCTTGTTGTCGGCATCGAGAACCGGTTCGGCTATCTCTACTTCCTCGGTACCCGTGATCACAGTGGCCTGCGATACACCAGCCTGATGCCTCGCCCCATGGCGGAGCTCGTTGCCAGGATCCGGAAAGGCCAACCCTACCGCACCTACACGTACTCCTACGGCGGATATCGGCATCTTCTGGCACGGGCGGGCTTTCGGCCACCGTCCGTCTTCCTTGCAGTCCCCAACTACCGGGACCCACGCTTCATCGTTCCGGCCGACGATGACCGAGCGATCACCTACCTGGTGCGTCGCTATGCGTCCTACCTCCGCCGGCGATCCTGGCGTCTCGTCGCCCAGGCGCTGTTCGGTCATACTCCGGCATCACTGTGCGGAGCCATGGCGAGAGCGCTCTCCGACTCGTTCCTCCTTGTGGCGGAGCCTGCCCGATGACGCCAGTCCTCGACCACATGCTGGCCATGGGCGTGTTGCCGGACACGCCCCGTTCTGCCCACCTGTCGCCGGTAAAGCTCGACACGACAGCGTTGCCGGGCGGCTCGGTGGTGATGCTGCTCTTCGTGGGCTCCGATGACGAACCGCGGTATGTCCTGAGGATGCCGCGCACTCCCGAGCACCCCGAGCGGCTCGTCTGCAACTTCTCCTCCCTGGAGGTCCTGTCGGGCATCTCCGAGCTCCGGTCGGATGTACCGGATCCGGTCTTCTGCGGTCATGTGGATGGCACACTGGCTTCAGTCGAGACCTGTGTGCCCGGGCTGCCCATGGCCCTTCGCATGCGCATAGCGCGCGACGAAGGCGATCTGCAGGAGTTGGTCAGGCTGTTCCAGCTCATGGCCGACTGGATATGGGAGCTGCATCAGACGACGGCGACCCCGGACGCGGCGAGCGACGCAGCCGAGGAGGTGCGTGCGCTGGACGCCATCGTGCAGCTTCAAGAGACCGGGATGCTGTCAGAGCCCCAGGCGTCGTGGCTCACCGGAGTTGCCCGATCGGCAGGTTGCCGCGCCAGAGCGATCTCGAGGATTCACGGCGACTTCAACCCGAACAACGCGCTCATCGCCGACCATGATCGCATCTACGTCATAGACTGGGAGTTCTCACGTCCGGGCTGGCCTCTGTACGATCTTTTCACGCTTGCCCGTACCGCATGGTTCGATCCGCCGGGCGGCACCGGTCCCAGCGCGACCCGTGCTCAGGCGCTCTGGGATCCACGGACTGCCATGGGACAGGCCTTCACCCGGGCCATCTCGCGGTACGAAGCACTCGTTGGCATGGATCGGGCTGACATGCGCGCCCTCTTCGGCGTCTATGTAGCGCGACTCGTGGTGGAACAGCTCGCACAGCGCGCCGCATGGATGCCGCGGCTGGAGGAAGAGTGGCGGTCGCTTGTTGCCGTCGCTGTGCAGGCCTGACGGGGACTACTCTGTCGCGGGGCTGGCCTCTGCCGCAAGTACAGGCGCCCCGCTGAACTCGAACTCCGGCTTCTGGTACACCGGCGGATGGTATGCCGACCGCAACTGGACGCACCCCCGCTTGCAAGCTTCGGCGCAGCATGCGCAATGGATACACTTGAACAGGTCGAACTTGAGCGTCTTGGCCGGTCTGTCCACCTCGATCGCGTTCGCCGGACACCGCAACGCGCAGGCGCCGCAGAAGACACACTCCTCCTGCGAGAACTCCACCGCGCCACGATAGCCCTCGACGGGCTCGCGCGACGTCTTGGGGAATGGCCTGGTGGCCGGTCGCGAAAACAGGTTGGAGAGCACGCGGCTCAGCATCATGGCTTTATCGCTCCGTACAACTGATGCATGGGTCTATGGAAAGCGTGATCACGGGCACATCCGCCATCTCACACCCGGGCAGCATGGCTACCAGCGGAGGCACGTTAGCAAATGTGGGCGTGCGAATTCGCAGCCGGTCCAGCCTGGCGCTTCCGTCCGCGCCCATGAAGTAGAACAGCTCGCCTCGAGGCTGCTCAACGCGTGACACCGTGCGCCCGTCCGGTCGACCCCGCGGGCGCACGGCTATGTCACCGTCAGGCAACCGTTCGATCGCGCGGCGGACAAGGTCGAGGGACTGATAGCATTCGCGGGCGCGCACCTTCGTTCTGGCATACGAATCCCCGGCCTCTTCCGTCACCGGCTCGATTCCGAGCTCACCATAGGCTGCAAAGCCCTCGGTCCTCGCATCAACCGCCACCCCGCTGCCGCGCAATACCGGCCCAACGGCGCCCAGTTCGAGCGCCTGCTTGGCTGTCAGGACGCCCTTGCCGACCGTTCTCGCCCGAATGGTCCGATCGTTCAGCACCACATCCACAGCATCATCCAGTGTTTTCTGGATCACCACGAGTTCGTCCAGGATGTATTGCAGGTTCTCGGGGCTGATGTCTCGTCGAACGCCGCCAATCGCGCATGTGGAGATGATGACGCGGCTCCCGGCAGTGCGCTCGAAGATGTCCATGAGTCGCTCGCGGTTGCGCCAGAACTGCATGAACAGGCTTTCGTAGCCGAAGGCGTCGGCCAGCAGGCCAAGCCAGAGATGATGGCTCTGCATGCGGTGGAGCTCACTCCAGATGACCCGCAAGTAGCGAGCTCTCGGAGGGACCTCAACGTCCATCAGCTTCTCGATGCCCTGACAATAGCACAGCGCGTGGATGAAGCTGCAGATGCCGCAGATGCGCTCGACCAGGAACACGTTCTGGCCGAAGTCCATGCGCTCTCCGGCCTTCTCGACCCCGCGATGAACGTAGCCGATGTGCGGAATGGCTTCGACAACCGTCTCGTTGTCGAGCGTTAGCTTGAGCTGTATGGGCTCGGGGAGAACAGGGTGTTGAGGACCGAACGGTATGGTAGTTCTTCGTGCCATGCGTTCTAGGATGACGTCGGCGACTGCCGCTTGAGCATGGGGGTCGTGGGACCGCCATCGGTGAGCAGCAGATGCCCTTTGTAGTCAATGACGATATCGGTGATCGGCACTCCGAACAGCTCCTTGATCTCGTTCTCGACGAGGAATGCGCACATGTAGATGCCGCTGATGCTGGGAACCGGCGTGCCTTTCTTCACGCGGACGTGCAGGTGCGAGAGCGCTGCGCCGTGAGCGAAATGGTAGTAGAGTTCGTAGTCGTCACCCGCATCGAGACACGTCGCCGTGACGAACCGCAGCCCCTGCTCGTGCGCTGCCTGGACACGAGCGGTCAGGTCGGTCAGCAGCACGGTCTCCACATTGTCAACCTGGACGGGAGGGCGGCCGCCCTCATGCTTGGGGGTCTCAGGCATGCTCGTCCTCAGATTCGTCCTCAGACGGCTGCACCTTGCCCGACGCGCGTTCCTGCATTCTCTGAACTGCCATGACCGCGCCCTCGATGATGGCCTCGGGCTTCGGGGCGCAGCCGGGCACCCACACGTCCACCGGGATGATGCCCTCAACGCCTCCCAGCACGTTGTAGCACTCGTGGAAAACGCCTCCGGAAAGGGCGCACGCGCCGATGGCTACCACGGCCTTGGGCTCAGGCATCTGGGCATAGAGGTTCTTCAGGACGCGGGCGTTTCGCAGATTGCATGTTCCGGTGACGAGAAGGATGTCGGCATGCTTCGGGTTGCCGATGTTCATCATCCCGAACCGTTCCACGTCATACACCGGCGTCAGACATGCTATGACCTCGATGTCGCAGCCGTTGCAGGCCCCCGCATCGAAATGCAGGATCCACGGCGACTTGGCCCGGGCCTTACCTAGTATCCCCATCGTTCAGACCCTCATCGCGGCACGCGAAGCATGAAGTAGATCGCGGCCAGATTGGCCACCGCCAATCCGATGCCCCATGTCCACATAAAGGACACCAGCCAGCGCCACGTCATGCGTGCAGTCACGTTATCCATCAGTATCGTAGAGAAGTACGCAGCCAGCGCGAGAGCTGCGCCTACCAGCCAGTTGGTATGCCATAGGAACCAGACGAAGCCCAGCAGCAGGACGAGTTCGTAGAAGTGGGCCAGCTCGATCAGCGCCAACTGCAGTCCCGAAAACTCCGTGTAGATGCCTCGAACCAGCTCCTGATGAGCATGGTGCGAGGCCGATACATCGAACGGCGACTTGTGCAGCTTGATGCCGATCACCAGCGTCTGCGTCACCAGGAAGATCGGCATCGTAAGCAACAGCGGCCGGTCCAGCGCAAGCACGCTGTTGGCTGAGAAGCTGCCTGTCTGCAGGTAGACGCCCACCACCATGAGCACGAGCAACGGCTCATACGCGAGCATCTGCAGGACCTCTCGTTGGCTCCCAAGCTGGGAATACGGCGACTTAACGCTGAACCCGCCAAGGATGAGCATGACGGCGCCGAGCGCCAGCACAAAGAGGAGTACCAGCAGGTCCTGTCCCAGCACGAACATTAGGAGCGCCAAGACGCTCGTCATCAGATACAGCGACGCCGCTACGCCCTGGAAAGAGTTGCAGGCAACCGGCTGCTTTCCCATCAGTTTGCCCACATCGTAGAACGGTTGGAGGATGGGCGGACCCAACCGATTCTGAAGCCTCGCGGTGATCCTTCGATCGAGGCCCATCAGCAGGCCCCCAAGGATGGGTGCGATCACCAGCGTGAGGGCTCCGAGCGCGATGGGGTTCAAGCTTCGCGTGCCCCTTCCAACGGATCGACCGTCTGCGCGCCGTCCCCTATGACCATTGACTGCCTCATCGCTGGAGGAACGCTGCCCCGAGCATAAGGACCAGCGCAGCAATGGACACCGTCATCATCCACCGCGCATGGACCGTCTCGCCAACCGCTCGCTCGAAGTAGTGGCCGCGGATCGTCACGGGAACAGCCGTCTCGGCCGCTGTGCGAAAGGTGGTTGTGGCGGCCGTTTCCACCTGTTCGCCACAGAGATACACGCCGGTACGCTGAGTGCGCGGTCCCCTGAAATAGAGGAGCGGCCAGAGCACTGCCAGCGCCAGAACTCCGAAAACCAGCGCCCACGGCACGCCGAGGACGTTGTCGAACTGCACCAGCGTCGTCACATCGCTCTGCACGCTCCGGTAGTACTGGGCGACCGCAGGAACGATGAGCTGCGTCAAGAGCGGGACCACCATCAGGCTGAAGCCCAACGCGCCGATGGTCAGCATGAGAAGCGGCACGAAGTACATGCTGTGCAGGTGTTCGATGCGGGGGAAAACGACCGAGGGATCGGCCGTGAGCAGCCGCCCCGTCCACTTGGTCCAGAACATCACGGTGAGCGTGCTGCCCACTACCAACAGGAGCAGAGCGGCCGGCATGCGCACCGACGCTTCGATGGCAGCCAGCTTGGCGATCAGAACGCCGAACGGCGGCAAGAGCATCGAGAGGATGCCGATGACCATCGTCAGGGTCGTGAGCGGCATCCGAGAGACGAGGCCCTGCATGTCCTCAATGTCCCGGCTCCAGATGCCATGCTCCACCACGCCTGCCGCCATGAAAAGCAGCGCCTTCGAGATGGCATGGAAGATGATGAGCATTACGGCCGCAGCCATCGAAAGCGGGCTGTTCAGGCCTGCGCAGGCGATGATCAGACCTAGATTCGAGATCGTTGAATAGGCCAACACCTTCTTCGCGTTCGTCTGCCCTATCGCCAACAGCGCCGCTGCGGCAAAGGTGAACCCTCCCGCAACTGCGATCATATCGCTCATAGCGGTGTCATGGAACGCGGGCGCCAGGCGAGCGATGAGGTAGACTCCCGCTTTGACCATTGTGCTGGAATGAAGCAGCGCGGAGACCGGTGTCGGGGCTACCATCGCCCCCAGCAGCCAGCTGTGGAACGGCATCTGCGCTGCCTTTGTGAAACCGGCAACGCACAGCAGGCCCAGCCCGACCAGCGCTATCGGATTGGTGACAACGCTCGCCCTGCTCTCCACGATGCGCTGAATCGAGACGGCGCCCACAGCGTGCGACAGAACCACCAGCCCTCCCGCGAACAAGACGCCGCCGGCCATGTTGATCCACAGCGCCCGGAACGCATTCGCCTCGGCGTCGGCAGTCTCATCGTGTCGTATGAGCAGGAAGCTGCACAGGGTAGTGACTTCCCAGAAGAAAAACAGCCAGAGCAGATTGTCCGATAGGACAAGGCCGTTCATCGCGCCAAGGAAGATCAGAATCGTCAGGAAGAACCGCGGTCGCTTGCTCGCCGTATCGGGGATGCCGAGGTGCTTCTCGTGCTCCTTCATGTACGGAAGCCCATAGACAGCCACGATCGACCCGATCACCGACACGATCATCACCATGATGATCGCCAGCCAGTCAACGTACAGCGGAGGATGCTCCAGACGCACGGAGTGCGACAGCTCCACCCAGAGAACCAGCCCAGCCTGCAGCACAGCAAGCGCCGCCACAATCGGCCTGCGCAGCAGGAAGCCGATGGCCACGAAGCCGACGATCAAGAGGAGATCGAGTCCCGTGACGACAGCATCCCAGGAGATCCCGGGGATCTGGGGCGGCATGAAGCTTACCGTGTCGCGGCGAACTGCGCCGAAACCGAACAATGCAAGCGCGCCGAGCGACAGAATCCATCCGGTGCCTGTTACGATGCCCTTGCGCGACCACTTGGTGCGGACAAGGAAGACCACCAGACCGGTGAGAACGGGAGCGAGGATCAGAACACCCGCCAGGCCGCCCACATTCAGGCGACCGAGCCATGCCAACTCGCCCACAACAGCCTCCACTATCGCGAACGCTCCGGGAGCGAGCGCGGAAGCGCCCTGCTAGGACGAGAGTCGAAAGAAGGTCTCAACGGAGGCTCCTTCTCCAGGAGCTCCGCAATGACCTCCAACCCTTTGTCGAGCTGCGGATCATGGCCAGCGGCATAGTCCTGGGGCCGCACCTGCACTTCGATGTCCGGATCTGTGCCGTAGTTCTCGACGCCCCAGCCGACATCCTTGAACCAGAACGAGTACTCCGGCTGGGTCGTGACCGTGCCATCGGCCAGCGGGTTGTGGGGCGCAATGCCGATCACGCCTCCCCACGTCCGCGTGCCGATGAGCGGGCCCAATCCCATCAGCTTGAAGCAATGGCTCACGATGTCGCCGTCTGAGCCGGCGAACTGGTTCGTCAGCATAACCATCGGTCCCG
>JAAYVH010000234.1 GCA_012517255.1 Chthonomonadales bacterium
GCTCAATCACCGGCGGGCGATGTTCGTCCGGCTGATACGCCCCGACGAAATCGGCGCGGGCCGCGGAGGCGAAGGGGCACGTTGCAACGTGCCCCTACCAGGGACGCCGGTGCGACCGCGTAGCGGCAACCCGTAGGGGCGAATCAACCGCCGAGCGGAACCTCGATAGAGAGGAACACGGCGGCGCGCGGTTGGTTCGCCCATGTGACGCGTGAGCGTGCTCCGGCCCAGATCGGCTTCGCCGAGCCCGCCTTGATTTCGACACGGCGCTTCGCGCGGGCTCAATCACCGGCGGGCGATGGGACGGTTGGGGCCGATTGGCCGCCTGCGGCCCGAATGGTGCCACTATCCTATCAATGGTGGTAACAATGGTGGTAATATCCATGCGCCATGCGATCGTTTGAGAACGACTTCCTGCACGTGCAGCCGGTTAGCCACGATGCGATCCTGTTGATCGCCCGGCTGGCGGAGCAGCGGGGGCGCCAGGAGATGCTTCGGCGGCGCGCGCCGCATGCGCTGGAGCGGCTGCGCGAGCATGCCGTCATCCAGAGCGTGGAATGCTCCAACCGGCTGGAGGGCGTCGAGGTTCGGCCCGAGCGTATCCGGGATATCCTCGTGGGCGGCGATGCGCCCCGGGAGCGATCGGAATGCGAGATCGCAGGCTATCGGACGGCGCTCGATCGGATTCATCGGGACCATGAGCGGCTGAGGCCCTCGCCGGAACTGGCGCTGGAGCTGCATCGGGATCTCTATGCCCTGACCGGCACGCCCGGCGGCGCCTGGAAGCGGGCCGACAATGAGATCGTCGAGATGGGCCGCGGCGGGCGCAGGGAGGTGCGGTTCAGGCCGGTTCCGGCATCGGAGACGCCTGCGGCCATGGCGACGCTCCACAGGCTGCTCGAGAGCGAGCTGAACGCCGGTCAGGTGCATCCCCTGCTGGTCACGGCGGCATATGTGCTGGATTTCCTGTGCATCCATCCCTTCGCCGACGGCAACGGACGCGTGGCGCGGCTGCTGACGCTGCTGCTGCTCTATCGGTGCGGCTACGAAGTCGGGCGGTATGTGAGCCTGGAGCGGATCGTCGAGGCCAACCGGCAGGGCTACTACGAGGCGCTGCGGCAGTCGTCCATGGGCTGGCATGAGGCTCGCCACAGCCTGCGGCCCTGGACGGAGTTCATGCTCGGGACGCTCGCGCGGGCCTGCGACGAGCTCGAGAGGCAGACCGCCGACCTTGAGACCGCACGCGGGACCAAGGCCAGGCTGGTCGAAGAGGCCATCGAGCGGCTGCCCGGGTCGTTCCGCATGCGAGATATCGAGGCCCTCTGCCCCACCGTCTCGCGCGACATGATTCGCGTCGTGCTCGGGCGAATGAAGCGGGCCGGGAGGGTGCGGTGCGAAGGCTCCGGCGCCGGTGCCGTGTGGATGAAGACCTGAGGCGCGTATCGGGACCGGTGACGGACCGTCGTTTGCCGGGGAGAGCGCGTAGCGGCGGCCCATGATACGCGTGAGGCGTAGGCCGTCTGGCTGATACGCCCCTGCGTGGCGCGCACGCGGCCCGCCGGTGATTGAGCCGGCGCGAAGCGCCGTGTCGAAATCAAGGCGGGCGATGGGACGGCTGATGCGCCCCTACGAAATCGGTGCGGGCCGCGACGCCGACACGTCATTGCGAGCGAAGCGTGGCAATCCCGAAGGTTAGCCCGTCGGGTTCCGCGTTGCCGCGCTGGGGCGCCGCCTGACCGTCAGCGCAGCTTCTCGGCGAGTTCGGGGTGCAGTATCCGGCGTTCGGCCAGGACCGCTTCGCGCGCCTGCTGGACCGGCTCCAGCATGGCATCGGCGCATCCCAGGAGCTGGCGAATGACCGGGCTGTTGGCGAGCATGAGCCCGATGCTCTCATACCGCCCTGTCGTCTTCGCCGTCTGAAGGATCGCGTTGACACGCGCCACAGCGGCGCGTTCACGCTCGACCGCCTTGCGGCCTTCCTGCGCGGCTTCATCGAGCAGCACCGTCTGGAAGTCGGGCCATATCAACCAGCGCCATGATCGCTTTCTGGCCTCAACGTGCTGTTGCAGGGCGCGCAGGCTCTGCTCCATGCGTCGTAACGGGGCGTGCAGATGGTTGCGGATCTCCTCCAGGCGGTCGGAGAAGGTCGCGCCCAGGCTGTGGAGCGCTTCAGTCAGCGCGGCGAGTGCGCGTTTCAGCCCGCGCAGCTTCCACTGTGCGGCGACCGCGCCCCCGATCAGGGACCCTATGATCGCGCCGACACCGGCCGCTGCGATCATGCCAAGCGGTCCCGCGGTCGATCCGATCGCGGCGCCGATCTTGCCGAAGAGCATGGCGCCGCCTCCACGGCCTGCAGTGTCCGCCAGGCAGTGGCTGATCGCAGGGCCGATGGGCTTGCCCTTCTCGATCTCGTTGATCTGCCTCATGGCCGAGAAGCCCAGCGTCACCCATGGAATGTGATGCGCGAGCCACTGAAACGCGGTGTCGCCGTGCACCGTCGCGAGGCTCTCGTGCACCGCCTGGTGGACGGTGTCGTGGCTGAAGCCGTCGAGATGCAGCACGTTATGGGCGGTTGCGCCGTGGGCGTCGGCGGGCACGATGTAGGTGACGTCGGGGTGAGCCGCTGCGTCCGGCAAAATGGATGCCGTGTCGGCGACGGTCTTGACGTTGACAGCGTGGCCGTCGACCAGCAGGTCCCAGATGGGCTGATTGGCCGTTGCGGCCTGGGTGACGGTGTGTCCCTGATCCACCAGAATGTCGGCGACGAAGCGCTCGCCGACGTAGCCCTGAAGACGCGCGAGAAACCCCTCCTGGGCCGCCTGGCTGAAGCCGTCCATGTGGGCATGGATATACTGCGCGTAGTCGAACCCCGTGTGGATGGCCGTCTCCGATGCGAAGTCGGCAGCCGCGACTATATCGGGGTCAATGCTCGCCAGGCTCCATGTGATGGCCGCGGCGGTAACGGCGCCGTATGCGCCATACCCAGCCAGGTCCTGAGCGCTCGTCCCGCTTTGCCTGTGGTCGAGCGGCGCAGCCTGCGCGCCATCCCCCTCGCGCGGCAAGATAGCGTGTGCGACGCCGTCGGCCGACGCCCCGCCCGGATCGGGAGGCCACGGGCCCGCGCGCTCGATCGTTGCGCGAGCCAGGCCTCGCAAGTGCTCGATACGCACCAGCCTGATCACCACGACCGTCAAGATCACGCCCAGGCACGCGAAGAACGCGCCCACGGTGTATAGGGCGGCCAGGCTTGCTTGCGTTTCCGGCATCGGCTGCTCCTGCTATGGTTCCTCTGTTCCGCCCGCTGCTGCCGCTCTGCTGTGGCAGTCTGCCGGCGCGGAAACTCGCCGCTCGCGCCCCCCAGCGCGCGCATCAACTCGATAGGATCTCCTATTCGTCGCCGCCTGTATCGGCTCCTCCCCTGCCCCGCAGACAACAACGGGAGGCGTGCCGTGAACACGCCTCCCGAGCTATCAGTGAACGGGCACGCGGAGAGCTTCCACCCCTCACGTGTCTGATCGTCAGGGATTGTAGCGCATAGCGAGCTATCTGTCAAGCTAGCCTGATAGCCTGCTAGCTTGACAGCATGCGAGCGAGCTAGCTAGCAAGCTATCGCAATAGCACGCTATCTAGCAGGCTATCGAGCTAGCTATCATGCTAGCTAGCTATCGAGATATCAGGCAGAAGGACGCGAAGCGAGCATCCGTCGCTTCATGCGGCGCTGCGTATCCTTCGGCTCGCGGCGCGCCCATACGTCATTGCGAGCGAAGCGAAGCAATCCCGAAGGGTAACCCGTCGGGATCCGCGGTGCCGCGTTGGGGCGCACTGCGACGTGCCCCTACCAGGGACGCCGGTGCGACCGCGTAGCGGCAGCCCGTAGGGGCGAATCAACCGCCGAGGGGAACCGCCATGAAGAGAACCCGCGGCAGCGCGCGGTTGGTTCGCCCATGTGACGCGTGACGCTGGCCGTCCGGCTGATACGCCCCTACGTGGCGCGCACGCAGCCCGCCGGTGATTGAGCCGGCGCGAAGCGCCGTGTCGAAATCAAGGCGGGCGATGTTCGTCGCTATGGCGGTCGTCCGGCGAATACGCCCCGACGACATCGGTGCGGGCCGTAGGGGCACGTTGCAGCGCGCCCCTACCGATGGCCGCCGCGACGCCGATACGTCATTGCGAGCGAAGCGTGGCAATCCCGAAGGTTAGCCCGTCGGGTTCCGCGGTGCCGCATTGGGGACCGTCGCGA
>JAAYVH010000235.1 GCA_012517255.1 Chthonomonadales bacterium
ACTCCTATCGCAGGCGGGAGCTTGTGCCGCAGTATACCCGCGCCGGCGAGAGCGCCTGGAGGCCAAGCCGGTTCGGGATTCACGGCATGTGCGGGCGTTCCTTGCGGTACAGGAGGACCGCAGACCCCGGTTGGTCCTCGATCCTGATCGTCAGGCCGGCTTCCATCAGCTCCTGACCCTTGAGCCTCAGCAGGGGTCCGCCATCGAGGTTCTCGACCTCATAAACGGCCTGCGGCTCCAGGCCACGGAGGCGAAACACACGCACCGCATCCGTGCAGTGGTCGCGACGGAATGCTTGCACGGCACCTTCGCCGAGATCTGGCCGATCGTACTGCCAGGCGATCCACTCGTCGGGGCTGAGGCTGTAGCAGGTTAGAGGGTGGAAGTCGCCCAGCATGTAGGGCGCCACGCGGCGGAACTCAGCGACGGCAGCCCGGAACTTCGCCGCGTCTCGATTGGGCGCCGTCGAATCCCAGCCCATGCGAAATGCAGGTGCATACGAGCTGCGCATCGCGTAGACATCGCCGCAGGGAGCTCCGGTGCCGTGATAGGGCATCCAGAGGGAGATGCCCCATGTTTGCGCCTGTTGGCCGATGGCGCCTTCCCGATCAAATCGGACAACGGCCCAGTCGCTGCGGAGCAGGGGCACCGCGCGCCGCAGGGTCTCGAGGTCGTTGCGCCTTCCGCCGCTCGCGCATGTATCCATCCACCTTCCGCGCCCGCGGCTCAGCAGCTCATCCCAGAAAGCCAGCAGCCCCACGACATAGGCGTTCTCGGTCATCCCGATCCTGTCGTCCGCGTCGTGGGCTTGCCAGTACGGCAACGGATCCATGTTGAAGTCGGTGCGGAACACGTCCACATGACCAGCCTTCATCAACGTATCCACGCGGTCGGTCATCCACCGCCGCGCCTCGGGATGCCCCATATGGAAGAGGCCGCCGCGAGCCCCTCCGAGCACCCACTCCGGTCTGTGCTCGGCCAACCATGAACCGGGCGTTACGCGCTCGGGCTCGAACCAGACGATGAAGCCGACGCCGGATTGCCGCAAGACCTCGCCTACCTCAGCCAATCCGCGGGGAAACCGCTGCGGGTCCGGCTCCCACGTGCCGGTGTTCACCCAGGATCCTGCGCAGGGATACCAGCCTGCATCTATGAACCAGTAGTCCAGCTTCACGCCGTCCGCGGCGATGCCGCGTATCTGGGCGATCTCCTCGTCGGCACGGGGGAGCACGTTGCCCCAGCATACGCCATAATGCGGCGCGATCGGCTTGCCCGCAGGCCGGGGAAGGTTGTGCGCCACCATCCACCGCCTCCAGACGTTCTGGGCGTCGAGCCAGTCGCGACCCCTGTAGAACTGCAGGGCAACGAGCGGCGTGCGAATCTCCTCGCCCGGATGCAGAACCAGCAGCGTCGTCTCCTGCCCTGCGGCAACCCGGATGCCCTCGCTCCGACGCTCGAAGGTCGCGGCCCACTGTCCCGGCCAGCCCAGCGCCATCACGACGCCTTCGCGACCGCCGTCTACGTTGAAATAGCACAGGTCGGAGTTGGTGGGCCTGCCTCCGGCTGCCGCGACACGGACGGCCCTGCCTGCGGCGAGCTCTTCCTCCACTGGCCTGTAGTCATCCTCGCGGCAGGGACTTCCCACGAACCGATGCAGCACGGCTTCGCCGCTCGGGGCGAGGATTTCGCCGTCGAGCGCCCTGAGCCCCGCAATGAGCTTCGAGTTCCCCTTGCCGCGGTTGCGCACATACACGGTCCACTCGACGGTGGGATAGGCGATATAGGTCACCGTAACGCAGCGGACCTCCAATCGCGTCACGGGATCGCTGTAGGTATCCACCGTTCGGACGCGATCGCGGTCGAGGCGCGAGATCGTACGGCGATGCTTCCAGGTTGGCAGGAGCTCGTCCGACGATCGGCCGCCATAGGTGAACGTGAATGGCGGCGACACGCAGGCGCGCTGTGTCACGCCGACTCCGATCTCTGGCATGTCCGACAGCCTGAGTGTGCGTCCGTCGGTCAGTGTGACAACGGCATCTGCCCAATCGGCATGATCCGATGATATGCCGTCGCCCGCATCGGAGGCTTCGAGGGTGAACGTGCGAGCCTCGCCCAGCGCAACCGAGACCTGGACGCCGGGTTCGCCGCCTCGGAGCACGGACGAGCGGAACGCCTCGCTGCCTCCCGCTCGGACCGCGAACACGACGGAACCGCCTCCGGCATGGGCGTCAACGCCAACGCGGGCTTCGAACCTCGCGCCAGGAGCGGGCAGGGACACGATGAGACGACTGGGGGCATGGCAGATGAGGCCGTGGCTGTATTCGGTGTCCGCGAGCTTGATCCGACGTCCGTCGGGGCGCCCGTTTCGGAGAATCGGGCCGTGGTTCATAGCAACCAGCAGCCCGGCAGACGGCTCGGAGTCGCCTGTACTATGGGCTGCCCCTTTCGCCGGACGCCCCATGTGCCGCGCGACCCATGCATCTCGGGCGGCTAGCTCGTCGGCACGGATCGCTTGCGGCTGGCCGTGCATGCCCAACGCCATAAGCGCTGCCATTATCACTGATCACTCCCTGTTGCCCGGTCTGCCCTGATGGCTGCGGCGACGGCGCCGGGGCCATGGCGGCATGATACCGTCTACGATGCCCGGGCTCTATCGTCAGCTTCCGGATCCGCCGGACGTACCAGCAACGCCGCTTCGACGGTCGGCGCTCCGGGCATCGCTGGTCGCAGGAGGGTCTCTTCGGGGAGACCGGGAGCTTCGGCAGGACGCAGGAGCGTCTGATGATCGGTATTAAGGCGCGCGCGCTCCATCAGGGTGGGCAGGCACTGCGCTGCGGCGTCACGGATGGCGGCCATGCGGGCGGATCGGGCCGGCATCTGCGCCAGAGAGCGCACATACGGCACCGCAGCCATGTCGCCGACCTGTTCGAGCGCCCCGAGCAAGGCGGCGACCAGCTCTGGATGCGTGCGAACCTCGGCTGGAGACAGAAACGAATAGAGGCATCCGCGCTGGGCGGAAGTCAGGAGGCGTGCGTCTGACGCCTTCAATCGAGGAAGGAGCCGCGTGAGGGCGCTGATCGCCGCGGCCTTCAGACGCGCATCGGGCCAGACCGCCGCCTCGGCCAGCCTGCCGATGGCCTCCACGCGATTCTCGTTCATCAGCTCGCGGGCCATACGAGCATGGCGCGAGAGCATGCTCACTCGGTAGAGCTGAGTGGCGGCCAGCCCGATGGCAGCATAAGTCGCAGCGTCCAGCCAACGCCCTTCCTTGCCAAGCTGTGCGGCTTGCAGCAGGCACGCCGGGACCAGGGTGGTCCACGCCGCCAGCAGGAAACCGAAACGCATCTGGGGCCGGGCGCCAAGCTCCTCGCTGAACGTCCTCGCGACGCCGCCTTCGCCGGAAGCTTCACTCGCAAGCGTCGAGTCGCTCGCAAAATCGCCGTCTGCGCGCAGAGCGAGCACGCGTCTCTCTATGTGCGGCAACGAGGCGCGCGCGGCGGCGCGAATGCGGCGCAGCCTACGGGTCCACGCCTTCATTCGGACGAGCCGCGTGACCGCCGGGATCGCGTCGGCGTCGGCGATGGATGGCAGAGCCCCGATCACGGATTCGACCAACCAGGGATGCTGGAGGGCCGTCGCGGGGGTCAGCGCATCGTACAGACGAGCCAGTTGCAGCTTACCGAGCCCGATCTGCTGACCGGGCGGAAGCGTCCGCAGGACGATCGCGATGCGCCAGCGAGCTACATCCCGCACGCGT
Source organism: Chthonomonadales bacterium (assembly GCA_012517255.1). GTDB lineage: Bacteria > Armatimonadota > Chthonomonadetes > Chthonomonadales > CAJBBX01 > JAAYVH01. The sequence goes on from JAAYVH010000235.1 coordinate 3,758, forward strand.
CGCGACGGCCATTCGAGGAGCTCCAGCAGCGTTCCCAGCGACTCGACGCCGATATCCGGGAGCATGGAGGCGGCCACGGCGGCCTCGGCGCGTTGTCCGACGGCCCGGGCCGTCCATGCCGCGACGCCGGCCGCCATCATCAGCCACGGCGCGCCCGTGAGCATCGCGACGGTGGCCAGCAGAGCGAGCCAGAAGGCCCACAGCCCGAGAAAGGCGTTGGCGGAGCTGGCCGCGCGAGTCTCCGTGATGCGTCGGGCCAGGTCTTCCGTCTTAAGCTCGTCGTCGCGGGTGGTCACGGTTGCTGTTCCATAGCTCCTGAGCAAGGACCCTTAGCTTTGTTACGCATCTGCCGCGGCCACGCCGCGCGCCAAATCGCGATGACGTGGCGAAAGCCGCCCCGGCAGTTGAGTGCGGCGGCGCAAGCCGCCCGCCCCGGCGGTTGAGTACGGCGGCGCAAGCCGCCGGTATCGAAACCCCGGGGCGAACTCCGCGCCTTTCCCCTCTCCCCTCTCGCCTCTTGGCTCTTGCCTCTCAGCTCTCGCCTCTCAGCTATCTCGCCCGACCGGATTTCGATACGCTCGCTGACGCGAGCTACTCAATCGCCGGTCGGGTCGGGGCAACGACGACCCTCGTAGGGGCGAATCAACCGCCTGCGAGCTTTCACGGAGACCAGACCCACCAGCCGATGTTCT
>JAAYVH010000236.1 GCA_012517255.1 Chthonomonadales bacterium
GGAGGTGTTCACCAACTTCCGCGTGCCCTACCGTCTGGTGGGCGCCCGACCGTTCTACGAGCGCAAAGAGGTCAAGGATATCGTCTCGTATCTGCGCCTAGCCCACAACCCCATGGACTCCGTGAGCCTGAAGCGGGTCATCAACGTTCCCTCTCGCGGGATCGGCGCAACCAGCCTCGCCTCCCTTGAGGCCTACGCCGAAGAGATGGGTACGTCCCTGTGGCAGGCGATCAACGATGCATCAGCGTTGCGGCGGCTGACTGCCCGCGCGGCGCTCGCGGTCGGCGGGTTCGCTGCGCTGATCGCCGAACTCGGCAATCTGGCTCAACAGGCATCGGTGACGGACCTGACGAAGGCGGTCATCGAGCGTACCGGTTACCTGTCGTACCTTGACGGCAAGACGGCAGCAGACCAGCGTGACAGGATCGAGAACGTCAGGGAGCTTCTCACCGTGACCTCCCGGTTCGATGAGATGGACGACGATGACCACTCGCTCGGGCGGTTTCTGGAGCAAGTCGCCCTCGTCGCGGATCTCGACGACCAGTCGGCCCAGCGCAGCGCCGTTTCCCTGATGACCCTGCACGCCAGCAAGGGTCTCGAGTTCGACACAGTCTTTCTGGTGGGTATGGAACGGGGAGTCTTTCCGCACGCCCGCGCCATGGATGACGACCGTGAGCTCGAAGAGGAGCGGAGGCTCTGCTACGTTGGCATTACGCGCGCCCAACGGCGCCTTATTGTCACCTACGCCTATCGCCGGACGCTCTACGGCTCCGTCGCCAACAACGCACCGTCTCCGTTCCTGGCTGAGATGGGCATACTGCCGTCGAAGCCGGCCGGGCGCTCGCTCATCGAGGACCGGGTCCGTACCCAGACCGCGTGGTCCCCGAGCCCGCAGGCTGGCGCGCGGACGGTTAAGTCCGACGGCCTCCGCCCCGGCGAAAAGGTCATCCATGCCTCGTTCGGCACCGGGATCGTGCTTAGCGTCCGGGGCGACGGGGATGACCCGGAGGTCGCCGTGGCATTCCCCCAGCGCGGCACCGTTCGCGTCTTGCAGTCGTACCTCCAGCGCGCCGGCAGATAGCCGTCGGGAATAGAACGGTCTGGCCATGCCCGCTGGCGACACGATTGCTGCCATTGCCACTCCGCAGGGCTCAGGCGCCATAGGTATCGTGCGGCTCTCAGGTCCGGAGGCCGTGTCCGTCGCTGACACGCTGGTCCGTCGACCGGGAGCATCTCTCGCACAATGCCGCAGCCACCGCGCAGTTCGCGGGGTCGTCATCGACCCGACAACAGGCGAGGAACTCGACGACGTTGTTGTCATCAGCTACCGCGAGCCCAACTCCTACACCGGTGAGGACATGGTCGAGATCTGTTGCCACGGCGGTAGCTATCTCCTGTCGCGCGTCCTCGGCGCGTGCCTCGACTCTGGAGCCCGGATGGCGTCGCCCGGGGAGTTCACCTACCGCGCCTTTCTCAACGGTAAGCTCGACCTTGCACAGGCTGAGGCGGTCGCCGACCTCATATCCGCACGCACATCCGCCGCGCTGCGCGCCGCCAATCGTCTGCGGGCCGGCGCCCTGTCAGAGATAGTGGTATCGCTGCGTGATGAGCTTCTGGATGCCTGTTCCTCCATCGAGGCGGCCATAGAGACCGACGACGAAGACACGCTCGATGCGGCGGCAAGCCTTCAGGGCGATCTGGCGCGGCTCGCTGGACGCATCGATGCCCTGCTGACCCAGGCGCGCGCCGGTCGCGCTCTCCGAGAAGGCTACCGCGTGGCCATCGTGGGTCGTCCGAACGTCGGCAAGTCGACACTGTTCAATGCCCTCTTGCGCCGGTCCCGTGCCATCGTATCCCCTGCGCCCGGCACCACACGGGACACGATCGAGGAGACGGTGGAAATGGGCGGTCTCGCCGTAACCTTCATCGACACGGCCGGCCTGCACCGCGCGCGCGGCATCGCCGAGACGATCGGCCTTCAGCGGACGCAACAGGCAGTGGATGAAGCGGACGCTGTGCTGCTCGTGCTCGCCGCCGGTCGCGCTCCTTCGGAACCCGAACGCGAGCTTGCCAGTCGCCTGGGCGACCGATGCGTGGCCTGGGTCATCAACAAGACGGATGTGCTGCCCCTACACCGACTGGCGCGCGCGCTAGCTCGGCTGCAGGCTCAGAGCCCATCCGCGCCTCTCCTTGGCATATCCGCCATAACCGGGGAGGGACTTCCCGAGCTGGAGAAGCGCATCGTCCAGAGCGCCCTTGGCCCTGCAGGCGACAGCGACCATGTGCTCGTGACCCATGAGCGCCATGTGCGCGCCCTGCAGGAGGCCATGCGCGCGGTCGGTCTCTGTCGCGAGGGCCTCACCACGGGCATCCCGATGGATGTCGCTGCGCTCTACCTCAGGGAGGCCGCTGACAGCCTCGCTCACGTGATCGGCACGACGGTTCCGGAGGACGTCATTGGCCGGCTGTTCAGTCGCTTCTGCATGGGCAAGTAGGCCCATGGACTGACGCGGCATGCAGCCGAGTATACTCAGATGCGCCGCGCCGGGCATCGTCGCGGCTCTCCGGCGTGCGACTTCGCCGATATCAGCCCACAGAACGGAAATACCCGCCATGCGCTTTGGCTTTGTAAAGAGCATCTTGCAGCGCGTCGACACGCTGGTCACAGGCCGCGGCAAGATAGACGAGGAGCTCTTCGAGGAACTCGAGGACTCGCTGATTCAGGCGGACATCAACGTCCGAACGGTCGCTCAGACGCTCGACAGCCTGCGCGAGCGCGTTCGAGAGGATCGCGTCGCCGACCCGGGAGCGGTGAAGGCGCTGCTTCGCGAGTTGCTGAAGTCCACGCTGCAGACTTCAGGAATGCGCGCGGCAGCGCTGGTCAACCCACCGGAGAAGCCTGGCCTGTACCTTTTCGTCGGCGTCAACGGCACCGGCAAGACCACCACCATCGCCAAAGTGGCGCACAGGTTGCGGCAGTCCGGTTCGCGCGTGATCCTTGCAGCGGCCGACACGTTCAGGGCCGCAGCCATCGAACAGATCGAGACATGGGCAGATCGTGTGGGTTGCGAGGTTGTCAAGCATCGCCCCGGCGCCGATCCGTCGGCCGTGGTGTTCGACGCGATCAAGGCTGCGCAGGCGCGCGGGGCCGACTATGTGCTCGCCGACACTGCAGGACGACTCCAGAACAAGGCCCCGTTGATGGAGGAGCTCCGCAAAGTCACGCGCGTCGCCGAGCGAGGCCTGGGCCGGCCCCCTGACGAGGTCCTGCTGGTACTCGACGCGACAACCGGCCAGAACGGCATCAGTCAGGCACGCGTGTTCACCGAGGTCTGCGACGTGAGCGGCATCGTCCTCGCAAAGCTAGATGGCACGGCGCGAGGGGGGATAGTGGTCACCATCGCAGAGGAACTCGGGCTGCCAATAAAGCTCGTCGGAAGCGGCGAACGGATGACAGACCTCGAGGACTTTGACGCCGACGCTTTCGTGGATGCGTTGCTCGCCTGAGTCTCAGACAGAGACCGATTAGCCGTCCACCGCCGCGATGGCCTCGATTTCCACATCCACGCCGAGCGGCAGCTCGGCCACGGCCACGCAGCTTCTGGCCGGCTTGATGCTGCCCCAGTATTCGGAGTAGACCGCATTCAGGCGCGCGAAGCAGTCCATGTCGGTCAGGAACACGGTCACTTTCACGACGTCCTCAAGGGATGCCCCAGCCGCGTGCAGTACCGCCTCAACGTTCTTGATGCACTGCCGGACGCGATCCTCGAACCCGCCTTCCACTATGGCGCGCGTCGCGGGGTCCATGGGTACCTGCCCGGATACGAAAACGAGACCGCCCGCCTTGATGCCGGGAGTGTAGGGGGCAGATGCCACCGGCGACCCCGACCACACAGGCTCCTTGCTCATATGCTGTTCACCTCTCGATGTGCTTGCGCGTCTGTTCGTGTTACCGACGACGCTCCTGTGACGATTCCATCGGTGACGCACCCGCCTTGTCCACGCGCAACACGACGCACTCTTCGATCTCGAGCGTCAGGCGAAGCTCGATCCGATCGCGCGTTGTCGTGGCGACGATCGCCTCGCCGGTCACCGCATTGAAGATACCGGCCCGGTTGCCCAGCAGGCCGAATGTCCGCCTATCGAGGGACAGAGAGACCTCGCGCCTCTGTCCGCTGTCGTTCAGCACCGTCACAAAGCGAGCGCCGAATCGCTCGACATACACATCATCTCGGCTCGACCGTGCCCCTGTGATGGGCTCCCAGCCTGCACCTGACAGTTGGCTGATGATCGGTATGTACTTGCGGAACAGCGTTCTGTCGCGGTTGTACCACTGCGGTTGCGTCCAGTAGTTGCGCGTAGACGCGTCAACGCTGAACATGCTCGGGAACACCCCGTAGAACATGCTGCGCTGGAAGTACCGTTCTACCTGTTCAGGTCCGAACCGGTCAAAGTCGGTGTTCTGAAGCAGGAGGTAGGGCTTCCGGTAGCATAGCGAGCGTCGCAAACAGAACACGCTGTCGGGATCGGGTCGCCATGCGCCGCCCGGCATCCAGTTGGTCTCGGTTCCCATGACGTCGAGCAACGGAGCGAACGCATGGATGCGCCAGGGCGTCGCATTGGCCATCAGCAGCTTGCCTCGCCGCCGCAGATCCTCGCTCATAGTCCGGGCAAGCTCATAGACTGAGAACCACGTGGGAACGACGGGGCGCAGCTCGTCGGTTGCATACGTGACGGGTACGGATGAGCGCTGCAGCGATTCCGGCCGGTAGTCAAGCACGTCGGCCCACCCTTCGATCGAGTCGAGGTACTCCCCGTCGAGTTGCCCCGGGCTCCCCGGGCCATAGAGTCGGTCCGCCAATGCGCTGGTGTAGCTCAACGTCGCCTTGGTGGCCTCGTCGGGCGGACAGGGCAGCGCTGGGTTAGGGTTCAGAACCCATACAGCCCCGTTGGTCCACGGGGCGTTCTGAAACTCGACGTTGAAAGCCCCATGCTCATCATGGGTCCCGGAGTTCCTGACAGCCTGAGCCAACTGCCGTTGCGGCTCGCTCGAACCTCGCAAGTGGCGGTCCAGGATGCCGAGAGCTTCTGCATACGTTCGCGGCGCCTCCGGCGGCATCGGCATCCACCACGTCATCGGCTCGGTGTACCGGAAGCTCCAGATTCCGAGCCTGTCGTCGCTGGCCACCGAGTTGTCACCCTCGTGATAGGCTATGCCGA
>JAAYVH010000237.1 GCA_012517255.1 Chthonomonadales bacterium
CCGCGCGGCTGAATACACTATCGCAGATCGCTTGAGCGGCGACGAATGGCAGGGGGTCGTAGCCACAGCACAGGAACTGATCGGCGCTCTGACAGCCGCGCAGGGGGTTCTCGAACAAGCGGCCAAGGAGGTTGATGAACAGAAGCAGACCCGACTGGAGGGTCTGCGCCAGGCAGCCATGCGTCTCGCGGGTACCGTCTCGCTCGAGTGCCAGGCGAACGCTGAGGGCACGGTCCACTGGTGCGAAACCTCGGCTTCTCGAAGCCGTCGGTCTCACAGTCAGCAAGATCGGGTCGTGCTTCACCGAACGCCGATAGATGTGGCAGACCTGTTGCGCGAGCGTCTCTGGGCGAACACCGAGCGGGCCATCCTCACATCGGCCACCCTGACGGCGTCTGGCTCGTTTAGCTACCTGCGCTCACGCCTCGGGCTCGACGAGGAGCTCGATGAGCATGTCATAGGATCGCCCTTTGACTACCGCAGCCAGGCGCTGCTGTATGTGCCGGGTCATCTGCCGGCCCCCGAACGCGAGCCCACGCGGGAGTACTACGACCGCGTGGCCGAGGAGATTGCGAGGATTGTCAAACTGTCACGAGGCCGAGCGTTTCTGCTGTTCACATCTCGACGGGCTCTCGACGAGGCGCATGTACGGCTCATCAGCGCTCTCCCATTTCCCTTGTTCCGACAGGGCGACATGCCGCCGGCGAAGCTGCTCAAGGCTTTCCGCGAGAGCGAATGCGGCTGCCTCCTCGGCAATCAGACATTCTGGGAGGGTGTTGACGTGCAGGGCGAGGCGCTGAGTGTCGTGGTCATCGACCGGATCCCGTTCGCCGTACCGGACTCCCCCATCACCAAAGCGCGCACCGATGCCATCGAAGCCGCTGGAGGGAACTCGTTCTTCGACTACAGCTTGCCGCAAGCGCAGATTCGGCTCAAGCAGGGCTTTGGCCGCCTTATTCGAACCCGCACAGACCGGGGGATCGTCTGCATCCTCGACTCGCGGATCCACACCAAGCGATACGGAGAGGAGATCGTCCGCAATCTGCCTGCTGCCTCGCGTGCCAGTATCTGGTCACGGGTCGAACGGTTCTGGAACGGATGATGGAGCCGGACGACCCGCTCAGCCGCGCGCACTCTGTGGTGCACCGTTTGCTCCACGAGCATTTCGCGGATCTCATGCGCGGCGAGCCGATTGACGTTGCCATAGGGAGGCGCGCTGCACGCCGACTTGCATCGGTGAAGCGTGGCCCCTCCGGGCCCGTCATCACCGTGAACCCTCTTCTCCTCTTACCCGGCCTTCCGCCCGAGGTGCTGGAGGCAACGATCGCTCACGAGCTGTGTCACATCGTTCACGGATTCGGCACCGCCAATCGGACCATGGGCCTCCAACCGCACCGAGGCGGCATCGTTGACGCCGAGCTGAACCGCCGCGGTTTGAAGAACACGGCCCAGGTCGCAAAGGACTGGTGCCGCAGCCAGTGGGGCACATGGTATGCGGCCCATGCGCCGGACTTGGTGGCCGCACGAGAGCGCAGGAACGAGGATGCGGAGGCGGCCTGGAAGACCTTTCTTGCGCAGCCTCGCATGCGGTCGCTGGAGGACATCCAGCGGCTGGCGGCATCGGCCGCCGCCCTGGCCGGGTGCGAGCCGTTGGGTGGCGTGCGTTGGCTCTATGCGACCCCACGAAACCGGTGCCTCTCGTACCGCAGTACACGTGAGGACGTCATCCTTGTGCATGGACTCGCCGCGCATCCCGGCGTGCCGGAGCATGTGATCCTCTATCAGCTAGCCCTGTGGCTTCACCGAAAGGCCAGCCGACACGGACGCGACTGGCAGGAGGTGTCCACCGCGATACTCTCGCGTGACCGCATCGAGCAGGCGCAACGCTGGATGCGGCGCCAGTGGACGGCTTTCATGCGCAAGCACCTGCCTGTATAGAGAGCGATTTCCGCATTGGTCCCCCACCATCGAGTATGGAACTGAAGCGATGTGTACCACACAGACGAGGAGACCAGGATGAGCGCGCCAGTAGCTGTTGCCGACACGGCAACGAACGACGGAACCGAGACTCAGAGGACACCGATGGAGACTGAGCCCACCCGAGATCACCAGAAGCAGAATACCGCGCCGAGCTCTGCCAACGAAGCTGGCGGGCGGCGCATGCCCGACCACATCCGGAAGCACCTCATCACGATGCGCGACGGCCAGCACTATCTGCCAAGCGCGTTCCGCGTCCTCTGGTTCAGGCAGGATCACCCTGACTGGAGCATCATCACCGAGCTGATCGAGGGCGGATTCCAGGCGGGTTGGGCGACCGTTCGAGCTTCCATCCTATCCGATGAGGGCCGCGTCATCGCCACCGGACTGAAGTCCGAGAGCAAGGCCGATTTCCCCGCCGGCTGGGTCGAGAAGGCAGAGACCGGCGCAGTCGGTCGGGCGCTCGCTATGGCGGGCTACGGCACGCAGTTCGCGCCCGAACTGTACGACGGCGAAGCATCGCCGCGGGCTGCTGCTCCGCGTGCCGCGCAAGCGAGAGCGCATGCACAGGCTACCCGCAAGCCCCCACAGCCGTCGCACGCTGTCTGGCAGGGTCCCGGCCTATGTCCGAGCTGTCATGCTCCCCAGGGCAAGCCCCACAGCCGTACGTGTTCCGATCCGAAATAGCAGCGCGCTGTACGGGCCGCTCCGGCTGAAAGGCCAGAGCGGCCCGTGATCTGATCCTGGTGTGATTGGGGCCTGGCTGCCCTAACTACCTGCCTGCGCTACGCCCCGGCAACACGATCATCTGCTCACGGGCGGGCCCAACCGAGACCGCCCAGATCGGAACGCCGACGAGTTCTTCGACACGAGCGACATAGGCGCGGCATGCCGGCGGCAACGCGTCGAATGAGGCGATGCCCGAGATGTCGTCGGACCATCCTTCCAGCTCCTCGTAGACCGGCTCCACATGTTCTAGGGCCGCAAGGTCATAGGGCAACGAGTCCGTGATCAACGCGCCGATCTTGTACGCGCGGGCGATCTTCACGCGACCGAGACCGGAGAGCACGTCGAGGTGGCCCAGTGCGAGAGTGCCCAGGCCGTTGTGCATGGCTGAATAGCGAAGAACGACAGCATCCAGCCACCCGCAGCGGCGGGGCCTGCCTGTTGTCGTGCCATACTCGCGCCCCCGCTCGCGGATGTGGTGACCGATCTCGTCGGTCAGTTCCGTGGGAAAGACGCCTGCGCCTACCCGGGTAGTGTAGGCCTTGGCTACGCCGACGACTCTGTCTATGCCTGTCGGTCCGATACCCGTTCCGATGCATGCCCCTCCCGCTATAGGGTGCGAAGACGTTACGTAGGGGTAGGTTCCGATGTCAACGTCCAGCATGGTGCCCTGGGCTCCTTCGAACACCACTCCCTTTGCGCCCCGTGCTGCGGCCGCCACCAGAGGCGCCGTGTCGCACACGAATGCCGACAACGCGTCGGCGTAGGCGTCGTATTCGCACACAATGGCCTCAACATCGAGCGGCTCCGTATCGTACAGCCGTGTGAGAAGCTCGTTGGCGGCCTCGAGGCGAGACCTGAGGGCTTGGGGCCTCCGCGCGTCATCCACGAACTCGCCCATACGTAGGCCTCTCCGTGCAGCCTTGTCGGCATAGGCCGGACCTATTCCTCGACCCGTCGTACCGATCGCCAACTTGCTTCGACTGCGCTCCTCCAACTGGTCGAGCACGCGATGGTAGGGCAGGATTACATGCGCCAATGCCGATATCCGAAGGTTCCGCAGCGGGCACCCGCGGCCCTTAAGCTCGCGGATCTCCTCCACCAGCACTGCAGGGTCCACCACCACTCCCGCGGAGATCACGCAGGTCACATCCTGGTGCAGGATGCCCGACGGGACGAGATGAAGTTTGAACACCTCCCCGCCGGTTGTCACGGTATGACCTGCGTTACTGCCGCCGCCATACCGGACGACCATCTCGGCGCGTTCGGCCAGGTAGTCCACCACCTTACCCTTGGCCTCATCGCCCCACTGAGCACCCACAACAACGACGTTGGGCATCCTCCACCTCCTGCCGTAAGCACAAAATGGATAGCCGGCGCTATCCATTCGTCCCATCAGCTATTCACTTGGTGCATTATGGCCGCTCCCCTTCTGCCCTGTCAACGAGCGCCTTGCGCCACGGTTGGAGTGGTCTTCATGCTCACCAGGGGTGGGGCAACCGCGCGCTGGTGCGTTCCTCATGGTCGTCGGTTGCCCCGCCTCTATGGCTGTCGGAGCGCCCTTTCCGGCGTACTGATGCGCGATCCATGCGTCGAGATCGGACACGTGCCGCAACGGACCGCTGCAGTCAGGCACTTCGAGGTCGCACCGCGCGACGATCCCGCAGGTAGAATACGGCCGCCATGAGCCTCGTTATCCTTCGGCAGGTCGAGAAGTCCTTCGGCGCCCTGACAGTTCTGCGCGATGTTTCGCTGCGCCTGGAGTGGGGGCAGCGGATAGGGCTCGTCGGGCCCAACGGTTGCGGCAAGACCACCCTGCTCAGAATCATCACCGGCGACATCGAGCCGGATCGTGGACAAGTCCGACGCGCCCGCACGGTGCGCTGCGGGTATCTGAAGCAGGAGCAGATGGTGGAGGCTGGCCGCACCGTGTACGAGGAAGCCGAGGCCGCGTTTGCCTCGATCCGCACCATGGAAGCCAGGATGCGCGATCTGGAGCACCTGATAAGCTCCAGCGAGCAGACGAACCTGGAGTCGCTCATGACCGAATATGGAGACCTGCGGGACCGGTTCGATGCGATGGGAGGATACGATTCCCTTCGGGACATCAGAAAGATCCTCCTCAGGATCGGCTTTCAGGAGTCCGATCTCGATCGTCCGACATCGCAGCTTTCCGGAGGTCAGAAGACACGCCTCGCCCTAGCCCGCCTGTTGCTCTCTGGACCGGACGTATTGCTGCTCGATGAACCGACGAATCACCTCGATCTGCAAGCGACGGAGTGGCTGGAGGAGTTCCTATCGGGTTTCGGGGGCGCGCTCATCGTCGTGTCCCACGACCGCCGTTTCCTCGACAATGTGGTCACATCAGTGGCGGAGATCACCCACGGAAGCCTGGGCCACTACCGCGGCGGATTCTCGGCATACTGGGCCGAGCGACAGGGCCGCATGGAGCAGGCCGCCCTCGACGCGCGCCGACGCGACGAGGAGATCGCCCGGCTTGAGGACTTCTGGCGTCGCAACAAGGCCGGACAGAACCGCAACATGGCATGGTCGCGCCTCAAGGCCGCGCGGCGTCTCAAGCAGCAGGTAGTGCAAGGGCCTCAGGAGATGGACAACATCCGGGCGAGACTGAGCTCGGGACAGCGCAGCGGCAACGAGGTAGTCATAATCGAACGCCTGACCAAGCGCTATGGCGAGCAGACGCTGTTCGAGGACCTCGATCTGCTCATCCTCCGAGGTCAGCGTCTCGGGATCGTCGGCCCAAACGGCAGCGGAAAGTCCACCTTTCTGCGCATCCTCGTCGGCGAGGAGCCGCCGACTTCAGGTCGCTTGCGCCTGGGCGCGGCAGTGACGGTCGGCTACTTCGCTCAGGAAGCGTCGGGTCTCGACCCCGAGGCCACCGTCATCGAATCGATATTCAGCGTCCGCGACATGCTCCCGGGCGACGCGCGGTCGTTTCTGGCACGGTTCCTCTTCACAGGCGACGACGTGTTCCAGACGGTTGGGACCCTGTCGGGCGGCGAGAAGAATCGCCTGATGCTGGCGCAACTCGTCCTCGATCGGCCCAACCTGCTGGTGCTGGACGAGCCAACGAACCACCTCGACATTGCGGCACGTGACGCTCTGGCGCGGATGCTGCGCGAGTACGACGGAACGCTCATTCTGGCCTCGCATGACCGTTACCTCCTCGACGAGACCACCACTCAGACCCTGAAGATCGCCGATGGGCGAGCGAGCGTCTTCGACGGTTCCTACAGCGTTGCGCGCGAGGCGCGGCCTGCTGCATCTCCTGCCAGAGCGAGGTCGCCGCGCGCCAAGGCGACTTCTGCCTCGGAGGCCCGCCCGCTGAACTCGTTCGAGCTAGCCCGCGCTCGCAAGAAGGCGGCTGCCTCCGTCGCGGCCGCCGAAAAGCAAGTCACCGAGGTTGAGGACTGGCTGAGACGCATCGAGGAGTGCCTTTCGTATCCATCGCCAGGCGACGACATGGTCCAGTTAGCACGCGACCATGCCAGAGCTCAGGAGGCGCTGGATGTTGCCATGGCCGAATGGGAGGGTGCGGTCCGCCTGGCGGAGGACCTCGGCGTGCCCATATGAGCACCAACGGCTCTCGCCGGTGACCCCGCACGCCCGTTACGTTGACATCCGTCAGGTATCATGCGATAATACGCCTCGGCTTCCGTGATGGAACGCCCGTCTGTGACTGCGAGTCCATCCATTCAGCGAGAAAGAAGGCCATCATGTTCAAACGCTTCTTCAGATATCTGCGAGCGCTCATCATGGGCAAACTCGATGAGCTTGAGAACCCCCAGGTCATCATTGACGAGTCCATCCGAGAGATGCGCGAGACGCAGATCAAGAACCGTGAGCGCGCCGTCCAGGCGATAACGCAGAAGAACAATCTGCAGAAGCTTGTTGACGATGAGGAGAAGGCCGCCAGCAATCTCGAGGCGAAAGCTGCGCTCGCGCTCCAGCAAGGAAACCGCGAGCTTGCCAAGGGTCTGTTGAGGCAGAAAGCTCAGCACGACAAGACCCTCGAGCAGATGCGTGTGTCGCTGAAGCAGGCGGAGGAGACAGCCGCCGCCGTCAAGCTTGCCATCCAGCGCGATGAGGAGAGGGTGCGCCAGAAGATGGCGGAAGCGCTCGCGCTGAAGGCCAACATGAAGCAGGCCGAGATTCAGATCGCCATCAACAAGGCCCTCGACGGCATGCAGATGGACGATGCTACGCAGAGCTGGGAGCGCGCGGAGGAACGGATCCGCAGCATGCAGTCGGAAGCCGCCGCCCGCGCCGAGATCGCCAGCACCAGCATCGCCAACAAGCTGGCGGCTCTCGAGGACCAGCAAGTTGACGCCGAGAGCGATCGGATGCTCGCGGAGCTCGAACTGAAGCTTGGCCTCTCGTCGCCGGCCGCCACGCAACAGGCGACTGCTCAGACCGCTAGCGCCCAGGATGACGACGTTGATCGCCAACTGCGTGAGCTTGAACAGAAACTGGCCCGTTAGACAGGCATAGCGTACAACGAAGCATGGGCGACCTCACAACCGGTCAACGGTTCCTGTATGTCTTGCGACGGGTGATCACGTCGCCCCTGTCCATTCTGATGTGGATCGCCGCGATTGCGATCTCGGCATCGCTGAGCTGGTCCACCATCCCCATTGCCGCGGCTCTCGTTGCGCAGGTCGTGGTGCTGTTCTGGCGTCTCAACGACAGCAGCTACCTGCAGCGGCTGTTCTCGGACCGCGAGGAAAAGGCTCAGGGCCTGGCGGACACGGACATCGAGGCGTCCCTCGAACAGATGGATTTCGAGACGCGCCAGCGCATCCGCTATGTCGTCCAGCTCCAGAAAGAGATTGCCAGAGAGGCGCGAGCCGGCGACGTTGAGCCGTATGCGCGTGCCGAGCTGGAGCGCATAGCGGCGCGTCTGCCGGGGCTTGTGCAACAGGCGATCCGAATGGCGAGCAGAAAGCAGCATCTCGCCAAGTATCTTCAGCATGTGGACGAGCGGTCGTTGCGTGCCTACGCCGACAATCTGCGGAACAGGATCGAGGCGACGAGCGACCCGGTCTCCAGGCGGCAGTATGAGCAGGCCCTGAGAGCTCGCGAGGCGGAGCTGGCCACGTATCAGGCCATCGCTCAGGCTTCCGGGCGGATCGACAGTCAGCTTGAAAACGTCGAGGCTACGTTCGCCAGTTGGAAGGCCAAGGTGATCCGGCTCAAGACCGTTGATATCGGCAACGTTGCATCGTTCAGCGAAGGGCTCGTTCAGGAGCTCGAGAGCATGGGCCGCGACATTGAGCTTCTCGATTCCAGCGTTATGGAAGCTCTCTCGCCCGACCAGCCGGTGACAGCGTCTCAGACGATCGGGAGCAATCCATGAGCTGGCAGCGCAGGTTGCGGCATCTGGCCCTGTCTCAGGTACGAGCCATCAAGGAGCGTCTCGACCGCATAGACGCCGAGATGGACGACGTCCTGCGTGAGCGCGAGGCCCGCGATGCTGCGTTGCGCGAGCTTGACGAAGAGGTCGGACTGCCTCCGTTGCCGCGGTCCAAACCGTCCCCAGCCGCAGAACCTGTAGGAGGCGCGGCACCCACCACCTCGGCAACGGTCCCAGAGCCGTCGCGGCTCGACGCCGACACCGAGGTCGCACGCGCGTGCCGCATTCTCGGCGTCTCCGAGGGAGCCGATCTGGCAGAGGTCGAAGCCGCCTATCGCAAACTCTGTGAGCGTTGCCGATCCGTGGAGTTTCCGGAGGGATCCGAGGAACGTGAGACGGCGGACGCCATCATGGCACGCGTAGACGAAGCCTACGCCAAGTTGCGAGAGGTTCTCAACCCTGCGGCAGGCCGATTCGACAAGCTTGAGCTATAATGGTCTCGCCAGCCTGGACATGCGCCGCACCATAG
>JAAYVH010000238.1 GCA_012517255.1 Chthonomonadales bacterium
GAACCCGTCGCGTAGCGACGATGGACGATAGCCGGGCGGCGCAAGCCCCCGGGACGACGGCGGCCACCATCACCCGAACCCGTCGCGTAGCGACGACGGATGATAGCCGGGCGGCGCAAGCCCCCGGGACGACGGCGACTACCCCATCACCCGGCTGCAGCATCTCAACGCGCGACGGAAGGCGCGTGTACAAACCGGGAAGATAGGTAACACTTCTGACCGGGTACATGGGTTACACTGCGAGGCGGTTCAGCCGCCCTGCAGGGATGATCCGCCTGCTGTGCTCGTCGAGCCGTCCGAGCTCGATCTTGCACAGGATCAGGGACCGGACGCCGTCGAGTGCCGCGACTCGGGCGAAACGGGATCACCCGCTCCAGAGGCTATAGATCGGGATGTCCATCAGCAGCCCGAGAATGGTCCACATCCCGCCGATGACAAAGTCGCCGAGGATGATGCCGAAAAAGAACGGCAGACCGTTCCGATAGCCCTTCAGGCCGCCGTAGCGGAGCACAATGCTCTTGAGCACCCAGGCTACGAAGAGGCTCAACCACGCCCACATCATGGACCACCCGCCCGATATGGCGAAGCCGAGCGCATGGAATGGCCAACCGTAGACATGCATGCGGATGACCATGAGGCTCCCAGCAAAGAAGAACCCTACCACCATCGCCCAGATGCCGGCGATGTTGGGCTTCAGCGGCGACTGTATCCAGCTTGCCAGCCGGTTGTACGCCTCGGGCCCATACCCGAGGGAGCCCCAGCCCGTGATGCGCGCTGCGGCGCCGAGCTTGTAGGAGACGTGGAGCGTGACCCAGAACGTCGCGATCACGCCAATGAACGCGGCGATACCCATGGCGATGAGCAGCCCGCGCGGCGACGTGCGCGTGAGCTGAGCCATCTTGAGGCCCTCAAGCTGATGCGGCATAGGATGGCACCGGTACGCCCGGTTAAACCAGTAGTAGAGGCTCATCGTGCCCAGCGTGGGCCCGTTCATCCCGCGCGTGCCGAACATGGTGGTCAGTGACTGATCCGGTCCGATGAAGTGCAGATCGTGCGTCGGCGGCCCGAGCTCAGCCCTCATGCGCGTGATGGCGACGGCGATGGCGAAGTAGACCACAAAGAACAGAGCCCCGAGCCATACGGGCATGCCCGCAAGGTATGAGAACGCCGTCAGAAAGACCACCCCAGCGAGCGCGCCGAGGATCGCGGTCCGAAAGCCCATGGCCTCCTCCGGATCGCGCGCGGTCTCCGAGCGTGTGAAGGCTCGGATCACGATGGCGCGCAGATCGTTCCGCGCGGCGTAGATCGCCACGGCGAACACAGCCATATACGCTCCGAACATCTGCTCGTCCACATAGGGAAACTTCGGCTGTTCAGCCATGTAGCCGAGCGCGCTCGATGCCACCTTCTCCATCCGCCAGAAGATGAAGAAGAACCAGCAACTGAACAGCAGGTCCACCGGCAGAAGGTATCCAAGACCGACGATGAACGGGAAGATGGCCAGCGGCGTCCAGCCTATGGCGTTCCAGGGTCGTGCGGTGAACCACTGTCCCGCGTCGAAACCGTTGAAGGTCATGGCGGGGACCGCCGGGTACAGATTGTGCAAGCCGTTGATGAGGTTCAGGCCGCCAGCCAGGGCACAACCGATCCAGAAGAGCCGCGAGCGATAGAGAGCGCCTCCCGGCGCCGTCATGGCGACCGGCAGATGGATCATCGGATACGTCAACCGCTCCTTCTCGGTCCATCGCGCACGCACGAGCGTGTTCAGGCATGCCATCACCCACAGCAACGCCATGATGAACGCGGTCCAGCAGCCGATGGGCACAAGCCAGGCGCGCAGGTTCTCCCATCTGTACAGACTCGATGCGCCGAGGTAGTATCCCGCCAGGGCGGTGCGGTCGCTCACCGTCAGCCATCTAGGCAGAAAGGCGTGGAACGTCTGCTCCCAGCCGTTCGATGGGGTCGCGAACCAGAAGCCGTGGCCCATCAGCGTGATGAGCGGCATGCCCCAGTCGATTCCCGCCATTGCCGTGGCAACGGAGAGCATGCTGAAGATCACGAGCAGCTCGCCCTGACTGAGCGCTCGCGAGGGCCATGCGCGGCGCGCCCAGGCATTGAGGATCACGAGGATCAGCAACGAGAAGACGGCGGTGAAGAAGATCGAGGCAGTGGTGCTGAACGCGCGCCCGTCCACGCGCTCCATGAGAACGCACCAGAGGATGTTGGTCGGGATGATCGCGGCGCCGATCAGGACCGCGCGCACCGTTACCGCCTGCAGACGGGGACTGGGCATGATGGAGTTGGCCTCGCGCGCTCATGGTACCCGAGCGGCACGGGTGGCCCGATGATCCGGCCAATGGCTCAC
>JAAYVH010000030.1 GCA_012517255.1 Chthonomonadales bacterium
AGGTGGAGAGTAATCGGGCACCCAGCGGCCGCCCCGAGGGGCGGCCGAGGATCGCAACAGACCTCCGCGCCGAGCAGGTGGAGAGTAATCGGGCACCCAGCGGCCGCCCCGAGGGGCGGCCGAGGATCGCAACATGAATCGCCACCCGAATCTGAGCGCTGGCACTCCGGTGACCACTCTACGAACTGCACTTCAACTCAGGCCTCGCGCGCGAGGGTCCGGTAGAGGGTGGTGCGGTCGACGTCGAGCCGGCGGGCGACCTCCGCCTTCGGTACCCCGGTGTCGATGAGGTCGCGCGCGGTGGCCAGCTGCTCGGTGCTGAGTTTCCGGGACCGGCCCTGGTAGACGCCACGTTCTTTGGCGGCGCGGATCCCGTCGGCTTGGCGTTCCTTGGTGATGGCGCGCTCGAGTTGGGCGAAGGAGGCCATGATGTTGAGCTGGAACTCCGCGAGGTGATCCGTGGCCCCCGGTTTGAAGGTGACGTGTTCGGTGAGGAACTCGACCACGACGCCCTTGGCGATGAGCTCTCCGACGATCTGGTTGAGGTCGACGACGGAGCGGGCGAGGCGGTCCATGGAGGACACCACGACGGTGTCGCCGTCGCGGACGTAGCCGATGAGGTTGGCCAGGGCGGTCCGGTCGGTCCGTTTGGCGCCGGATTGTTTCTCCTCGAACAGTTTGTCGACCTCGCCGAGGGTGGCGAGTTGGCGGGCGAGGTTCTGGTCGGTGGAGGAGACCCGGGCGTACCCGATCCGCGCTCCGATGCGTGGCGTCACCTCTAGAGTCTCGCACAGGTGTGTTGCAAAAGACCGAAAACACACTTGGTGCAACAGGGAAAACGCCTGCTGGCAGGGTGTGGCGTTGGGGTGTGCCCCAGCGCCCTTGTGCAACACCTACAACGTGGTGTCGGTGCCGATGGCAACACGTGCTGAACTACGGCCTTCCCGATGGTCGCGAACTCACTCAACTGCCCAGAATCGGTCGTCGACGTCGAGGGTCGTGAGCTCCTCAACTGCAGAATTGCGGATGTCAGGTTGCCAGGCGCCCGCATCTTCCGGAGTGCCGCGTGAGGAGCGCAGGGGCCCGATGTCGCCCGCCCTTGTTGACAGCCCCGTCACTCGCTTGGGGGATATGACTGGTGATCGTCGCAAGACTCCTCGCTCATCTGGCGCGGCACGGTTGGCCACTCAACCAACTTTTGAGCGTGGAATCTGTTGCGCGCATCGATTCGCCTGGCCCAAAGCGAAAAATTGATGCGCTGTCCCGCATGTCGCGGGAAGTAGACGTCTCGATGTGCGCCTCTTTCAATTGGCCCTAGAGTCGCGTAGTAGGTTCCTCGGCTGTAGGGCCGTTGCCTCTCCAGTTTCTCGTTGAGATCAGACTGGCTTGTTCCAGCATCGACAGGTGAGGTGCGTGCGTTCTGGTCAGTCCCATGAACTATGCTGACGGACACTTCCAGATCCGACACACCAGGACCCTCGCACACTATCTTGGCAACCGAATATTCCCCTTCATCAGAACTGGGAAGAACGCTAAAATAGCTGCTGATTTCCATGGGCTCTGGGTAGCTGTAATGAAGGGCTTCCTCGAGGCCATCCTTTGCCCCCTTAGGGACTAGTCCGATTCTGGATCCCAAATTCGCGCCGTCGGCGCCGTATGACGCTATAAGGGCAGCGCGGAAATCGTTTGCATCAGAACTACTTGTCGAGACTGATGGATCCAAGAGGGTTATCGTCCTCCTATCATCTCCCGACATCCAATCACGTACCAAGTTGTTGACGTGAGTATCTGCAAACCCGTAGCCAACAACGACTAGGTTGTCCGTGCGCGCGAGGATCTCCTGCGCGGCAGCATACAGATACAGGGTAGGCCCGTCCGTGGCCAGCTTCTCGCGGTCACCCACGACGATCCACGGCTTCAGCTGACGATGCGGACGGAACTGGCCGTCCTCCTCTGCGGCATCGGCGTCTGAGCGGAGCGTGATCCGGACCGGCGCGGTAGGTGAAAGTGCACCCTCGTGTTCCCAGTTCAGGGAGCCATGCATCTTCAGCAGATTGATCCGTCGATTTTCGATCGGGAGAGACAAGGGTGATCCAGGTTGCCAGTCCTCAATCCCGGTCACCAGAGCGACTCCAGACTCCCGGGCGAGCGTCTCGACGGTGAGGTCGTAATTCAGCGTGAGAACGTCCAGGCCGCCGTCTTGTTCCAGCGCAAGGCTTGCGACTGGCTTCATGTAATCGACGGATGAAATGTCTGAAAGTATGCGCACTAGCCCCTGGAGAATGGCATCCTCAGCCTCTTTGAAGACTCTCTTGTCACCACGAGACGCCGAAAGTGCTGCCGTGGATATGGCGGCCACGGCCGATTCGACATCTCGTCCAGCAAATCCTCTGCGCCCCTGCAGGGCTGTCGATAACGCTTGGACGAGCCGGTCCCCCGCACGGCCGAAGTCGCTGCTTCGGAAGTTGGATGACCCTAGATTGTGAACCGATGCCTTCCAGTTCAAGACGAAAGGTGCCGCCTCATGATTTTCGACCTCCTGCAAGAGACGGAGGGCCGAAATGAGGCGCTCGATGTTGACTGCTTCAAGTGGATTTCCCCCATCGTCCGACTGGTGTCCCATCATGGATCCATAGACGAAATTGAGGGCTGCCACCCACCCGTTACGACCGGAGGTCGCCATTCGCCCCCTTAGCGGCTTCGAATTGGCGTCTCTCACAATCGCTTCCGCGAGTTGGAACGTGAGAGGCAGGCCGGCATCACGCGATGCTCCCGCGCCAAGTAGGAGGGCGGTTCTACGGGGCCTCACTATTGCCTCTCCCTGCATCGGCGACTCTGGTCAGTTTACAAGGGATGGCCACAAGACTGCGCGCGAGATCTGGGGCGGCAGCTTCGACAGCGATCTCGTCTCGGCCCGGGCGAGTGCCCCGGCACACGATACGTGGCCGCGCCTGATTGGTGCGCTAAGACGCGCGCTCTCCACGATCCTGACTGTCACTCGAACCGTCGGCGGCCGCAGCGCCGCCAATCCGCACATGCCGCACCGAGCGCTCTCGAGCGCTCTGGCTCGACTTCGAACATCACCTTTGCGAACTGCGCGTCGCGCGGTGGCCTCACCGTGCCGGACCTACTGTGTCCCAATGGGTTCCGATGTGCTGCTCATCCTTGCCGCTGCTGCTTTCATCGCGCTGCTGTTCGCCGGGCGGCGGGAACTGGTCGAGAGTGCGGGTGCGAAGGTGGCGAACGGAGTGCTCATGCTCGTGCTCGCCACGTTGGCAGGCGTCATCATTGTCGAGTTGCTCGCGTCTCTCGTGAGCCTGTAGCAGGGCTGACAGTCGACCGTTTCGAGCGCGACTGGCTGGGTCCATGTTCTCCTTTGGGGTGAACATCCCGGTTGTGCACTGACGGGCCACGTTCAACTTCAACTGTCCCCTGCAACATCCGCTTCTAATGGGTTCCAGCCGAGCTTCTGGCAGGCTCGGTCCTGTAGCGGCTGGCGGGTCAGCACTCTCCTCTTCTGATCGCTGTTTGAGGTCTTGCGGCAGACCGTGCGCCCGCTGGTCGTGGGGAGGCAGATCGCTGCTG
>JAAYVH010000239.1 GCA_012517255.1 Chthonomonadales bacterium
AACTTCCAGTCGGACGAGGCCGCCACCTTCCCCGCCCGTGCCCGCAGAAGTATTGCCCCCGCCACTGCCGAGATCGCTGGGAGCGGTGATGGAGTCATACACCGCTTTGCCGCCGTAGCCACCCGTGCCGCCGTGGCTGCCGCCAGCGCCCGAAGACCCGCCGCCCGGACCGAGCTGGGCCCCGTAGCCACGGCCGCTAACGTTCAGTTGGGAACCGTTTTCAATGATCGCGTCACCACCCACCCGGAAGTCCAGGCCCTCAGGAAGCGTGGCTACGTGGGTGACCGTGCTGGTGTTGCCGACGCTCAGGTTGTGGACCCGTATGGGCCCGCCACTGCAATTAAACGATATCTTCGCAAAGCGCAGGATGAGGTCGGTGTCCGACATATCGAAGGACGGGTGGACGGTCCAGCCGCTCACCGTCCCGTTATCGAACACGAGCACACCGTACGGCTCCGATGATCCCTTGTAGTACAGGGTGCCAGGACCACCGTTGTTCGCCTCGGACGCGTTGCGACCGGTACCGCCGTGCGTATGGACCTGGCCGGTGTAGGTGTCCGTCCCGTACAGCACGGAAATCCGGCCTCCGCCTCCCCCGCCATACGTGTAACTGGCGCCGTTGGAGCTGCCGCCTCGCGCGCTGATTACACCCCCGCCAGTGATGACACCGACGTCGAGAAAGATGGAGCCTCCCGATCCGCCGCCGGCATTGTTCACGCCTGCGCCATCCGCGCGGACTTCGCCGGCAATGGTCATCGTTCCAGGCGTAGTGATACGGATCAGGCCGCCGCCCGCTCCTCCATACCCTCCACTGGTATTGCCGCCGCCGCTGCCGAGCTGGCTGGGAGCGGTGACAGAGTCATACACGGCTTTGCCGCCATAGCCCCCGGTGCCGCCGTGGCTGGCACCGGCGCCCGACGAGCCGCCACCCGGACCTAGCTGCGAACCGTAGCCCCTGGCGTCGGCATCAATGCGGCTGCCGGCCTCCACGGTCACATCGCCGCTGAACTGAAGCCACAGACCGTTGGCGCTGCCCGCCGGGTGGGTGACAACGCCGCCCGATCGCACGAGAAGGCTGGCATAGGAGCCCACGCCTCCCGAGCAGTCTATGGTCAGAGTGCATCCTGT
Source organism: Chthonomonadales bacterium (assembly GCA_012517255.1). Taxonomy (GTDB): domain Bacteria; phylum Armatimonadota; class Chthonomonadetes; order Chthonomonadales; family CAJBBX01; genus JAAYVH01. Next base: position 1,129 of record JAAYVH010000239.1, read on the forward strand.
GACAATGATCGGCTCGCCGTTTAAGTCGCTGGACGTGATCGTCGTGTTGGTCGTGAACTCGACCGCCAGCACAGACGGAGCAAGCAGAATGGCGAGACACAGAACAAGGAGCGCATGAGCAAGGCCGTGCGCGTACGATGGGAGCTTCACCCGCATGATGGATCTCCTCGCTTATCAAGGTTGACGCCGATCCCGAAGAGCGGCACGGCACAGGATTCCGGGATGACGGTCGGCTATCTCCTGTGAAGTACACCGTTTCTGCACCGGATTCCTGCATCTCGGTGTTGTTCTTTGCAGGATCCGGCTGCCGGACTGCTACGGTCCGCTCACGCGCACCGAGGACGCCGGCAGGACTGGGAGCCCCTCGCCCAGAACTACCACAAACTAACGGCGTTGCCATGCTCGTTGCATCTGCGCGCCGCTTTGAGGAGTCGCAATGCGTATCTGGTTCGTCATCCCGGCGATAGCGATCGCCGCCGCGGCGCCGGCCCACGGGCAGTCTGACCTTGCCGCCGCACGGCTTCGTTGCGAGTACCGCTCGTCGCCATTGGCTGTGGATGCCAGGCAGCCGCGGCTGTCGTGGATCGTCACGTCCAAGGCTCGAGGGTCTCGACAGACGGCCTTCCAGGTGCTCGTCGCCAGCTCGAAGGAGCTCCTGGCCAGGGATCGAGGCGACCTGTGGGACAGCGGCCGGGTCGCGTCCGGCGAGACCCTGAACGTTCGCTACGGGGGAAAGCCCCTGCGCTCGCGCATGACATGCTGGTGGAAGGTGCGCGTCTGGGACGGACAGAACCGGCCCTCAGCATGGAGCTCGCCGGCGTTCTGGGGCATGGGCCTGCTCAGCAGGTCCGACTGGAAGGCTCGATGGATCGGTTGCGCCGTGGATCGGAGCGCAGCCGACGATCCCACCTACCTTCCCGGGCCGCTGCTTCGCCGCACTTTCACGGTCGGCGCTCCCATCAGGCGCGCCGTGATCTACGCGACGGCTGCCGGGCTGTATGAGCTCTACATCAACGGCAAGCGCGTGGGACGCGACTACTTCACGCCCGGCTGGACCGAATACCAGAAGCGCCTCTACTATCAGGCATACGACGTGACCGATATGCTGCGGCCCGGCAAGGAGAACGCGCTCGGGGCCATGCTGGGGGACGGCTGGTACGGGCTCCACCACCGGGGCAGGGGGCGACTCGCCCTGAAGGCGCAACTGCATATCGAGTACGCATCGGGCCGATCGGACGTCATCGCCACCGACGGCACATGGAAGGTGACGGATCGAAGCCCGCTGCGCATGTCGGACATCTACAACGGCGAGAGCTATGATGCGACGAAGGCGATCGCCGGATGGTCGCTGCCCGGGTTCGATGACCGCTCCTGGAAGGCGCCGGTGCTCGATTTCAAGGGGCAGACCGGCTCGGCATGGAAGGATGTGACCGACATCGTCCGGCAGGCCGTCGCCGATAACACGCTGTCAATCGTGGCGAGCAATGACCGGTTCGGCGACCCCATCTTCGGCGTGGTTAAGTCCCTGAAGGTCTCCTTCCGAAGGGGAATGCGCGTGCAGGAGCGGAGCGTCACCGAGGGGCAGACTCTCACGCTGCAGGGAAACGGCGCGCTCACGATCCTGAAAGCCGAGTACGGCGCCGATTCCAGCTCGGCCGATGTGAGCAAGGCGATTCTGGAGGCCCATCCCGGATCGCCGGTGCGCGTCACCGACGTGCTGAAGCCTGTGTCGGTCAAAGAGCCCAGGCCCGGAGTGTTCGTGTTCGACCTTGGCCAGAACTTCTCGGGATGGGCGCGCCTGAAAGTCAGGGGGCCGCGCGGCGCCGCAGTGACGCTCCGCTTCGCCGAGATGCTCAATCCGGACGGCACGATCTATACCGCGAACCTGCGCGGGGCAAAGTGCACCGACAGGTATACGCTCCGCGGCGGCGGCGTTGAGGTCTGGGAACCCCGATTCACGTTCCATGGCTTCCGGTACGTCGAGGTAACGGGATATCCCGGCAAGCCCGGCCCGGAGGCAGTCACCGGCATCGTGCTCAACTCGGACTGCGGCATCACGGGCGCATGGACCAGCTCGAACCCGCTCCTCAATCGTCTCTACCAGAACATCGTCTGGGGCCAGCGTTCGAACTACCTCGAAGTGCCCACCGACTGCCCCCAGCGCGATGAGCGACTCGGGTGGAGCGGCGACGCCCAGGTGTTCGTGGGCACGGGCGCCTACTGCATGGACATCGCCCCCTTCTTCACGGCGTGGATGCGCACCTACAACGACGCCCAGTACCCCGACGGCGGCTATCCGAACACGGCTCCCATCGGCCACGGCGTCTCCCCGGCCTGGGGCGACGCAGGACTGATCTGCCCTTGGACCATCTACACCATGTACGGTGACCGGAGGATCCTCAGCGACCACTACGCAGGCATGAAACGGTGGGTCGAGTATCTGCGCGAGCGCAGCACGGGCCTCCTGCGCCCGGCTGAGGGCTACGGCGACTGGCTCAACCTGCAGGACGACACGCCCAAGGACGTCATCGCCACAGCCTTCTTCGGCCATGCCGCCGATCTCCTGAGCCGGATCGCCGGTGTCCTGGGCAAGACGGAGGATCAGCGGCGCTATCGGAAGCTGTATGAAGACATCGGATCGGCGTTCACCCGTGCCTACGTCACCGACGCGCCCGGCACCGCCGACCACGGCCTCGTCAAGGGGAACTCCCAGACTGCCTACCTCATGGCGCTTCAGTTCGATCTCCTGCCCGAGCGGCTTCGTCGGCCGGCGTTCGACAAGCTTGTGGCCAACATCGAGGCGCACGGTCGGCATCTGACCGTCGGCTTTGTCGGAGTGGACCTGCTGCTCCCAGTGCTGAGCCGCCACGGCCGCAGCGACCTCGCCTACCATCTGCTGACGAACAAGGATTACCCCTCGTGGCTCTATTCGGTCACCCAGGGAGCCACGACGATCTGGGAGCGGTGGGACGGCTGGCGTCACGACCGGGGCTTCCAGAATCCGGGCATGAACTCGTTCAACCACTATGCCTTCGGCGCGTGCGGCAAATGGATGTTCTCCGATGCCGCGGGCATCGCCAACGGAGGCAACGCCTTCAACCGCATCGTCATGAAGCCCACCGTCGGCGGCGGTCTCTCATGGGTGCGCGCGCGCTATCGGTCCGTACGCGGCGACATCGCGTCCGAGTGGCGCATCGCGGGCGGCAAGCTGACCGTGAACGTGACCATCCCGGCCAATACCACGGCGATGATCCACGTCCCGGCGAAGTCCGCCAGTGTCGTGACCGAAGGCGGACGCCCGGCGACGAAGTCCCCGGGACTGCGCTTCGTCGGCATGGCGGGCGGCTGCGCGGTCTTCGAGGCGGGCGGCGGGAGCTACGCCTTCACCGCCCCGTCACCCTAGCGAAACGGCGGGCGCCGAGGCTTACGCCCCGACGCCCGCATCCTTTCAGCCCTCAGCTCTCAGCCTGATCAGCGATCCCTGGGCGGCACTCCCATGCCGCTCCGATCCGGGTATGGCGGCTTGGTGACCGGCTTGTAGACCTGACCCTTGATGGAGTCCATCATCAGCTTGATGGCTGCATCGAGCTGCGGGTCGGCACCGTTCTGCATCAGGGCCGGGTCGTCCAGCACCTCGATGTCGGGATCAACTCCATGCCCTTCGATGCCCCACTTCTTGTCGCTCTCGAAGAAGGCGAAGTTGGGCGTGGTGACCACGGCGCCATCCACAAGCTGCGGGAAGCCGCCTATTCCGACAACGCCGCCCCACGTTCGCGTACCGATGAGCTTGCCGACTTTGGCGGCCCGGAAGTACCACGGGAAGAGGTCGCCGCCCGATCCCGCGAGACCGTTGATGAGCATGCACTTCGGCCCGCGATGCGCATCCGGAGGCCACGGGCTGGCATGGCCGTAGCGTCCTGTCCAGTAGTTGTACAGGGGCCGCTCAAGCAGTTCGACGAAGCGATGGGGCACCTGGCCGCCGCCGTTCCATCGCTCGTCTATGATCAGCGCATCCTTGCCGCGCTGGCCCACGAGCTGCCGCATGAGCTCGTTCTGGCCATCCACGCCCGTGTTGGGCACATAGATGTAGCCCACGCGCCCGTTGGTCTGCTTCTCCACGTAGGCGCGGTTGCCCTCGATCCAGGCGCGGAAGCGGATGTAGCTGTCCGACGAGTCGAGTTCGACGACTGCGTCGCGCGCCGATGAGTCGCGGCTCGGCTTCTCGCTGACAGTCAGCGTGACGGTCTTGCCGGCCAGACCGATGAACGCCGCCCAGGGGTCCTTCTCGGTGTCCATCGGTACGCCGTTGACCGCGAGAAGGTAGTCGCCTTCCTTGACCTTGACCCCCGGAGCTCCCAGCGGCCCGCGGGCGTCGGCATCCCACGGAGCGCCGCGATAGATTCTGGCGATGCGGTAGGCCCCGTTTTCGAGCGTGAAGTCAACGCCGAGCAGCCCTACGGGTACGTTCGGCGCCGGCGCCGTATCGCCTCCGCCATAGTAGGCATGCCCGACGTTCAGCTCGGCGATCAGCTCGCCGATCACGTAGCCGACATCGTCGCGGCTGGCGCAGTCGTCGAGCATGGCGGCATACTGCTCTCGCATCTTGGGCCAGTCCACGCCGTGCATGTTCGGGGCGTAGAAGAACTGACGCATGGTCCGCCATGCCTCGTTATAGATCTGCTTCCACTCAACGCGCGGCTCGATGCGCACCTTCATTCCGGAGGTGACAACGGCTTCTCCAGAGGCCCCGGCGGAGGCATCCTGGATGGACGCCGAGGCTCCCCTGATGACGAGGAGCTTCTTGCCGTCCGCCGAAATGTCGAAGCTCGACGCGCCGGATGCGACGACCTTCTCGTCTTTCTTCTCGTCCTTGATGTCGAAGAGCTTGATCGCCGGGGGCTCGGAGGTACCCCGGCTGCCGACACGGGCGAAGATGAGCTGGTTCCGGTCATTGACGGCCAGACCGCCGAAGTTGCCCGGCTTCGGCGGAAGCTGCATGGCCCGAGCCTCGAAGCCCTCGATGTCTATGGCAACCTTGAGGGGCTCCTTGGCGGAAGCGGAGTCCTTCGGCTTGTCCGGCTCTTTGGCGCCGCCCTGAGCCGGCTGTTGCGGCCCCGCAGGTCTTCCGCCTTCTCGACGCATCGTCACCTTCACGGTTTGGCCCTCGACGGTGGCAGTGCCCGTTGCGGTATCGCCGGCAATGCGCATGACGATGCTCACGGTGATCCCCATCGGCAGAACGGCGCTCAGCTTCAGCTCCGACGTCGCCGGGTCCCATGTGCCCGTGACGCCGGCCCAGCCGATGGGCGTGTCCATGGTGCCGTTGACGGCGTTATTCAGGCCGAGCTTCAGCTCAGCGGTGAACGTCAGGGATCCGCCCGTAATGGCTTCTCCCGTGGCCGTGCCGGTCCACTTGCCCGAAACAGGATCGTCCTGGGCCTCGGCGGCGATGGAGCCTGAGGGACCCGCGAGATCCACGGCGAGCGAGACGGCCGGCTTGGCGTTGTCCTTCTTCTCGTCTTTCCAGCTCTCTTCGTCCACCTTGGGCAGATAGGGCGAGGCTGTGTCGGCCTTGAGGGGCGCGGCCATGAGCACCTGACTGTCGGTGTAGACCCACGTGGTGCCGAACTGCTCGTAGGTCGGCTGGAAGTTCCGCTGGCTGACCCAGTAGATCCATTCTCCCTTGCGGTCGAACACGGGCCGCGAGTCGCCGAACATGCCGCTGGTCAGACGGTGCTTCTGGCCGGTCTCGACCTCATAGACCCAGATCGACGCCAGGCTTGGTCGGTCGTCCTGTCGCGCGTAGGCGATCCAGCGGCTGTCGGGAGCCCAGGAACCATCGGGAGTTTCGGCCCACGGGTCGGTGTCCACGACCCTGGTCTGGCCCGTCTCGATGGTATGCAGCAGCAGTTGCCCGCTCTGGTCCACAAAGGAGATGTGCTTGGAGTCGGGCGACCAGTTCGGCCTGTAGCGGAACAGGCCGCCGTCCTTGGTGAGCTGGCGGGTTTCGCCTAGCCCGTCCGACTGAGTGATGTAGAGCTCATACTCGCCCGTGGCATCGGACAGGTATGCGATCCACTTGCCGTCGGGGCTCCATGCCGGATCACGCTCGTTCGATCCGTTGCTGCGGGTGAGGTTGCGCGGCATGCCGTTTTTCGCCGGCAGCGTCCAGATGTCGCCGCGCGCCGACACCACTGCCCGTTTGCCCGATGAGGAGATGCCCCACGAGGTAATGTAGCGCGACGCGTCCACGGTGCGCGCGCTGAGCGTGGGCCGCTCGCCCGGTATGCGCACCTCGACAGTTCGCACCTTGCCGCTCGGGATGTCGAGCAGGCACAGCTCGGATCCCTTCTGGAAGACGATCTCGCCCTCGCCTTTGGGTCCGGGACCGTGCGACGCCCACTTCACGTCGAAGTCCTTGAAGGCGGTTACTTGCTTCCGTCGGCCGGTGGCGGTGTCATAGACCCAGATGTTCGCACGATGCTCAGGCCCGGCGTCTGTGACGTAGTAGACGCTCTTGCCCTGCCACATGGGAGCCGTATCGTTGCCCTCCCAGTCGGTCATCCGCTTGGATTTGAGCTCCTTCAGGTCAAAGAGCCAGATGTCGGTCTGCATGCCGCCCCGGTAGCGCTTCCACGTGGCAAAGTCCTGCGTATGGGGCGTGTAGGCGAGCCATCTGCCATCCGCGCTGATGCTCGCGAGGGCGCCGTAGGGCACAGGCAGCTTCGTGGGCAAGCCGCCCTTAGCGGGCACGGTGTAGAGCTGGGACTGGCGGCCCAGGCCCATGATGTTGGCCGAGAACAGCAGCTTGCCGTCAGGCAGCCATGCGTTGAGCATCTCCCCCGACGGGTGATGGGTGACCCTGTAGGGCACGCCGCCGTCTATGGGCAACGTGTAGATGTCCCGCCCGCCCTCATAGTTGGCGACGAACGCGATGGACTTGCCGTCGGCGCTGAAACGGGGGAACATGGGCGCGGTCGCCGGCGATGCCAGCGGCGATGCCAGACCGCCCTCGCGAGGCACGATCCAGAGCCGATTGGCGTAGGAGAATGCGATGTGCGTGGAGCTCACCGCGGGGTACCGGAGCATGCCGGCATGCGGCTTGATGTCCTGGCTGCGGGCCAAAGCCGGCAGGCATAGGGCTGCCAGCAAGCCGGCTAGCAGCCCCGGACGCAAACGTAGAACCATGCTTGTGAACCTCAAAGGGTTGGAAGTGAACGATGGTGTCGCCATGCGGCACACAACAGCAAGACCGGGTGAACCGGCTCCAGGTTTCGTCCCGTGCCGGTTTCCGAGGCGGCAGCGGCCCCGAACCGAGGCATCACCCAATGGGATGCCCTGCCATGCGCCCGAAGCCTTCGAACGTCAGCGCGCCATCAGGCGCGACATGGATGATGGCGAAGGCGTTGCCGGATTCAACCGGACCTTCGACCATGGCAGACAGCGCCACGTAGGGGATGCCGCCGATGCGCCGCACATCGTTCTCGTGGCTGTGTCCCATGAAGACGCCGATGACCTTGCCTGACTGTTCCAGTATGGCCCGCACTTCGGGGGAGCTGCGGATCGCGTAATGGCTGTCCGTGGGCAGATCGAGCCGCTGATGCACGAACACGAGGGTCTTGCGCGAGGTATGAGCGAGATCGGCGGCCAGCCAGTCGCGTTCGGCACGGGGAATGTCCGTATCGGTCCAGTCGAACGGCGCCTCGCCGTAGGGAACCCCGTCGCGCCGATAGCAGGCGTCGAGGATGACCATGTGGAAGCCCCGCAAGTCGTACGAAAAGTGGGCCCGGCGCTGGCCGACGGCCTTCAGGAACTGCTCCTTCGTGAGGGTGGCGACGCAATGGTTGCCCAGAACGTGGAACCGATGCGTGGCTCCCTTGCGGAACTCCTTCTCGATGGTCCGCAGATAGCCGAGCTCCGCCTGGACGTCCGCCCTGGGGCCGGCGTCAATGAGGTCCCCGAGCTGCACGATACCGTCGACGTTGTGCCGGTTCCACGTGGCGGCGGCTTCCCGCATGCGTTCGAGCGACAGCCTGTAGTGGCGCGTACCGCGCGGTTCGGCGTCGGCATAGTGCACGTCGGCGCAGAGGCCGAGCGCGAGGCCCCGAACCTCAGCCCGCGAGCGGGAGGCGGCCGCAGCGCCGATAGCCGCCGCTCCGGCCTGAAGCACGAACTCGCGTCGGTTGATGAGCTCACCATTCATGGTGCGTGATCCGCGGCGGACGTGTCCGCCGGAGTCGGTTCTTAGCGTCCTGCGGCATTCGATTCGGTCCCTGGCTAATACATACGCCGAATGACCGACCCTTTCCTGCTCTGGCGGTTCGTTCAAGACCGTGCGCAGTCGCAGGCCGCCCCGGCCAGCCGTCATGATTGATGCGGCAAGCGGGTACCCTTAGGGCGAATGCCGCGATGGACGGCAACGAGGAGTGAGGTACATGGCAACAGATAGCATCGGCAGAGTGGATGCCCAACTGCGCGATGTCGCGCTCGAAGCTCTTGGCAACACCGCTCGCACCAGTCCGACTTCGGACCCCGCGCTGGCCAGGCTGGCATCGCTCGGGACGCGCCTGTGGCTGGATACGGGCAATCTCGAAGAGGCCGCATCCCTCTGGAAGGCCGAGTTCTCGGCGTTGACCACGAACAACACGCTCGCCAACCAGGTGGTGCAGACGGGCGTGCTCGACGATGTGGCGCGTCAGGCGCTGCGCGATATCAAGGCGGCTGCGCCGGGCATATCCGACGCCGATCTGGTGATGGAGCTGGGATTCGTCATCAACTGCCACGTCGCGCTGAGGCTGGTTCGGGCGTTCGGGGCCTTCGTGAGCGTGGAGCTCCACCCCAGCATCGCCCTCGACACCGAGAAGACGGTTGCCTTTGCGAAGCGCTACCATGCCATCTGCCCCGAGCGGTTCATCATCAAGATTCCCCTCACGCCGGAAGGCTACTGCGCCGTGGCCCGCGTCTGCAGCGAAGGCATACCGGTGAACTATACGCTGGGCTTCTCGGCGCGCCAGAACTACATTGCCGCACTCATGGCCAAGCCCACGTACGTGAATGTGTTCCTTGGTCGGCTGAACGCGGTGGTATCCGACAACAAGCTCGGCGACGGGAAGAACGTCGGCGAGAAGGCGACGATGGCCACGCAGATGGCCTTGCGCCGCCTGCGCGAAGAGGGACGCACCCAGACGCTGCTGATCGCCGCATCCATGCGCGCGGCTTCGCAGGTCGGCGATCTGGCGGGGGTAGACGTGTTCACCATGCCGCCCAAGGTCGCGAAGGATTTCCTGGCCGCGTCTCCCGATCCGGCGTCGATCACGAGCCAGGTGGGTCGCGCGTTCGATGTGACCATGGCCGATGCGACCGCTGCCGCTGCCGTCGAGTGCCTCTGGGCGATCACGCCCGAAGTGGAAGCTCTTGGGAAGGCCGTCGAGGGCCGCGGAGCCTCGATGACCGGCGATGACCTGCGCCAGGCGGATGCCGATTGCGGCGCCGGCCTGTTCACTGCCTTCACGGCCGACGAGCTTGCTGTCATTCGCGCGGACGGCAAGATTCCCGTCACGGCGAAGTGGATGAATCGGGCGGCGCTCGACGATGTGATGACGCAGGCCGCGTTGCAGTCGTTTGCCGTGGATCAGGCGGCGCTCGACGATCGCTTGATGCGCGTTTCCGGGTGAGGATTCGGGGGTAAAGACTTGGAACTGCTGATCTGCGGCACCGCCGCTGCCGAAGGCTGGCCGGCGCTGTTCTGCATCTGCGAGGCTTGCGAGCGAGCCCGTGAGCTAGGGGGCAAGAACATCCGCACCCGGGCCGCCTACATGATAGACGACCGCCTGCGCGTGGACTTCGGCCCCGACTCCTACATGCACCAGCTCAAGTACGGACTGCGGTACGACAAGCTGGAGCATCTCATCCTGACCCATGCCCACAGCGACCACTGGTATCCCACCGATGTGCATTACCGGCGACGGGGCTACAGCGTCGTGCCTCCGGATTCGCTCATGTACATCTGGGGCAACGAGAAGGTCTACCAGCGCTTCGAGCAGGTCAACCCGGACCACTGGGACTCCTACAAGATCGTCTACAAGCGGATTACCCCCTGGCGCCGTATGGACCTCGGCAACGGCGTGATCGGCGTGCCGATCGCCGCCGCGCACGATTCGAGCGAGGAGTGCGTCAACTACGTGCTGACCGAGAACGGACGCACGCTGCTTATCGGCCATGACACAGGCTGGTACGAGGAGCCGACGTGGATGTATCTTTCCGGCCAGTCGCTCAACGTCGTTCTCTTCGACTGCACCTACGGTCCCAACGACTACCCGCGAGGGCATCTCGGGTGCACCGGCGTGGTGCGCGCGCGCGATGAGCTGGCCAAGAGGGGCGCCCTGGCGTCTGACGCTCGGGTGATCGCCACGCACTTCTCCCACAACGGCGGCTGGCTCCACGAGGATCTTGAGAAGTTCTTCGCGCCGCACGGCATCGAAGTGGCCTACGACGGAATGAAGCTGACGGTCTAGGCCTCGGGCCCGCCGGCCTGAGCCCCGATCGTGAAATAGAACGTCGCCCCCTGGCCCGGAGTCGACGTAGCCCACACCTCGCCGCTGTGCCGATGCACGATGCGCTGAACGATGGCTAGCCCGACTCCGGTGCCTTCGAACTCCTCGTCCGATACGAGCCGCTGGAAGACGCCGAACATGCGGTCGGCGTAGCGCGGGTCGAACCCGATGCCGTTGTCCCGCACGAAATAGGTCACCTGCCCGTTGGTCTGCGTGGCCCCGATCTCGATGCGGGCATGCTCGCGTTTGCTCGTGTATTTGATCGCGTTGCCGATCAGGTTCTGATACACCTGACGAAGCAGTCCGGCGTCGGCGTGGCATGGCGGCAGATCGCCGATCGTTATCTCTACCGTGCGGCCCGAGAGGTTCGGCGTCTCTTCGGCCAGTACAGAATCCACCACTTCCCGCGGAAACACCGCGGCCCGCTCGATGGCCCGTCTGCCCACTCGGGAAAACTCGAGCAGGTCATCCACCAACCCGCCCAGGCGGACTGCGCTGGACTTGATGGAACCGATGAAACGCCGCGCGTCGGCGCCCAGTTCCGCGGCATGTTCCTCCTCCAGAAGATGGGCGTAGCCGACCATCGCCCGAATGGGCGAGCGCAAGTCATGCGAGACCGAGTAGCTGAAAGCCTCGAGCTCGGCCACGGTCGCCTCGAGTTCGCGGGTCCGTTCTTCGACACGCCTTTCGAGTTCCTTCGCCCACAGCTCCAGCTCGCGCTGCTGGCTCCGGACCATGTCGAACAGCCGCTCATTGCGCAGGACGATGGCGACCGTGCTAGCCACGATCGTGAGGTGCTCGACATCGGCTGGAGTGAACTCGCGTGTCTCGTGAAGCGCGAAGAGCCCCAGCACCCCGAGCTTCTCATGCTCGAAGAGCAGCGGTACGCCGGCGTAGGATCGGAAGACCAGCGAGCCGGGTCGTGGGCTGAACAAGTCGCGCGTCACGGGATCGCTCAGGGCATCCGTGATGACCACGGGCTCGCCCGTCTCGAACATGCGCTGGGCGATGCCATACACCGGGATCCGTTGCGCCAGAACGCCATCCGGCATGCCCTCGGCCACCAGCAGGTCGAGCTCATCGCCGTCGAGGATCCGGATCACGCACCCATCTACGTCGAACGTCTCGCGCAGCTCGATCGCAAAGCGCCGCGCTAGCTCCTTCAGAGTCAGGCGACCGACCGCCGTAGCAGCCATGCGCGCCAGCATGCCAAGGCGGCGCAGGGCGGTCCAGAGGCCGGCTTCGGCCTGCTTCGCTTGCTCGATGTCCGTGCCGGTGGCCACAACGTAGCGCTTGCCGCCGATGATGCAGGATCTTCCCCGAAGGGCGAACCAACGCGGACCCTGACGCGTGAACACGCGAGCCTCGGCGGACCCCTCCAGACCGGCCATCGCATCGGCGACAGCCTTGTTCACCGCCTGGCGATCGTCGGGATGAACGTCCGGGAAGCCGTCCGCCGTTGAGTCCAGGGGCGGATGACCCAGCACCGTGCCGTAGTCGCGGCGCGACCATTCCACGAAACGGCCCTGCTCGTCGAGGATGACGAGCAGACCGGGCAGACCGGCGATGATGGCGTCTGCCAGGCCCGCCGCGCGTTCCAGCTCGGCCACGCGAGCCCGGAGCCGCGCATTCTCTGCTTCCCATTCCGCTGTATCTGCCGGCTGCCGTCGCATGGCTGTATCCCGTTTGGGCCCTGGGCTATGTCAGGCCGAGCCGCTCAAACTGCTCGGGTGGCGCATCGCACGCGCGCATCAGTTCGACCATCAACGCTTCCATACGCCGCTCGACGGCCGAATCCTGCAACGGGGCGGATTGCGCCGGGTCAATCACGACATCCCAGAGGACCGTCTGCCGAATAGCCCCTTCCTGCGGAACCCATGACCGCGCGGGTATGCGGTTGACGGGCATGCCCTTGGTGAAGCTGAACGGGCGCACCATGTCGGCATCCGTCAGACCGCCGAGAAAGCCGCGCATGGCGGTGGGCATGAGCGTGTAGTTGTAGAGCGGCCCATTCTCTGACGTCGCAGGGCCGCGCATATAGACGTAGCGGCCGTCGGTGACGTTGACCTGCGCGCCGTGAAGCCCGAACAGCGCCGCTTCGCGAACCGCCGAGTCCGAGGCTATGACAGGCGACAGACTCTTGCCCAGCATGTCGGCTGTCGGTTGGAGACCGAAATACTCCAGCAGCGTCGGGCCGATGTCCAGAGCGGGCTGAACCAGCGCCTCGCGATGCACGCCGCATGCAGGCGAGCGCGGATCCCATACGAAGAAAGGCGTGTGCGCCACCTCCTGATAGAAGGGCATCCATATCTTGGCCCAGCAGTCGTGCTCGCCCAGCATGAAGCCGTGGTCCGTCCACACGATGAGCATCGTGTCCTTCCACAGGTCGTAGCGGTCCATGGCATCGAGCACATCGCCCAGGTAAGCGTCACACTGGCTGACCAGCGCGGCATATTCCATGCGGCAGTGGCGAACCTGATCGGGCGTCTCGCTGACGGGCCGATAGGCCGGCCAGTCGAAGAACCAGGCGTCGTGATCGTAGTCGTAGAGGTCTTTGTAGCGGCGATCCGAGAAGAAGGGCTCATGGGGATCGAACGTCTCGATCTGCAGGAACCAGTTGTCCTCGCTGGCGTTGCGGCGGATGAAGTCGAGGCCCGATGCGAACGTCTGCGGCTGGGGTCGGTCGCACTCCCGCGGCATGGCTTCGCGGTTGATGAGGTCCTGGCGAACGTAGGGATCGAGGCGCGACTGCCGCCCGACGGCGTTGGAGGGTATGACCGGATCGGCGACCTGCCCGCGCCAGAGATCGCCCTCCTGCCCTCGGACGAACTCCGACGTCGAATAGCGGTTGTGGTAGGTCGCGCCGCCGTCCTCCCAGTAGTGGTAGTGGTCGGTGACCATATGCGTGTAGACGCCGGCCTTCTTCAGCATCTCGGGCATGGAGTCGTCAAAGGGCTCCAGCGGCCCCCAGGAGCGATGCAGGAAGTTGGGTCGCGCCGTATGCAGCTCCCGCCGAGCGGGCATGCACGGCATCGAGCACACGTAGCTGTTGTCGAACGTAACAGCCCGCCGCGCCAGCCGCGCGAAGTTAGGCGCATGAACCCAGTCGCAGCCGTAGGGCGGCAGAAACCGACGGTTGAGCGAATCGAACATCACCATGATGGCTTTCATGAGGCTTCCTCCGATGTATCGCGGCTTGCCGGGCCGCCCGCCGCTACATGTGCAGGGTACCCCGATAGCGGCATCCGCCCGTAGTCGAGCTCACCGAGTATCCGCCGCACACTGCAGCACCACGCCCTGCCCGCCGGTGATCGCGAGGATGCGCTCGATGGTCATGTCGGCGGTGGGCGTGATGTAGACGATTTGATCGTGGCGCAGACCAGATCGGTAGGCCTCGAAGTCGTCGGCGGCTCGGTCGTTGAGCTGAACCGCGGCCAGTTCCGGCATGTCGCGCCAGGCGTCTATGTGCTGGGTGTGGGCCCCGCAGAGGTGGATCATGCCGGGCAGCGGATACTCGGCAAGCAATGCAGCATCAAGCGGCGCCAGGAACTCCCGGTAGTGCCGGGCCGAGACAAGGTGCGTGGCGCAGCCGTCAATGAACCCGCGGCCGGGCGGCGCCCATCGTACGGCGCCGACGGAGTTCAAGCGAATCTCCGGCGGTATGACGTCGGCAAAGGCGCGCATGCACCGGGCGATGACCTCGGTAACGATCGCCAGAACCCGATGCGCCTCTGCCGGACGCTCCACCATGGCCTCGAGCAACCGCCCTCCGAAGAGGTTGATGCCGATGTTGATGGGGCAGCTCAGCACGGGGTTGGCGATCCAGACCGCTCCGCCGGAGCGCTCGACAGCCATGCGAGCGAGTTCAAGCGATGCGCGGAAGACCGGGTTGGCCTCGATGTCGGGCATCTGCAGGTCGGCAAGCTCACACGGAAGCTCCTCCGACCACGCCTGCCCCTCGTGGTAACGGACCGGCGCGCCGAATAGGGCATCTATGTAATGCGTGCCAAAGGGGTCAATCTCGATGACGAACGGACGGAAGGTCTGCGGGTCGGATGCATCCGGGGCGTGGGCGGCCATATCGGCGAAGACGTCATCGAGCCACGCCTCGGGCTCGCCCAGCATGTCGGGCTCATTCGTGCCCCAGAGACCGTGACTGCGTCCGGCCATGAGCCCGAACAGGTAGATCGGACGGTCGGGAGCCTCGCCGCGATAGAGCGCCTCGATGCGGCGAGCATGAACGGACCACGCCGGCGCGGCACGCTGCAGCATGTCCTTCAGACGCGAGGCATCGCGCAGACTCATGCTGTTAGGTTCGGTCCGCCGCGCGGCGGTTCCTGCCTGCAGTTGTTGGCGATCAGTGAGCGCCGGCGCTAGTCGGCTGCCAATCGAGCGGCGAACTCCGCGGCGCTCCGGCGCACGTCGTCGCCGAGCGCTTCGGGAGTGGTCGCACGAGGTATGAGCCAGAATCCCAGCTCACGCGCCCCGAAGAAGGCCATCATGTTGCGGTAGACACGGGACAGGATCTCGTAGTTCTCCGTCTCGTCGCCGCCGCAGGTCATCATCAGGCCTATCGGCTTGTCTTCGAGCAGAATGGCGTGGTCGGGGTCCTGATGGTAGCCGGAGAGACAGTAGAACCTGTCGAGCAGAGCCTTCATGGGAGCGGGGAACCCCCAGGAGAACACCGGCGAGGCGATGAGCACCCGATCGGCATCGAGAACGCGCTCGAACAGCTTCGCGGCATCGTCTGGCGTCCCGCATGCGGCGCTCTGGGGGTATCGGCACTGGTGCGACTCCTTGCAGTGACCGATCTGGTGCTCCCAGATATTGGCGCGGTCGATCCGATGCCCTTCGGCGCGCAATGCCTCCTCGATCCACTCGAGAACCTGCGCGGTGTTGCCATAGCGGCGCGGACTGCCCAGGATTGTCATGATGGTCATGGCTGTCGCATCCTCCTCGGTACGGTCGCTGCTGTGCGCCTACCCAACGGGCATTACGTTGGCCGACCGGTCGGCGTGCCGCCTCCCGCCGGATGGCGGCCCTACTTGACTTCCTTCGGCGCTGTCTCCAGACGGTCCGTGACGTAGGAGCCCATGGCGAACACCGATGTGCCCGTATCGGTTCCGCGCGCATAGCGGTCGCCCGACGGGTCCTTCTTGCCGAGCTCAAGCTTCTTGACGGCTCCGCCTTTGAGCGTCAGCGTCACGGTGACCTCCGGCTGTATGAGCCCGTAGCGACCGAGGTCAGCCTCGTTGGGGTCGTCGGCTATCCAGCGGTCGGCGCTGCCGGTGGCATCGAGAATGGCGTTGTCCACATCAATGGCGTCCGCCTTCTTGTTCGGATTCGGGCTCACGAATAGCCAGTCGTTGCCCGACTTGCGCACCTCCCAGCGGCCCTTACGCGTCACGACGGCCACGCGCTCGACTGAATCGCTCTGCACATCGAGCAGCTTCTTGGAGCGCAGGTCACCCACGGTCTTGTTGAGCGTGTCGTAGGTGGACTTGGGTATCTCGACCACGTCGTTGTCCGAGGTCCTGCTCGCGTAGACAGCCGTGCCGCCCGTGATCTCCTTGCCGATGCGCAGCCCGTACTGGGCGCCGCCCGCCGCTTTGATCTCCACTGTCAGCCGGGGGGCATCGAGCCCGTAGGTCTTGAGATCGGACACGCCTGCCGCAACGAACTTGTCCGCTTTGAGCGAGGACAGGGCGTCCACGATGCCGTCGGCGCTGAACTCATCTGCCGGCGCGTTGATCGGCTCGGCCAGCGACCATTTGCCTCCGGTCTTGTTCAGGACGATCGGGCCAGCCGGGCGGACAATGCGCACGTGTTCAATCTTGTCGCGCGGGATGGAGAGCACCGTCTTGTCGCGGAAGTCGTCGGCCTTCTTGTCGGTCAGCGCCTCCACCGCCCAGTTCCCTGCGAGGAACACCTTGCCGCCGTCAGCCAGCCTTGTGAACACCGAGGATTTGCCCGGGTCCTGAGCGCCGATCTGCAGCGCCACGCGCTTGCCCGGCCCGGTCAGCGTGATCGTCTTGCCGGGTTTGGCCAGTCCGAACTGGGCCAGGTCCTTCGGCGGCTCCGCCATCACGTAGTCGCTGCTCTGGTCGAGCAGGCCCTCAAGGGCGCTCTTCACGGTGTCGGTGTCGGCGGCGGCCTTGATGGGCTGCTCGATGGCCCACGACGCACCGGTCTTGGCGAGCGTCAACGATGCGCCGTTGTTCGTGATCTCGATCTTGCGCACCTCGTCGGCCTTCATACCCACGAGGTCGCTGATCTTCGGGTTCTCGCCCGGCTCACGAACGGGCGTTTTTAGGTCGAAGTAGAGCCAGAGGCCAAGGGCGATCAGGACCCCGACCGCAAGCCAGGCGCTATGAGATGAGAGTCGCTTCATGGTCCCGCCTCCGAATCACCTCCGCTTCCACCATACGTAGGCCGCCATGAAGAAGCACACCACGGGCATGAGCAGCAGATTGATGAAGAACGTGCGCACCCGGTCCTCAGGCGACAGGGTGACCTCACTGGGCGGCTCGTCCTTCGGAGGGATGTCCACGAGAGCATCCTCGGACGCCAGCCAGTTGATGGCGTTGGTCGCCAGGTAGCGGTTGTCCATATCGGGCTGCATGGTCAGCATGTCGGAGGCCCACTCGGCGCCGCCGATGACCACGACGCGCCCCTTCTTGCCGTTGGCGTCCTTCTCGGCCACCATGGCGAGGGTGAACGGACCCTTGGGATCGTTGTCGCCGGGCCGCAGATCCACCGTCCGCTGTCCTTGCTTGAGAGGCTTGGCGATGGCATCGGCATCGGTCCGCAGGAGGTTCGTCGTGGTCACTCCCGCAGGAGCCGGACTGGCCGCGGTCAGCGAACGCACGAGCGGGAAGTAGACGGCCCGCAGGCCCCGGTTGATATCGTGGGTCTCGAACTTCGAGATGCGCACGGTCTTGCTGATCTGGGCAAGCCCAGTACCCGGTATCTCCACGATCTGCGCGACGATGTTGTCCTCGGGCTTGACGCCGATCTCCTTCATCAGCCATGCCAGCGGCGGTCCCGCCACGCGCAGCATCACGAGCGCCTGCCCGCCTGCCGCCAGATAATCGGTGACCGCTTTCTGCTCCTCAGCCTGGAAATCCACCTGCGGGCCGGCTATGACCAGCACGGAGCAGTCCGACGGAACCTTCCGCTCCTTCCCCATGAGATCGAGCGTACCGACGGTGTGCTGCTGTTCGGTCAGCACGGTCTTGACTTCGCCTGTGCCCGACTGATCCGTCGCATCGGGACTCAGCTCGCCATGACCGACCGTGAAGAGGATCTTGTGCTTCTGCGTCTGAGTAAGCTTGAGCAGCGCGCCCGTGAAATCCTTTTCACCGGTGCCCTTCACTTCCTCGCGGCCGCCCGTCTCGTTGGTGAACAGCACGACAGGCGGCATGGTCGTCATTTGCGCCGATGCCCATTTGTCGGGCTCACGCAGGTAGTCCACCACCTTGAACCGGAAGTTCGGCGACCGATCGGCGTATTGACGGAGCAGGTCCTGCACCTTTCGAGCGTCCTGCGCCTCCCATCGGCGCTGAGGGCTCTGGCTGTAGAACGCCGTCACTTCGATTTTCTGCTTGAGTCCCTTGAGCAGCCGCGTGGTCACCGGAGCCAGCGTCAGACGGCGATTGCCGGTCAGGTCCCACTGGTAGTGACGTCGGTAGGCGAGGACATTGGCGATCACGAGGATGCCTATGACCGCTGAGATCAGGATCAACGAGCGCACGGAGCGCTTGCCCTCGGGAGATCGGAAGCCCGCGATGATGGCCGACCCCATGCCGCCGAGGAAGAACAGGATGAGCGCGATGCCGACTCCGAGCCCGACGTTGACGATCCAGTTGCGGGTCTGGAGCATGCTCGTCAGGTAGAGCCAGTACATAAGCGACGCAAGGACGAGCGCCGTGCCGGCCCAACCGCCGAGGACGGCCAGGCGCTGCACCTGCGTGCGATGCTGACGGGGAGCTACTCTCGGCATCGCCTACCTCCATTTCCAGGCGGCCAGCGCCCGCACCGAGAGGAACAACATGCCGCCGATGAACGAAACGTAGTAGAAGACGTCGCGGGTGTCAATGAGCCCTTTGGCGAACTCATCGAGATGGGTCGGGATCGAGACGTACTGAAGCAGCTTCTGCCACCATGCATCGCCCATGCCCGCCCACGAGAGCAGCCAGAGGAACAGCAGCACAAACATCGTGCCCACGTAGGCCACGACCTGGCTCTTGGTTGTCGTCGAGATGAAGATCCCCACGGCGAGGAACGTGCCGCCGAACAGCAGCATCCCCAGATACCCTGAGTAGAAGGGGCCTCGATCGGGCGTACCGAGACGCGCCAGGGTTACGGGGAACTGAATGGTCAGCAGCAACATGACCGCGTAGAAGGCGAACGCTCCCAGGAACTTGCCGAGGATGGCCTGCGTGTCCGTGACGGGCGAGGTCATGAGCACCTCGATGGTGCCGCGCTGACGCTCTTCGGCGATCAGGCGCATGGTGAGCGCGGGCAGAAGGATGATCAGGATGATCGTGGTGTTGCTGAACCACATGCGCATCTCGCCGATGCCGGCCAGCGCGATGGCGGCCCAGAAGAAGTAGCCGGCAAACGCCATGAACGCCGCCATGACCACCCAGCCCATGGGAGCTCCGAAGTAGGCGCGCAACTCGCGCTGCGCGATGGCGAGGACGGGTCTCATTCGGTCACCTCCCTTGCAGCGCCGTCCGTTGGCGCCTTGGCGTTGGCGGGCGCGGCGCCGCTGTCCGTGGTGGTGAGATGGATGTAGACATCCTCGAGAGACATGGCGACGCTGCTCATTTCGCGCAGTCCCCAGCCGTGCTTGACCCCTGTGGATGCGGCGATCTCGCGCAGGTCCTTGTCCGGATCGGCTTCGAGCGTGAAGCGGAACACGCCGTCGCCTGCATCCTCGTCGGTGACGCCTCGCGCGCCCGGCAACGTGCGCAGAGCCTCGGCGACGTCCTTGCGCGGGCCGCGCACGTCAAGCCGTACCTGCTGCGAGCGACGAAGCCGCGCAGTCAGGGCCTCGGGCGTGTCAATGGCGGCGATCTTGCCCTCGTTGATGATCACCACGCGGTCGCAGACAACCTGAACTTCGGGCAGGATGTGGGTGCTCAAGATCACCGTGTGCTCGCCGCGCAAACCCCGGATGAGCTCGCGGACCTCGACGATCTGCCGCGGGTCCAGCCCCACCGTGGGCTCGTCGAGGATGAGCAAGGGCGGGTCATGCACCAGCGCCTGCGCGATGCCAACCCTCTGGCGGAAGCCTTTGGAGAGCTTCAGGATCAGCGAGTCGGCATACTCGGTGACCCGCGTGGCTTCCATCACCGTATCCACGCGCTCGGCCTGCTTGTCTCTGGCAACGCCCCGCACTTTGGCGCAGAAGCCCAGATACTCGCGCACGCTCATGTCATCGTATAGCGGCACCTGCTCGGGCAGGTAGCCCAGCTTGCGCCGCGCTTCCACCGAGTCGCGCACTACGTCGGTGCCCGCGACGGTTGCCGTGCCCGATGTGGGGGGCATGAAGCCGGCGATGATGCGCATGGTGGTCGTCTTGCCGGCGGCGTTGGGTCCGAGGAAGCCGAGAATCTCGCCTTTCTCGACCTTGAACGAGACGCCTTCGATCGCGGCGTACTCGCCATAGTACTTCGTCAGGTCCTTGACCTCAACCATAGGCTCACCTTACTCCTATGAGGCAATGGCGCTTGCTGGCGGCGGGCCACAGGCCATCTGTCTGGCATGGCCGCCCCGTAGGCGTCGGCGCGGAAGGCGCCGCGCAGGAGATGGCCCCGTGCTCGACCCCTGTTGAACGGCGCAGCCGGCGAGAGCGCCGGCTCGGATCGTTGTACCTCAGCGCACGATGGCCAAACACAAGGTACGGAAGCTCGGTCGGCTGGTGTTCCCTCTCGACGACGGTGCCGCCACGCGACCAGACAGACATAACGCTCATGCTCGCCGGCACCGCCTCAGAGCCGGCCCTGCGCGGCGAAGTCAATGAAGCCCCGTCGGATATCCACCTCGACAAGCTTCACTGAAACCCTGTCGCCGACATCGAGGTAGCGGTCGCCTTCGACTACGCGGCCTTCGACCGGCGGATGGAAGATGCGCACCCACGTGCCCTTCTCCTTGGCTCCGGTCACGATGCCCTCGAACTTCTCGCCGATGCGCGACGCGAGGAGCATGGCGGCGGCCGACTTGGCGATCTGCCGTTCCACCTTCTTGGCGGCGTCCTCCTGCCGTGTGCAGTGATCCGCCAGCTCCTCGAGTTCAACCGGACCGTATGCCGGCGGCCTGGAACCGAGAGCGGACTTAAGCAGCCGCTGCGTGATCACGTCGGGATAGCGTCGGTTGGGGGCCGTTGAGTGCGAATAGTCGCGAACGGCAAGGCCAAAGTGGCCTTCAGCCTCCTCATCGGGGAGATGCACGGCGTACTCGCCGCGGCCCAGCAGTTTGATCACCGTCAGCGACAGATCGGGAAAGCGCACGGGATCCGCCGCTCGCCTTCGCAGAAGGAACCGCTGGAGGGCCACGGGGTCAGGATCGGCCGGCAGAGTGTCGCCGTATTCGGCCGCAAGAGCCTCGATGCGGTCCCACCGCTCGGGCGATTTGACCACGCGCCGGAAGCTGGGCAGGCCGTGCTCCTCGAGGTATCGCGCCACGATCCCATTGGCGGCGATCATGAAGTCCTCGATCAGCTCGTGCGCCCGATTCTTCGCCTCGCGTTCTACCCCGACCAGCATGCCGTCATCGAAGACCGCCCTGGTCTCGATGGTATCAAGCACCAGCGCCCCGTGCTCGTGCCGCCTCTGCCTGAGCATCTGTGCGACGCCGTCCTGCAAACGCATCTGATCGGCCAGTCCGTCCACGGCAGCCATGGCCGCCGGCATATCGGCTTCGCCATCGAGCCACGAACCCACGCTGCTGTAGGCCAGTTGCGCGTGGTTGTGAACCAGCGCGCGCCGGATCTCGGGGTCATGCAGCGCGCCGTCGGCATCCACCGTGTAGGAGATCACCACAGCCACGCGATCGGTATTGGGGTTCAGCGATGTCAGGTCGGTCGAAAGCCGTTCAGGGAGCATGGGGAAGATGCGCGCGGCGGTGTACACCGAGGTCGTGTTGCGCCGCGCATGCACATCCACCGGGCTGTTCTTGCGCACGAGCGCATCCACGTCGGCAATGGCCACATGGATACGGACGGCATGGTTCCCGAGGTCGTCGGCCACCGTCAACTGATCAAGGTCGCGGGAATCATCGTTGTCAATGGAGGCCCACAGCAGGCTCCGCATGTCGGCAATGTCGTGCGAGTCCTGTCGGGCGGGACCTTGCAGCTTCTCGACCTGTCGCAGCGCTTCTTGCGAGAACTCCGGCCACAGACCCCGATCCCGCATGGCTTCGACGGCCAGTTCGGCCAGATCAATCTCCGGCGCCAGTCGCGCCGACACCTTCGTCCCCAATGGCGTATTACCCCTTGACGGTGCTTGCGGCATCCCTCATTCTACCGCGCTCCGGAGCGCCCACGCCCTTCGTTGACGGCGCAGGACCGGAGCAGTATACTGACCCGCGTCGCCGACGAACGAGGCCCATTCATCATCATGCCCTACGCCTGCTATCAGACATTTCTGCGCGATCTGGAATCCC
>JAAYVH010000240.1 GCA_012517255.1 Chthonomonadales bacterium
ACCCGGCCCGGGCCGGGCCGGCCGCTCGACTGGGCCGCCATCACCACCCTGCTGCAGCCACCGGCACCCCGCCGGGAGCCAACGGTGGCTGCGCGGCGGGATGGCGTCGACCCCATCCCCTGGCTCGCCGCCCACGTCGCCCGGCAGCCCGAGGGCAACCGCGACAACGCTCTCTTCTGGGCCGCGTGCCGTGCCGCGGAGAACAACGCCCAGGACTTCGAACCCCTAATCGCTGCTGCCGTCACCGCCGGCCTGCCCGAACGGCAGGCCGTCCGTACGGTCCAGTCGGCCCGCAACACCATCGCCCGCTCCACGTTCCAGCCCACTCACCCCACCCACCCCGCCCCACCCGCCGCGCTGGCACGTTGAACCAGGAGAATCCAGTGACATCCCCCGCACCATCCGCCCCGCCCCAGCGTCTACTCCTCTCGGTCGCCGAGGTCGCCACCGAACTCGGCTGCGGCCGCGACACCGTCTACACCCTCCTGACCACCGGGGCCCTGCCATCCGTCAAACTCGGCGGACGCCTGCGCCGTATCCGCCGCACCGACCTCATCACCTACGTCGGCTCACTCACCGTCAGCAGCCCGTCGAAGTGAGCGGCTGATGCCCACGAAGGTGTGGTGTCGGCCACGCGTGACAGCGGATACCAGAGGTGTTTGACACCCTCCACACCAGAGCAACAAACCGGAATGTCCCGAGCATTCGGGCCAGACTGAGTCCCGTTCCAACGGAGACGAGGTAGGCTCACCTCGACGACAGTAGTCACAACTTGATCTGGGTGGAGCGATGGCACTTGAAGCGCGCACTAATGACCGGAATCCGGATCCTCGGGTAGCGGTTGCCCTTCTGCTGGACACGTCGGGTTCGATGGAAGGTGAGCCGATCGCCGAGCTGAATCGCGGATTCGCTGCTTTTTGCGCCGACATCAAAGAGGATCCCCTGGCTCGCAAGCGGACGGAAGTGACGGTGATCACTTTCGGTGGCCAGCCGCAAGTAGTGATTCCGTTCACCGAGGGCCGCAGTCTCGAGCCACGGTCTTTCGCGGCGGATGGCCTGACTCCGCTCGGTGGAGCGTTGGAGATGGCGTTGGATGAGTTAGGTGCACAGAAGGCGGAGTACAAGCGCTTAGGGTTGCGGTACTACCGTCCATGGCTATTCGTAATCACGGACGGTTCACCTACCGACGACGACGTCTTCCCCCGCGCGGCGGATCGCGTGAGGGCGACCGAGGCCGCCAAGGGCGTGACTGTGTTTTCGGTCTTGGTTCAAGGCGGTGACAAGGTCGCTCTGTCAAAGATTTCAGATGTTCGTCCTCCGGTGTCCTTGAAGACTGAGCCGGGGTCGTTCATGAAACTGTTCGCTTGGCTCTCTGCATCGTTGGGGGCGGTCTCAAACTCAGGAGCCTATGGGGCCTCGGACAGCGACGTGGCGCAAGCCGAATCGCTGGAGCAGAACCCGTTGCCGAGTCCAGCTGGCTGGGCAACGTGGTGATGACGGGGTGTGGCGAGTTCTAGGAGCGGCAGTGCAGGGCGTCTCACACCGCGCTGCAGGGAGGCGATGCGACGACGCTTTCGGATGGGTCCATGCCGGTCCGGTTACGTGCCTGGTGGTTGCGGACGGAGCAGGTTCGCGCCCACTGGCGGCTGAAGGATCTCGCGCTGCGGTGAGCGCCGTCTTGGATCGTGTGCTAGCAGCAGGCGATACGGCTGAACTTCCGGATGTGTATGACTTGTTTTCCAGCGCTCTCAACGCTGTGACTGAGCTCGCTTGTCAGACCCATTGCCGATTGGGGGACTACGCGACGACGATGGCAGTGGCTTTGCTGTCGCCCGCCGGAGCCTCGATTGCTCAGATTGGTGACAGCATAGTGGTGGTTCGGTCAAGCGTGGAGGGGGCCATTAGAACGGTGGACCCACAGGAGCCCTTGGAGTACGCGAACGAAACGCACTTCCTAACTAGCCCTGATGCTCGGGAACATCTGCGTGTGGCCTTCTACCCGGATAGGGAGGTGTCCGCCGTGGCGATGGCGACGGATGGACTCCAGCTCAAGATCCTCGAGAACCCGGTGACCGGGGAGCCCTTCGTCCCGTTCTTTGAGGACGCGTTCGCGTTCGCTACCCAGATGGAATCCACCAGCCGCGAGGTGGAGGAGTTCCTGGACGGCCTTGAGAACGACCAGACTGGAGACGACAAGACCTTGGTTCTTGCTGTTCCGGGCACCCCGACCGCTTCGCGCTGCCTCGGGCCCGAGGATCCGCTTCAGATGGAGTCCAACCTAGGCTTCTTGGCGACTGACGAGTGAGCGTGCTCGCATGACCTGGCCCCGGATATTTATGGTTGTGCCCACCGCGCACCTGCGAGTTGACCCAGCCACCGCAGGAAACTTGGGGAAGTACACGCCCGAGCAGATGCGGACCTGGATGTCATGCGTACCGCAGATCTATGCGATGAGGACTGCTGGGGTGTCAGACCGTCAATTCCAAAGAATGGCGCAGGACCTGTCTGATGAGAGGAACCGCGTCCTGGGTGAGACGTACCGGCATCTGTTCTCGACTTCACCAAGCGCCCAACCGTTGCGGGCCTCCTTTCACGAGGCTCACGGTCTGATGATTGATGCAGGTCAACACCGGGTCCAGGCGGCACGCGATGCGGGCGTGACGTTCCTTCCGGTGCACGTGTCCGCCGCCACCGCAGGGCAGCTGATGAGGCTGCGGGACGCGTTCGAACGCGATCTTCGTGTTCTTGCCCCCGACCTACCCGACTTGGTGGAGGTCCAACGCGCTCACGACGCGCAGCACTACCCAGAGCGCTCTGCAATCCGTTTGCACGGCGACATGCACCAAGGGCGGGAGAGACTCGAGCCGGAGCGAGAGACCGGATGGCGGTTCCCGGAGCGGGAAGGGTAGAAATTGGGCTGGGCCTGGAATTTGGCGAGGGGAGCGTGGGGCGCTTCGCATGCTGTCTCACAAGCCTCCACCCAGGCCGTTCAATCGATCTCTCAGGCTGCGACGCTGCACCGCGCCAGCCGAATCGCAGCAACCGGCGTGTTGGCACCAGGTGATCCCACCCCACCAGGCCACGGACCCACTGATTTCTACGATTACCGCGGCGTAGCCACTCGAAGGGAACTGGGAGATCTGGACGGGGACTTCAGCATAGGGCGCTACCTTGATGTCCGCCGCGGAGTCCGAGATGAAATAGCCCTACCTTTTTCGGTGCTGCAACGTCATGCGGCGGTTTTGGGGCCGACAGGCTCCGGGAAGACGAAGAGTATCTTGGTCCCGTGGACAGCCGCTGCGCTACGCGCCGGGCATTCTGTTGTCGCGGTCGATATCGCAGGCGACTTCCTCGAAGACCTAGCTCTACACCGCCAGGCAACGGGGCCGCTGAATGCAGCCGTTGCACGGTGGGATTACTCTGACCCTGCAACCTCAATAAATTGGAATTGGTTGGGGGATCTACAGGACGACTCCGCGGTTAACGCCGCAGTGGAAGCAATCCTCGGGCGGACGACACCGAACGATCCCCAGCCATTCTTCCACCAACGCGACCTCCGCCTCTTGCGAGCACTGATCGAACTATCGCTCGCGAGCGGACACGCCGTCACTGGCGCCGACCTATTGCGGACGGTACGCAGTGAGACTTCCATGATTTCCCTCGTGGCAGGCAACACCGGTCATCCTGCGGCTCAGCGCATACCTGACTTCCTCTCCCAGGCGACGACCGGCCGGTATCACGAGATGGTCAGCGGCGTGATCAATGCTTTGGAACTGTGGGACAGCCCCGGTCTCATCGCAGTGACCAGCCGCCATGAGCTGAAGATTGACGACGTGCTTCTGCGACCTTCGCTACTGGTGGTCGGCGCTCCACTTCACGGCGGCAGGACCAGCGAAGTGGCCTCCAGCCTAATGCTCTCCCAGATCATCAACCGCCTGTACCGCCGATTCGCCTCCGCAGCCGGCAAGCATGTGTTTCTGATGATAGATGAGGCGGGGCGACTCACGGAGCGTCTGCGGTTTGAAGAGTTGCTGTCGGTTGCCCGGCGCGCACGTGTCACGGTGGTATTGGCGACCCAAGATGTGGGCCAGTTCAAGGAGGAATCCGAGCGTATGGCTATTCTCGCCAACTGTGCCACCTACATTTCGCTGCCCAGCAGGTCATCAGCGAATACGAAATATCTCGCGAGCAGATTGGGACAGCGGCCGCAATCCACGCTGACGGTCAGCCGCAGCCCTGTCACACAATTCGGATCCTCGGGGTACGCCACGTCCGCAGCCATTGCTTCCGTGCCCGTTCTAGGCGACCGAGAGATGTCTGACCCCCCGTGGGGAGAGAGATCCGCGGTGGTCCATTGTCCGGTCGTCTGCGGAAAGCCTTTCTTGGTTGAGTTGTCCCGACCGGAGTTCCAGTGAGCCAGGTCTTGCGATCGGGGGCCGGCGGCCACGTGGTGGTCCGCGAACTGGTTGCTAATCCAGGAGGACAGGGGAGTGTCTATGCCGTCACCCAACCCGCGGGGCATGTCCTTAAGAGATTCCATCCAGAGGTCCTGGCCAAGGACCCCGGCCTGGAGGAGCGGCTGCGGGTGATGGCCGCTTCTCGGCCCCATGGATGGCGGGAGCACACGGGGCACGTAATGTTGGCGTGGCCGACGGAGACCGTGTTCGACAATGGCCGGTTTGTGGGGTTCTTAATGCCCTCGATCACCTCTCATGCCACCGTTGAATTGCACAGGGTGGTCAATCCCACCGATCGGGAAGAGGGGACGTCGTTCACGGCAGCCTTCACATGGAAGTATTTGGTGGCTACAGCCCGCAATTTGGCGCGCGCAGTGGATGCACTTCACAAGGCCGAGGTCGTGATCGGGGACTTCAACGAGCGCAACGTGCTGGTGTGGTCAGACTCCCGGGTGACATTGCTGGACTGCGACTCAATGCAAGTCACAGATCCCATCAAACGGCGCAAGTTCCTCTGCACGGTCGGTCGGGCAGAATTCACTCCTCCCGAACTGCAAGGAGCGAACTGGCACACCACCGTTAGGACTGAGTCATCGGACCTATTCGCATTGGCGATCCACATCCATCAGTTGCTGCTGGAAGGGGAGTTCCCGTTCGGCGGGGTCTGGCACCGAGCCGGCGACATGCCGCACCCTTCCGAACTTGCACGACGAGGGTTGTGGGTGCACGCGGGGAATTCGCTCCTGACTCCGCGTCCCGATACGCTGGAGATAGGCGTTCTACCCCCCGACATCATCGCATTGTTCCGTCAGGCGTTTGTCGACGGTGCGATCAATCCGCGGAGGAGGCCAAGCGCAAGCCGGTGGAACGCCGCATTGACCGCATTGTCAAACAATCTGACCACATGCAGCCGGGACCAAGCTCACGTCTATTCCCAGCATCTTGCCCGATGCCCTTGGTGCGACCAAAACACCAAACGCTCGATCACCCAAGTGCGACTCCCGCCCGTCAGAACGCCACAGGCCCCGCTCAACCCAAGGGCATCGACCGCCCCGAGCCCTGTGTCACGCGCTCCAGTCCGCCCCGCGGTACGGCCCCCCGCGCCAGCGCCCGTGACCCGAGCACCTTCAGCGATTCCTGCGACGTCCGCCTCAGCTCCGCCTTCACCCACCTCAACCACACGGACTCCAACGAAGAAGGGGAAAGTGGGCTGGATACTCCTATCTGTCGGTGTCGCAATCGCAGGGGGTGCTTATCTAAGGCATAGCACGCCGCCCACCGCGTGGACTTCGCTCGTTGGACAATGTGCAACACTTGAATCCTTCGATAGATTAACAGCGTCTACCGCCGTCGACCAATCGCCAGAGCCAAGACTCGCAACTGTCGATTGCAGCGGGCCCCATGATGTTGAAATATTCGCCGCAGTGAATCCGAATGGGCGTGGGCTGTTCCTCACAGAATGGCCTGGAGAAGATAGCGTCAAAGACCAGACGAGGAAGGCCTGCGGGTCTAAGTTCGCTTCTTACATCGGATTGCCATATGGCGAATCGGAGTTCGAGGGTACGTTCTGGAGTCCAAACGAACAGGGGTGGGAGCTTGGTATCCACACGTCCTTGTGCGCAA
>JAAYVH010000241.1 GCA_012517255.1 Chthonomonadales bacterium
GGTTCATGGACCCGTTCCGGCGCTCGAAACCGGCTTCGTCTCCAGCGTATAGATCTGCAGCAGCTTGCCCTGAGCTGTCACCTTCTCCTCGTCTACCAGCGAAGCCGAGCCGCGAGGCACAGCGACAACCTTCGGGTTTCCGTCGCTCACATAGCGCATGTTCGGGTTGTCGTCGAAGAACTTCAGGTAGTACTCCAGCGTGCCAGCCAGGCTCGCCTTGCCCGGATGGGGCAAGACCCTTTCGATGCGGGTCATGTCGCCGGATGCGACCTGACCGGCAAATGGTGCTTTCTTGCCGACCTTCGTGATGGGGGATAGCGTGGGCCTCCACGCAGCCAGGACTACGGCGGTCATCCGGTAGTCGACTCCGTCCGCGGATCCGGAAGCGCACGCGGCCAGAGCCACCTTCGACTTTGGAATGTTGCCGTAGGGGATGGCCAGGGATGTCACCTCGGCATTCGGCGCGAGCTCCTTGATCTGACGCACCGAGCCGGCGATGTCCTTCTCGATCTCCGTTGCCGACATGCGGCGGAAGTTGCGATGCGTCAGGGAGTGGCTAGCGATCTCGCAACCGATCTCCAGCAGGTGTGCGAACTTGGTCTCCGTCAGTCCTTCCTGATAGAAGGCCGGAGGATTGCCCGCCCCGTGCAGGATGAAGAACGTAGCCTTGGGCTTCCAGTCGGGATGCGCCCGGCTGAACTCCTCCATGATTCCCACGGCGCAGTCCGGGTCGATCTCGCCGCCGGCCGGATCGAGATAGCGAAACTGCGAGAGGTAGGAGTCATCAAACGTGATCACAACGGGCGTCTTGCCCGCCGGCACATCCATGCGGTTCTCAGCGAACTCGCGCAGCGTCACGGCTCGATAGCCCCGATCATACAGGTCCTTCAGGTCCTGTCGGAACTGCTCGGGCGTGCGGTTCATGTCATCGTTTTTTCGATTGGCCTCGATCCGGTGATACATGATCACCATCACGGCGCCGGCCTCGTTGGGCCGATAGCTGCGAAGGTCCAGCTCGCTGACCTGCGGAGGAGGCTCCGGCTTGGGCGGCGGAGCAGGCTTGGCCGCCTCCCGCTTGCAGCCGGCAAGCGAAACAGCGGTCACGGCGAGGACACAGGCAAGATGAAGCAGGCGAGACGCTGGACGGTATGTCATGGGGACCTCATTCCTGGGGATACGATAGACGGGATTATACGTTACGGCGAAGCCGAAAGCAAGGCCAGTGTGAGGCCGGAGTCGACCGGCGAGATTCTGCGCAGTGGGCCGGATGCAGGCCTAAAAAGTGCTTGACACAGGGTCTGACACGCCTTACAATATCAAAGCAAGTGCGCCGCGGGCATTACCAGAACCGCTATGGTAATACCAGCATGACCGCCTGCTGAATGCGCCCTATGACCACCGGACAGCCACTCTATCTTCGGATACGCGACCGTATCCGCGCCGAGATCCTGTATGAGCAGGGGCTCGGCCCGGATGGCCGGCTGCCAACCGAGCGCGAGCTCCAGATGCGCTTCGGCGTGAGCCGCCCCACGATTGCCAAGGCGCTGGCTGCGCTGGCTTCCGAGGGGGAGCTCCTCGTGGCTCATGGCCGCGGCCGCTTCATTCACGGTCTGGACAGGATCGAGCGGCAGCTCCCGAAACGGGCGCGGATCGGCTATGTTGCGTCTATCGCGACCGAGACGCTCACCCAGCGCGCTCTGTGCGGCATCGAACGGGCCGCGCGCCAGGCCGGCTACGGCGTGGTGATGGCCAGCGCGAACGACTCCTATTTGCAGGAGAAGGAGGCTGTTCGCGATCTCGTCGCATCGGGCGCGGTGGGCATCATCATCTATCCGGTTCCTCGTCCGTTTGAAATGCCGGAGCCCGACTATCTCTCCAGCAGCAGCATCGGGGTGCCGCTGGTGCTGCTCGACACCGGACTGCCCGAGCATGGCCACACCCAGTTTATCTTCGACAACGAGCGCGTGTGCTACGGTCTGACCGCGTGGCTCATCGAGCATGGCCACAAGCGCATCGCGTATGTGCTGGGCGACCAGGGCATTCTTCATGGCCCCCTGATCGCTCGACTGCGAGGCTATCGGCGGGCGTTGGCTGCGCACGGGCTGGCGGAGATACCCGACCTGGTGGTGCATCACAAGCCGCGCGACAGCCGGGCCATCGCCGATGTCGCCGCGCGGTTCGCCGCGATGCAGCAACGGCCGACCGCTCTCATCGCGACGGATGACATGGCAGCAATGGAGTTCATCGAGAGCTTCTCTAAGCTCGGGCTGCACAGCCCCGAGGATATCCACGTGGTGGGGTTCGACGATCGCGAAGAGGCCAGGCGGCTGAAACACCAGTTCTCCACGACGCGGCCCGATTTCGAGCGGTTGGGAGAATGCGCCGCCGAGGAACTGATCGCCCTGATCGGAGGCGAGGCGCTGCCCAATCGAACCTACGTGCACGCGGTACCGCTCGTCATCCGGCGACACGGCTCCTCGCGGGGCGCTGAGTATGCGCACGATCCGTCGGCGATGGCCGTGGTGACGTGATGAAGTATTTCATCAAGCGCATAGGAATCGTGACGCGCGAGCGAGAAGTCTGGGGCATAAGCTCATACAGGGAGGTGTAGAACGATGAAACAGAACGTGTCGCCTGTGGTGGCAGTGATCATCATCGTGATTGTCGTGGCTGTGGTCGGAGGCTTCCTGTGGATGAAGACCGAACGCAGGGCGCCGGCCGGACCTGGCGGTGGGCCGCCGCCGCTCCCCGCGGAGACGATGAAGAACCTGTCGGAGGCGATGTCGAAGGCAGGGCAGCAGCAGGGCACCACTGCGCCGCCCGGGCAGCAAGGACCCGGAACGGTTCAGCTCGGTCCCGGAACCGTTCCTGCGCCGCCTGCGCCCAGGTAGCCAACAGATAGCCGCAGGCCGGCGCATCGCTGGTCTGCCGTGATGCACCGCTCGGATGGTCGGGCTGCCGAGCATGTGCCGAGAATAGCCCGACAGGGTATGGATCGTTGCACCTTCCAGGGCGCGGGAAACCGAGCCGCGCCGACACCACGCAGCGCACGCGATAAGTGCGCAGGAGAGGAGCTACAGCAATGCGAAGAGGCTTCACGCTGATCGAGCTTCTCGTCGTCATCGCGATCATCGCGATTCTGGCAGCCATTCTGTTCCCGGTTTTCGCACAGGCCCGGGAGCAGGCGCGCGCGACCTCCTGCTTGAGCAACACCAAGCAGATCGGTCTCAGCGTCAAGATGTATGCTCAGGATTACGACGAGGAGTATCCCAACGGGACCTATCCGGGACCCCGCAACTGGGAAGTGAACCTGGATGTTGACCCGTATGGCGCCGGACCCATGCTCGACTGCTTCGGCATTCTGGCGGGTTGGAATCCCGGCGACGGCGGCCCCAACTACACGGGCTGCGCCTACGGCGGCGAGTTCTACCGCCATCTGATGCATGTTCAGCTCGGGCCCTACCAGAAGAACAAGACGCTCTGGTTCTGCCCGTCCGACCCGTATCGCCGCCCGGACGCCACCAACATCGGCCGCGGCCTGCAGTCGTATCAATGGTTCCCCAACTGGATTTACAACGGCTGCTGCGGCATTGACGTGCGGTATCCCGACGGCACCTTCAAGAACATCAGCAACATGAATCCCAGCGAGAAGACTGAGTGGGTCTCCGAGCGGATTCTGTTCGCCGAACGCGGCATCTTCGGCTGGGACGGCGCGGACGCTACCACGGATGCCTGCACGCCGTGGACCGATCGGCGCACCATCTACAACCATTCGCGCGGCTACAACGTGACCTTCTTCGACGGTCACTCCAAGCTGGTCACCTACGGCCAGAAGTGGCGGACGATCCCGGCATCCGGCTGGGGCATCGGCTGCCGACCCATGT
Source organism: Chthonomonadales bacterium (assembly GCA_012517255.1). Lineage (GTDB taxonomy): Bacteria > Armatimonadota > Chthonomonadetes > Chthonomonadales > CAJBBX01 > JAAYVH01. The sequence continues at coordinate 3,885 of JAAYVH010000241.1, forward strand.
AGTCGCCAGACCGCGCACCGTCCGCGTGTGCGGATAACGCCGGTCAACATAGTCGGGGCGCCTCA
>JAAYVH010000242.1 GCA_012517255.1 Chthonomonadales bacterium
CTTCGCATCTCGATGCCATCGAGCGGGCCTATGAGGCCGCGCTGGCGAGACTGGGATCCGGCTCGACGGACAGGCGCGCCTCCGTCAGGGCGACGCCGCCGACCGGCGAGGAAGTGAGGGTTGCCGTCAACGGGCTCGACGAGCGAGGCGCATGGGTCGAGGATGGTCGCCTGCGGTACCACGGCGACGATGACGACACGCGGCGCGTCATCGCGTGCGACACGTTCATCCGGCGACTGGATGTGCTGGCGCGCTACATTGCCTCGAAGAAGACGGCGCCTGCCGCGCGCCGCGAGGGGAACTGACGGGCCCGGCCGCGCTCTGATAGGGAGCGCCTGTCACGGACGCCGATGGCGGGCGAAAGGCAGTCACCATCGGTGAGCCTCTGCCCGCCATCGGCATCGCGGGTAAGGATGGATACCGCGCCTACATCGTCACGCGGACTTTGGCAACGGTAGTAGCCGGCTGCTTGCGGCCGTAGACGTCGCGCACCGTCAGTACCACGTCGTATTCGCCGCTCTTGCGGAACTTGTGCTCGAACGTTCGCCCTTCCGCATCCACGGGCAGCGGATCCGGTCGCTCGCCGGCCTTCAGCACGGTCCATTCGTACTTGAGCTGGGAGATGCCGGCCTCCGCCGAACCCGTGAACTTCACCGTGTCGTTGACCGCGACGGTCCGCTCGGGGATGTCCTCGACGCGGATGGGGGTCTCATCCTGAATGGTGCGGATCTGACCGACGTACATGGTGCCCACAGAATCACCGAACAGGCGTACCTCGGCGATCTCGGCGCTGGTGTTCTTGAGGGCGGGAATGGAGGCAAACGGGACGGCCAGCGTTCGCCAACCCTCGCGCGTGGGCTTCGAGAACTCCATGGGGAGCGTCACGTCTATCTGCTTGCCGTCGGTCATCACGAGCACGGCGCGGACCTGACGGATGGGCTTGGGTTCGGTCAACAGCGAGCGAGCGGCGTCCGATGTGCCGGAGCCTCCCGGTCCCATGCCGCCTGAGGAATCGCCGCCGAGGCCGCCGCGGCCGCCGCCGGGACCCAGCATGCCGCCGGAGGAACCGCCCCTACCGGGTCCGGTGGTTCCGCCGCGACCGCCGCTGGGACCGGTCGTGCCTCGTCCGGCGCCCGGTCCGGTCATGCCGCCGCCCGGTCCGGTCATGCCGCCGCCGGGCCCCAGCATGCCGCCCGAGGAGCCTGTGCCGCCTCGCCGACCGCCGCCAGGCCCGATCATTCCGCCGCCGGGCCCCAGCATGCCGCCCGAGCCCATCATGCCCCCGGGCCCCAGCATGCCGCCCGCGCCCGATCGAAGCCCGCCCGTGGTCTGGCGCTCAGGCACCAGCACGGCCAGCTCAAGGTAGACGCGCGGATCCGTCAGAGCGTCCTTGACGCTGGCGGGCTTGTCGAGAACCAGTCTGGCGCCCTGATAGCGACCGTGCGTCTTCACCTTGATGGACCGGACGCCGGTGAACACGTATTCCTCGGTGTCCTTCGCTTCGCCGCTTCCCCAGGACTGCATTTTGAGTCCCGCCGATTGCGCAGGTTGTCCCTGATAGATGATTACGTCGGCTCGAACGCTGATGCCCATCAGGCCGAAGGCAACCCCTCCGGCACCTGCCATCAGCATCCATCTGGCGATGCCTTTCATTCGATCACGCTCCTCTTCCGCCTCGCGGCACGGGCTCGCGCAGCGAGTGCTAGGTCACGTCCGGTTCGCTTCACCGTCCGATCGGTGGCGACAACGCTACATTGTACTACCCGACGGCCCGCTGAATGCGCACAATCTCGCGGGCTCGGCCGCTCGCTTCCTCGATATCAATGAGCGCAGCGCTGAGCTGCGCCGGCCCTTCGGCAACTTCGAACTTGCTCGGCAGACCGGTGATGAACCGATGCATGACGTAATCCCGTCTCATCCCGATGATCGAGTCCGTCGGGCCGGTCATACCGACATCCGAGATGTAGGCCGTTCCGCCCGGCATGATCCGCTCGTCAGCCGTCTGCACGTGCGTATGCGTTCCAACCACCGCCGCGACGCGACCGGCCAGGTGCCAGGCCATCGCCTGCTTCTCGGAAGTGGCCTCGGCATGCATATCCACGATCACCGCATTGGCCGACCCTCTCAGCCGCTCTATCTCCGCATCGGCGCAACGGAACGGATCGTCCACGGTTTCCATGAAGACCCTTCCCTGAAGGACCAGCACGCCGACCAGTCCGGCTTCCGTCTCGTAGACGCCCGCTCCCATGCCCGGAGCGCCGGGCGGATAGTTTGCCGGGCGAAGGACCCGCGGTTCCGACTGCAGATACGGATAGATCTCGCGCTTCGCCCAGGCATGGTTGCCCAGCGTCAGGACATCCAGCGGCGCTCGGCTCAGCAGCTCCTGGCCCAGGGCAGGCGTCAGTCCCATGCCGCCTGCAGCGTTTTCCGCATTAGCTATGACGAAGTCCGCGGCGAGCTCGTTACGCAGCGGAGCGACGAGCCGCAACGCAGCGTCACGGCCTGCCCTACCGACAATGTCACCCACAAACAGGACGCGCACCAGGCCCGCCTTCCTATATGAGTTATTGACCGAGCGCCGATAGGCGCGGTCCCGCTGCAGCCGCTATCGAGCGTACTCCACGGCTCGGGTTTCCCGGATCACCGTAACCTTGATCTGTCCGGGGAACTCCATCTCCTCTTCGATTCGTCTGGCGAGATCGCGGGCCAACTGCGACATGGCCAGATCATCCACCTGTTCCGGACGAACGATCAGACGCACTTCGCGGCCAGCCTGAACCGCGAACGTCTTCTCGACCCCCTTGAACTCCTGCGCTATCTCCTCAAGGCGCCGAACCCGCTTGACGTAGGTCTCCAGTGTCTCGCGGCGTGCCCCGGGCCGACTGGCAGAGATCGAGTCGGCGCAGGTTACCAGCACTGCCTCGATCGTCTCGGGCTCCGGCTCGCCGTGATGCGCTCTGACAGCCGCGATGACCTGCGGCTTTTCGCGGTGCTGCGCCAGTATGTCCGCACCGATAGCCGCATGAGCGCCCTCGACTTCGTGGTCCACGGCCTTGCCGATGTCATGAAGCAGGCCGGCCCGCTTGGCGAGCTGAATGTCGGCCCCGACTTCGGCGGCAAGCAGTCCGGCAAGGTGGCTGACCTCGATCGAGTGCTTGAGCACGTTCTGGCCGTAGCTCGTCCGGTACTTCAGTTGTCCGAGCATCCGCACCAGCTCCGGCGCGATGCCCGTCTGTCCCGTCTCGATGACGGCTCTCTCGCCGGCGTCAAGGATGCTCTGCTCGACTTCGTTCTGCGCTTTGCGGATGGTCTCCTCGATACGGCCCGGGTGAATCCGTCCATCTTCGATCAGGTCGGTAAGCGCCAGTCGGGCGATCTCACGGCGGACCGGATCGAATGCCGAGATCACCACCGCCTCGGGCGTGTCGTCAATGATCAGGTCCACACCCGTCTGCGTCTCAAACGCGCGGATGTTCCGTCCTTCCCGACCGATGATGCGGCCCTTCATCTCGTCGCCCGGCAACGGCACCACCGAGACCGTCGTCTCGGACGTCTGGTCCACCGCGCAACGCTGGATGGCCTGAGTCACGTGATACCGGGCGCGCCTCTCGGCCTCGCGCTTCGCTTCCTCTTCGATGTCGCGGACCAGCTTGGCCACGTCCCGCCGGCAACTGTCCTCGGCCGCCTGCAGGACCATCGCCCGAGCCTGGTCTGCTGTCAATGCCGCTATGCGATGGAGCTCCGCCTTGCTCTTGTCGAGCAACTGCGCCGCTTCACGCTGGGCTTGCTCTACCTGTGCCTCCTGTTGCTGTAGCGCTCGTTCTCTCCGGTCGGCGGCATCGCTCCGCCGATCCAGCGTCTCTTCCTTCTGTGCCAGCCTTCGCTCTAACCTCTGAAGTTCGGCTCGCCTTTCCTTGTTCTCATTCTCAATCTCGGCTTTCAGCCGATATGCCTCGTCCTTTGCCTCCAATAAGGCTTCGCGCTTGAGCGCCTCAACCTGCTTTTCGGCATCTGCCAGTAACGCCGCACTCTGCTCCCGCGCATTCCGCGCCTCTTCGGCCAGCTTGCGCCGTTCAGCCCGGAAGTATAAGCCCAACGCCACCGCGCCCGCGATGACGATGATGATGCTTGCTGCGACTAGTCCCACACGCTTTCCTCACCCTCCAAGCGACTATGTTGTGAGGTAGAGCGCAACCAGGACCGGCTAGAAGGAAACCGGATTATTGACTATTCGACGCGATGTCGGCGATCACCTGCTCGATTGTTTCCCACGGATAACCGCGCCTCTGCAGGTAACCGGCAAGCCGGCGTCGCACCGCATAGTCTGCGATGTCGGCGGAGCCGAGCAGACGCATGGCCACGGCGCGGGCAGAGTCCGCTTCCCGTTCCGTCTCCACTGCTGCGAGAGCCTCGCCGATAATGTGAGAGTCTACACCTTTTCGGCGCAGTTCTGATTCCAGCCGCACCCGCCCATACCCCTTGCTGCGGCTTCGGCTCTCGACCCAGGCAAATGCGAACGCGCGATCGTTGATCAACCCGGCACGGGTCAGATCGGCCACCGTTGTCTCGATGACGCTTTCGTCGAAGCCGGATCGGCGCAACCGTCGGACGACCTCCGCCGCTGTGCGCGGCGCATGGGCGATGTATGCTTCAGCGATCGCTCTGGCTGGTCCGCCTCCATCCATAGGGAGCCCCCCTGCCAGGGCTTCGCCGTCCCGCGGAGGCAGTCCTGCTTGCCCAGGCAGCCTCGCTGAGCGAGAAAAGCAGGAGCGGAAGGGTCCGGCGGTGAAGAAGACAGCACGGCATGACTCAACGACACACGATCCTTGCGCCGGTCTGGCTGTTGGTCGCGCTATGGTGCGCGATTCCCGCGGCCACGGCCGGGCATGAAGCAGAAGGGGGCTCCGCCATGCTCTGGCCGGATCACATCCAGACGGCGCTCGACATCGCTGTGCCCCTCGTGCATGCGCGCGGCAAACGCCTGCCCCTGTATCTGTGGCCGGCCATGAATCCGGGCAAGCTGAGCGACGACGATGCCGAGCGGTTAGTCGCCGAGCTGGACCGACGCGGCATAGGGCTCGTGTGTCGCTGGGATCATAGCCGCTTCGAGGAGTCGCTGGCCGAATCGCTGCCGGTGGCGCGCGCCCAGAAGAAGCTCGGGCTCAGGATCAATGTGGACGCCACCCCATGCCTGTATGCCTTCTTCAACGGCGAAGAGGCCACAGCGCACGTAGACGACTCGGGCAAGCCGTTCTGGGATCCCTCGTTCGGCAAAGCGGACATGGGTTGCCCCTTCGCCGTGGATCATCGCCGTCCTGACATCCGTGGCCGCATCGAACGCTTCGCCGATGCCTATCGGCGTGAGGGACTCAGTCCGGGGTTCGTGTTCGCCGATTGGGAGGTGGACGGTCCGATCGCATGGAACGACGCATGGGCGGCGTCCAAGCGTTGCCGGCGCTGTCGGGAGCGCATACCCGAGATCGGCAACTTCCTCGCCTTTCAGAAGGCGCTCTACGACCTTCGCGCCGATATGCAGCGCGACGTGTATGCCGAGCCTCTGCTGCATCGCTTCCCGGAAGCGCTGGTGGGCAACTACGGCGTCTATCCCCACGACGGTTTCCGCTACTGGTACGACTACTTCGAGCGTGAGGAGGACTGGTATCCGGGTGTCCGGGATCAGAAGGCGCTCTATCGCCACTGGCCCGACGAGTTCACCGGCACGGGCTACACCTTCGCCATGCCCGTCGTGTACACATGGTCGCGCATGTGGCGGTGGTACGACTTCGAGAATGCCGACTATCGCTGGTTCAGGCCCATGCTGCTTGCGGCCACGAACGCGGCCAGGCACACGCCTTCCGGCGTGCCGGTCATTGCGTTCGTTCACTGGCATACCACCGATCCGCCCAGGCCGCCCGATCCTGCCATGAAGCAGATGAGCGCATGGGCCTATCAGGAGCTCCTGTGGCACATGCTCCTGCGCGGCGTGGACACCTTCTTCCTATGGTGCCCCGCGGAGGAGAACGCCGAGGAGATCCGCCTGCTGCATCCCGTCTGGGCTGCGGCGCAGGAATACGGCGAGTTTCTGGAGCGGGGTAAGCCCGTATGGTTCGATGTGCCGTCAACTCCCGGCGCCGTGATCTCCGGCCTCCTGCTCGGCGATCGGCTGCTGGTTCGCAGGACGGATTTCGGGGAGAATGAGAAGGAGGTCACGGTCAGGGTAGCAGGGCAGGAGGTCAGCATACCGGCGGGGAAGGGATGCCGGGTACTGCGATTGGAGCCGTGAATGGGCCGCGCCGCGAACGCTCAGGTGCGTCGGTCAGATAGTGCCTCGGGCGAGGACATTGAACCGATACCGATCATGAGGAGAGCTGAATGACAGAGGAAGAAGCGGGCATAGGAACCGAAGCGACTGTCGGCCCCCTGAAGGGCGATTTCGTCGCGCCTCCGGCAGTTGAGGAGCAGGACGAACGCGCAGACGCGCTCCCCGCGCAAGAGGAGTTCTGGAGGCCGCCGACGCGATTCGGGTCGGTGCCGGTCGAGAAGGAGCCGCTTGGCTGGGATCGACGCAAGGGCTTCCGCAAGCTGTTCCCGCAGGTCATGCTGCCGTTCCAGGTCGTCGAGCGTGTGCAGTTTGGCCATCCCTCACTGGAACCCAATCGGCTGTTCTGGGGCGACAACCTGCATGTCATGCGGCAGTTGCCCAGCGAGAGCATTGACCTCATCTACATTGACCCGCCCTTCTTCTCCGGACGAAACTACAACGTCATCTTCGGCGACCAGAACGAACTTCGCTCCTTCTCGGACATCTGGGAAGGTGGGATGCCGGGCTATCTTATCTGGTTGAATGCTCGCCTCTACGAGATGAAGCGGCTACTCAAGAAGACGGGGAGCATATACGTCCACTTGGATTGGCACGCAAGCCACTATGTGAGAGTTGAGATGGACAAGGTCTTCGGGACGGGGTGCTTCCAGAACGAGGTGATATGGTGGTACCGCAAGTGGAGTCATACGAGGCAACGTTACCTGAGAAACCACGACGTGCTGCTGTTCTACACGAGGAGCGAAGACCATCTGTTCAACGTCCAGTATGTGCCACTAGCCGCCAGCACCGTGAAGCGCTTTCGCGGCCAGAGACAGGACTTCGCCGATGAGGCGCGCACTCGGAAGGTCACGACTGACGAGGAGTCCGCTGGTAGCTACATGCCAGACGTGTGGGACATAAACCTGATCCCGGCGCAGGCCGCCGAGAGGATCGGCTATCCGACCCAGAAACCCGAAGCCCTACTCGAGAGGATCATACGGGCTTCCAGCGATGAGGGCAGCGCGGTCGCGGACTTCTTCTGCGGGGGCGGCACTACCGCAGCAGTCGCGCAACGCCTTGGCCGGCGCTGGATCGCCTGCGATCAGTCCCGCGTCGCTGTGGCCATCACGGCAGACCGGATCACGCGGCTGGTCGAGGAACAGACGGGCAAGCTGTTTCCGGTTCCTGACTTCACCATCGAGCATTGGGGTGTGTACGAAGCGAGGCGACTGTCCGACGCCCCTGCGGACCAGTTCCGGGCCTTCGTATTGCGTGCATTTGGGGCCGTCGCGGACGGCGCCGAAGCGGGCATCCACGGGTACAAGGGCGCGATCCCGGTCTGGGTCGGCGAAGCGGACCAGAGAAGAGCCGTCACGGTAACCGATGTGCAGGCGTTCGCCAACGCCATGCGCAAGACCCTGCGGTACAAGCAGGACAATCTGCGCGACGGAATCATGCTGGCCTGGGCGTTTCGGCCCGATGCGGTCGAGGCCGCCGATCGTCTGCGGCGGCTCGAGCAGACCGACCTGAACTTCATACGACTGGATATGATCCGCATTGATTCGCCGCGATTCCGCGAGCATGTGACGGCGCTCTCGACGCATCACGCCGACTACGAGAACTTCCTGACCTTCGTACAGCCGCCCCGCGTCGAGGTCGGCTACAAGCGCATCGCGAGCCGAACGTACATGTTCGATGTCAGCGAAACGGCGATCCTGAACGCGGGCGCCAAGATCATCAACGTGCAGTGGGATTTCGACTACGGCGAGCGGTTCAGCAGCACGCCAGGCTACTCGTTCGTGCGCGGCGGGAAGAACCAGGTGGCCCTGCAAGCCCAGTACGAGTTTCCAGATACCGGCACCAAGCGCGTAGCCTGCAAGGTCCAGGACGATATGGGCGGCGAGGGGATGTGGACCGGGGAGGTGAGGGTGGAATGAACGATGGCGGATGTCTTGCGCTAACTGTCGGGGAGCCGGGCCGTCGCGTCGAGTTGCGGGATCTGCAGTCCGTGAGCGAGGCAGTCGGCGGCGCCCTACGCGCTCTGGCTCGCGAGATGGGGCGATTTGCGCCGTCGGCCCTGCGCTTGGAAATCGTTGGGGCGCGACCCGGAAGCCTTGTCCTGGACATACAGGCAGTAATCGAGGACGAAGCGTCCGACGCAGGAGACCGCCTGCTTGAGACGTTCGCGGGCGATATGGACGGCATTGTTCACAATCGTTTCCGAACGGACATGTCCACGACATTGCTGAGCCGATACCGGCGACTAATACAGGCGCCGTCCGGTACGACACCTGTTCGGATTATCTACCGTAACACGGTAGTTCAGCTCGATGCGGCGACACGCTCCGGGGCCGAGTTGGCGCTAAGGCACACCGTGGCGCCCGGCGTAACCGTGGTGGGTACGATCGAGGTCGTCAATGTCCACAAGAGGCCGCTCACGCTAAGCCTGTATACGAAGCTGGAACCTCGCGACCGGATCCTGTGTCAGTTTCGAGCGGACGACCTACCGGACGTCGTCCGATGTCTCCAAGATCGGACCCTCGTTCGAATCCGGGGCACCGGGTCCTACGGCCCAGTCGGGCTGCACCCTCTCGACATCGAGATGGATGGCCCACCGGAGCCGGTCGACTATCAGCCACGAGCGCTTGCCGCGTTCGTTGGGCGGTATGACCTGGTTCCGCGCGGCATGCGCGCAGAGGAGTACGTTGCAGAACTGCGGGATCGGGCCTATGCAGAGGGGTAGGCGACGTCGTCCCCGCTACCACTGGGATACCTGTTGCTTCATAGCACTCATGAACCGGGAGGATACGACCGACGAGATCGTGCTCTTGGCTCTCCGGCAGACGTTCCACGACATGCTCTTCGGAGAGGTCGAGGTAACTACATCCGCCATGCTGATTAGTGAACTGCTGATCCCCGACCCCGACAAGGCTACCTTGGAGCGCCAGCTCGAGGCCTGTCCTTATTTCGACATGGTTGACACACACCAAGCGGTGCATCGCCTGGCGGCCGATATACGGAAGCACTGCCGCGACCAAGGCGTGGCGGTCCCGAAGACCCCTGACGCCATCCACATCGCGTCGGCGATTCTGGCGCGTGTAGACGAGATGTGGACAACCGATAAGGGGCTCATCGGCCTCGCGGAGCGGGGCGTCATCACAGAGGTGCCGATCGTCAGACCGCACGTAACCCAGCTCAAGCTCGATCTCTGGGACTGGTCAGGCGGCCTCGATGTATAACCTCTTCTCCAAACACGAGGACGCCTTCCGCGATTGGCGGACAGAAGGGTTGCCGGGGCTCAAGGCGGAATCCTACAAGTTCGTCGAGTTCCTGACGTCCCCAGAGGACGACCAAGCGCCGCGCCCTGGTACCCTATGGCCGCACCAGTGGGAGGCGTTCCTGCGGGTTGTCTATGCGTATGAGATTCTTGGAAAAGCCGAGATCGGCGCCGATGGGCTGTTGCTGAATATCGTTACTGGAGGCGGAAAGACCGCGGTCATCGCAGCGATCATCGCTTGGCTGCGGCTTGCTCACCTGGTCGAGAAGTTCGTCTTACTGTGCCCGAATCTGATCGTGCGCGACCGGCTCGAAGACGACTTCCACGGCGGAAGGGTGTTTCGGGCCCGCGATCTGCTACCGAACTGGGGACACCTTCAGCCGGAGGATTTCGTGCTGACCACACTCGGCAGCGGGAAGGAGGGCGGCTGGGCTAGCCTGTTCAGTGCAAGCATCATCTTGGGCAACATTCACCAGTTCTACCTCAGCAACCAGAGCGGACAGAGCAACCTCTCGGCCCTGATGAACGGGCCGGACTTCGCCCTTTTTAACGACGAGGCCCACAACTCGCCCGCCCTGGAGTACGAGGCCACCTTAAAGCGGATGCGCGAGAAAGTGGTCCTGCGCGTGGACACGACCGCGACCCCCGACCGGGCGGACGGCAAGGCTCCGGACAGCGATATGATCTATGAATACGGCGTGACCGATGCGTTGGCCGATGGGATCATCAAGACTCCGATTGTCTACCAGCCGGACATCAGGACCGTGCAGCTGACCTACACAGATGCGCGCACGGGGGAACGGCGCAGGGTTGAGGAGATTGACTGGGCCGAGGTTGACCGCCTTGGGCTGAACGCCACGCAATGGGTGACCGACGATGAGCCTATGCGACAGCAGATGGCCATAGCGCTGCGCCGCCTCGAGGAGCAGGAACGCCGGGCAAAGAGACGCTATCAGCCGATCCTGTTCGTCGTCGCCGTGTGCAAGGCCGATGCAGAGAAGGCCGAGCAAACCCTGAGCAAGTACTTCAGAGTAAAGACCCTGCTCGTCACCGAAGACAGTGACGAGGTTGACCGGCAGAAAGCACGCGAACTCGGGAGGCAGAAGAATAGCGCGACACCCTACCGAGCGGTGGTGAGCGTGTTAATGCTACGCGAAGGTTGGGACGTTCCCGAAGTCGGCGTCATCCTGTTGCTCCGGAAGTTCAGCAGTAAGGTCTACGGGCAACAGGTGATCGGGCGCGGTCTCCGCCGAGTGCGCGTGACTGGTGTGGAGTCGTCCGAGCCGCAGATCTGCGCGATAGTGGATCATCCCAAGCTCGAGCATCAGTGGCTCTGGGATATGTTCAACGTCAAGCGTCGTCAGAATGTTAAGATTGACGACCTGTTCGACGAGACGGAAGACCTGCCGCCACCCCCGCCGAAGCAGGAACTGGCCAAACCCGACTTCGTAGTTGATGTGCCGCCTGTGGACCCCGCTTTCGTAGACGAAGGCGAGTTTGACGTTGGCGACATTCCGCCTCCGCCCCCGCCTCTGGAGAACTGGAAACAAGCGCTGGACCAGATCCAGTACGACCCGACGGTAGTGGAGATCACCAAGGTCGGGATCTCGGGGGTCGTCGGTCAGGAGTTGACTGGTCAGCGGTGGAAGACCTTACACTCGGCTCCCGACGAGACGGCGCCAGATGGCCCTGTTGTGCAGGTGTCTGACGAAGCGGCCCGCGACGCCGTGAGAGAGGCCCTCCTGGAGACGGCTGAGGTCCTCACGGTCGAGGCTGGATACGCTGCGACGTTCAAAGACGCTGTCTACAGCGCTCTGGTTCACCACGTTCGGGCCAAGTTCCTGAAGGGCACTTCGCTCGGTCTGGCCGACCGCTCCGACGTGGATTTCGCGTGGCGGATGCTGTCTCAGGTCAAAGCGCGGGTCGGGGGCGTTCCTGGGCTCGTCGCGGGGATAATCGAATATGGCGATTAGCATCCATGGCGTGTACGCCAACCCTCAGAAGAGTCCGTGGAACTTCGAGAAGTACCAGAGCGATCTTGAGCGGCGCATGATGGACCGTCTGGAACGCGATCCGCACGTCGCCAAGTGGATGAAGCGGCACGGCGTCAGTATCCCGTGGATCGATAGCCAGAAGCACCAGCGACGCTATGTGCCTGACTTCCTCGTTGAGTATGAGGACGGCAGCAAGGCGCTCATCGAGGTGAAGGACCCCAGCCGCATGGACTCGCCCGACGTGCTGCGCAAGCGCAGAGCAGCCGAGATGTGGTGCAAGCAGCGGGGAATGGAATACGTTGTCGCGACCATCGGGTAGTCGGGCCTGCTGCCTGCGAGTTCCGCAATACGGACGTGCGTGTGCTGCTTGGTACCCGAGGTACGGCTCTGATTGCATGTGCCCGCCAAGGAGGAGACCTCGTGAGCGCAGTTACGATCCCGAAACTTGATCCCGAGTTCGTGCGCTCATTCTGCCGCCGACGCCAGATCGCCGAGCTGCGCGTCTTCGGTTCGATTCTGCGGGATGACTTCAGACCCGACAGCGATGTTGACTTCATCGCTACGCTCGAGCCCGGCGTCCGATGGACACTGGCCGACCATCTTGATGCGGAGGATGAACTGCGACAGCGTCTGGGTAGAGCCGTCGATCTGGCACTGGTAGGGCAGCTCAAGTGGGTTATCCGCGACCGTGTACTCGATTCGTCGGAGGTCGTCTATGCGGAGTGACGACCTGTACCTTGTTGACATCATCGAGGCTGGCGAGGCCATAGCCCGCATGGTTAGCAACGTACCCGTCGAGCGCTTCGTCGCAGACGAGGTCCTTGTGTCTGCGGTGGAGATGAAACTCGTTATCATAGCCGAGGCGCTTGGGTCTCTGTCCGATCAGTCTCGCTCATCAATGCTCGAGGTGCCCGTCCGGGAGGTCCGGGGACTTCGCAACCGCATTGTGCACGGCTATTTCAGCGTTGATGAAAGCATGATCTACGAAGTTGCCGTTGGTGACGTGCCACCACTGGTGTCGCAAGCTGAACGGTCTCTGCAACGGAGCTTTCCGGTCACGTTCGCGCGACTCGAGGAACGCCGTGCACAGAGGGACGGGTGATCTCCCAACACCGATCTGCGGTTGGCTCTAGTGGCGCGCCAAGGGGAACGGACCAGCACGAAGCGCGTCCATGATGATGCTCCGCCGGTGCCGGACCCACGGATCGTGGTCCTATCGCTGCCGGCCTTGCTGCTCGTGCGCTGACATCGCTGCGCGGGGCCCGACCAGAGACGCGCATACGGGAGGTACGGGATGCTCATCCTGGCAATGACGACGCTGGCTGCCATGGCGACTGGCGGCGCCAGCGTTCTCATCGTCGCCGATGAAATACCTGCCATGCAGGCGCTGGCCGAGGGCATGAAGGGCCTCAAGGCTGTCGAGAGCCGGATCGTGCGTCAGACAGAAATGCCCGAGGAGCTTCGCGCCTACGACGCCGTCATCGTCTACATCCATGGCAGGCTCGACCAGAAGCCCGAGGAGGCCCTGCTCGCCTATGCCGAGGCCGGCGGCAAGCTGATCCTGCTGCATCACTCCATCAGCTCGGGCAAGCGATCGAACGCGCGCTGGTTCTCCAGCCTCGGCGTGGAGCTGCCCGAGGGCCACGTCGAGAGCGGCGGCTACAAGTGGATCGAAGGAGTGTCCCTCGAGGTATGCAATCTCGCACGTCATCCAATTACCCGGGATGGCGTGCCCTATTCCGTCAGAGTCCCGTTCACCGATCCGCGCGGGCGGGAGACGCTGCGCGACGGCTTCGCGCTGGAGCATTCCGAGGTGTATATCAACCACAAGCTGAACGGGCGACGGACCACCTTGCTCGGCTTCCGGTACATGGACACGGCGTCGGGGAGGACGTGGACTCAGCCGACAGCCGGATGGCTCAAGCGCCTGGGGAAGGGTTGGGTTGTCTATTTCATGCCCGGCCACACCGCCGACGAGTTCCGGCATCCGGCCTATCTGCGCATCATCACCAATGCGGTCATGTGGACGCCATAGGCGCAGCCCAAACGCTCCGCCGACAGCCGAGCGAGCCATGCAGCGCGGCGGCACGCAAAGGAGATAGGCGCTCCGGATGCTGACGCGCTGTTCGGGCGGTCATGGCCGCGTCCGCTGGCCCGTTCTTCTCGCTGCGGCGGGCGCCCTGCTCATGGGGCTGGCAGGCGCGGGATTGCTGATTGCCCGCAACCGGCTTCTGGGCTTCTCCCACGAAGGCTTCGAGGGAGCGCTCGCCCTTCGCGCATGGCGCATGGACACTGCCGGACACGGCATGGCCCGCGGGACGCTGGCATTGACCGCCGACGCGGCGCGCTCGGGAAAGCGCGGGCTGCGCCTCGGGTACGACTTTCGCAGCGGCGGCCTCCATGTCGTGGCAACCGGACCTCCCCCCAGATGCCCGGATCTGCGGGGATTCCGCTTCTGGGTGCGCAATCCCGACGGCTGTCCGCTGGCCATCCGCGTCCGAGATCAGGCGGGCCACGTCTTCCAGCGGGCCTTCCGAACCGGCACCGACCGCTGGGAGCAGGTCGAGATCATCTTCGGCATCTGGGATGAGTGCTGGGACGGTCCTCCCGACCGACGGTTCCACTACCCGCCTCGGCGCATTGCCCTGCTGGCCGCGCGGGGCAATCGGCAGGTTGGCGAGGTCCATATTGATGATCTCGAAGCCGTCGGCTGGAGGGAGATCGCCTCACGGGCCGGCTGGTACACGTTGTCGTTGGCGTCAAGCCCGGCCGATGCAGCCAGGCTGACCCGATTCCGGGGCGATGTTGAGATCAAGGGACGGCCGCTGAAGCTTCGCGTTCGCGTGGCAGGAGCCTCGGAAGGAAGCCGCTGTTTCGCTCGAATCGGGTCTATCTGGACTGAGTTCACCACGACGGCGCCGATCCGTCGGTGCCCTGACGGCCTCGCATGTGAGTTTCAGGTCACCGAGCTTGGCACATGGCGCTGGGAGGGGTTCCTGGCCGACGGTCTCGCGTCGTTGCCGCTTCGCTTGAAGGAGTTGCGCGTCGTCAGGGGCGACTCGGACGCTGCAGACGATCGCGCAACGATAGCCGCCGTCGAGGCGCAGACTCTCACGCCGGCGCATGCGTCCATTGAACTGCTGGCATCAGGAAGTCGAGGAAATGCCTCGGATGCGTGGACCTGCGCCATGACGAACACCACGGGGCGCCGCGTGAGCGGCACGCTCGCATGGACCATACGCGACTGGCATGGGAGACCCATCGCGTCGGGATCGCGACCGGCGGTCCTCCAGCCCGGGTCCTGCACAACGCATAGGATCACGCTGCCGTCAGGATCCGACGCCTGCCGGAGCGCCGAGTTTGTGCTTGCTGCGGAAGGACGCGAATATGGACCAGCCGCTGCGGCCATCGTTATCCCGGCGCCGCCCGTCAGACGAGGACCCCCAACGCCGCGCTGGGGCATCGGAACGGGCCTGGCCTTCCTTCCGGCCGGCAAAGAGCATGATGCCGTTCGGAGGAAGCGGGCTCTTCTGGCGGCGCAAGCCGGGGTACGCTTCGGCCGCGAACTCATGTTCTGGGATTGGTCCGAGCCGCGGCGCGGCGAGTACCGCTGGGAGAGGTTCGATGCGGCTGTCAATGCTCTTCTCGAACAGGGCATCACTCCCTACGGCATCATCGGGTACTGGGCGCCGTGGACGAAGCCGTACACCCTTGAAGGCATCCGCGACTACGCCGGCTACTGTCGCGCCCTCGTGAAGCACTTCAGAGGCCGCGTCCGGCACTGGGAGCTCTGGAACGAGCCGAACGGAGGCTTCTGGCTCGGCCCGAAGAGCCTGTATGGCGACCTCGTGAAGGCTGCCTACAGCGCGATCAAGGAGGCGGATCCGAACGCATTCGTGCTGGCAGGTTCGGCATGCCCCATGGACCCGGCCTTCTTGCGCATGGTTGCCGCGACCGGCGTTCCCTACGAGGCTGTGAGTGTTCACCCCTATGGACCGGATCTGAGAGGCGGCAACCTCGATGCCCTCTTGCGCGCTGCGGCCGAGGCTTCCGCTTTGCCCGGGCGTCGTGCCCGTCGTCTATGGGTCACGGAGACGGGCTTCGCGGCGATCCCCGGATCGGCGTCCACGCTGGAAGAACAGGCTGCCGTTCTCGCCCGCACGTACATCACAGCGCTCGGCCCGGGCGGAGCCGAGCACGTAGCCTGGGTGCGCATGCCGGCAGGCCCGAGCCCCACCGACGCTGACGAACAGCTCGGTATCCTCGAACACGGTTCGCTGGCGCCACGACCGGCATACCGCGCGCTTCAGACCATCAGCGCCGAGATAGGTGACGGCCGGTACGTAGGACGCGATGTCGGACCCGATGGCGTCACTGCTCTGCGCTTCCGCCGAGCCGATCACGACTGCCTCGTCCTCTGGGCAGTCGAGGATGCCAGAGTCGTGCGCCTGAGCTGGAAACAGGCGCCGCCCGTTGTCGTGGATCTCATGGGACGTCCGATTCCTCGCGGCAACCAACCATGGACGGCGACTCTGGCTCTGCCCCGCGGCGAGCCGATCCTCCTGCGCACCGCCGCGGGCGACGTCCGCGTCGACGCCACGGTCCTGCGCGTCCGCTGGCCCGAGGCGATCCTCCCCGGTGACACGGCAGCGTTGCGCGTCGAGGCGGAGGAGCCCCTGCACGGCACACAGATCACGGCCCACGGACCCGCGGGCTGGAGACTGGCGGTCGACCCCTCGGATGGCGTGGTCCGATCCTACGACCTGACCGTTCCTCGGGGCGCGGGGCCGGGCGTGCGCACAGTGGTCTTTGAGCTGCGGCTCGACGGCGCGAGCTACAGCCTGCCCGTCCGCCTCGTCATCCATCCGCCGACGATGCTCCTCTAACAGACCATCCTCGGCGGCCATGGACATCCCTGGTGCCGCGGATGGGGCCTGGCAATCGCCGAAGACGCCGGGAAGGTATTCCCCGTCCCCTCGCCGAAACTCCCGTCAGCACATTCCCGCAAGGACACCCTGTCAGCATGGAAGTCCGGAAAACGGCCGGTGATACCTCGTGGTTCGTCCATGATCGCTTCGGCATGTTCATTCACTGGGGCCTGTATGCCCTCCCCGCTCGCCACGAATGGGTGAAGCAGCGCGAGAAAATGACCAACGAGCAGTATGAGAAGTACTTCCGCCATTTCGATCCCGACCTGTACGACCCGACGCTGTGGGCTGATGCAGCCGCCGGGGCTGGGATGAAGTACTTCGTTGTCACCACCAAGCACCACGACGGCTTCTGCCTGTGGGACACGAAGGCGGGTGACTACAAGGTCACGAACACCCCCTACGGCAAGGACCTCCTGCGTCCCATGGTGGATGCGTTCCGCTCGCGCAATCTGCGCGTGGGGTTCTACCATTCGCTGATTGACTGGCATCACGAACACTTCATCATTGACGACGTGCATGCCCTCCGTGAGCATCCCGATCGGGCCGCCCTGAACGTCGGGCGCGATCAGAGCAAGTACGCCGAGTACCTGCATGCACAGGTGCGGGAGCTGTTGACCGAGTTCGGTCGCGTGGACATCATGTGGTTCGACTTCAGCTACCCGAGCCGTGAGGGCTTCGTGGGCAAGGGGCGCGACGACTGGCAGAGCGAGAAGCTCTACAAGATGGTGCGTGAGCTGCAGCCGCACATCGTTCTCGACGATCGGCTCGATCTACCCGATGGCTGGGACATCAAGACCCCCGAACAGTATCAGCCGCGTGAATGGCTGACGGTGGACGGCCAGCGAGTCGTCTGGGAGGCGTGCCAGACCTTCTCCGGCTCATGGGGCTACCATCGGGATGAGGCGAGCTGGAAGAGCATTGATCAGCTCGTGCAGATGCTGGTGGACACGGTCAGCAAGGGCGGCAATCTACTGCTGAACGTGGGGCCGACCGGCCGCGGCGAGTTCGACGAGCGCGCTCTGGATCGGCTGGCCGGAATGGGCGAGTGGATGAAGAGGCATTCGCGCTCTATCTACGGCTGCACGCAAGCTCCGCCCGAGTTCACTGCGCCGCAGGACTGCCGCCTGACCTACAACCCGACCACCAATCGCATGTATCTGCACATCTTCGCGTGGCCGTTCGTCCATCTGCACCTCGACGGCTTCGCCGGCAAGGTCGAGTATGCCCAGCTTCTGAACGATGCGTCCGAGGTCTTCATGAAGGGGCCCGAGGACTGGCAGAAAGCCTCCACATCGCCCGAGAAGCAGACACTGACCTTGACGCTGCCCGTCAAGAAGCCCAACGTCACGGTGCCGGTGGTCGAGCTGTTCATGAGGTAGCATTCCGCCGAGCTTCGCCTAATCTGGGAGGAACGGAATGATCCGGCGTCTGTTCGTGGACAACTTCGGTTGCCTGGTGAACTTTGAAGCCGAGCTAATGCCTCTCCAACTGCTGCTGGGGCCAAACGGGGGCGGCAAGTCCACTGTGTTTGAGGCCATTCGGACGATCCAGCGCGTGCTCGGCGGCTCGAGACTGCACGATGTGTTGCCGTCCACGACACGGACACGCTGGCAGTTGGCTCCCGTTCAGAAGTTCGAGATAACGCTCGTGCTCGACGATGAGCAGTTGGTCTACTCCCTGAAAGTCGAGCATGATGACGCTCAACGACGGAGTCGCATCCTGCACGAACGTCTCGAGGCCGCGCAGACGCCATTGTTCGAGTTCGTCGAAGGAGAGGTCCGGCTCTACCGAGACGACGGCAGCGAAGGTCCGCACTACTCGTTCGACTGGACGCAGTCCGCATTGGCGTTCGTTTCGCCGCGTCACGACAACGTCCGCCTGACCCGGTTCCGGGATGCGCTGGACTCGATTCTTGTGGTCGCTCCAACGCCGCCAAAGATGGAGGATCTGGTCAACAGAGAAAGCAAGAAGCTGGCCGCCCGGATGGAGAACACAGTCGCGTGGTATCACGATGTGTCCCAGGATCAGGGTGTGGCGATCCGCGTGGTGGATGCCATTCGCGAGATCATTCCGGGGTTCTCCCACTTCAAGTTCGAGACAGCCGGCGAGATGATTGGTCTGCTAGTGGTGCGAGAAGACAACCGAACCTACCGCTGGTGTGAGCTGTCAGACGGCGAGCGCATGCTCTGCGCGCTGTATATGCTGGTCTCCGTTCACGAACGACACCGCATCCTTTGTGTGGATGAGCCTGCCAACTATGTGGGCCTGTCCGAGATAGGGCCATGGCTGGATACCGTGACGGATCTGTGCGATGCCGGACTGCTTCAGATGATCGTCATCTCCCATCATCCCATATGGATAGATCGAAACGCTGTCACCCGAGGTTTGTGGCTTGAACGCGAGCCAGGAACGCCAACGCGTGCCACGAAGGTTCGGGCCGATGTCGGGGCCCCCATGCCAGTATCGGTCCTGGCTGAGCGCGGGTGGATAGGACTGGACTAGCAGGTGGCGCGCAAGACCCAGTACGTCGTGTTGTGCGAAGATGAAGTTCAGTACAGCTTCGCGCGCCGTTTTCTGATCGGGCGCGGAGCTCATCCAAGGAGGTTCAGTGCGCGCTACAGCCCGCGAGGCCGTTGCTCAGGCGAACAGTGGGTCCGTGATCACTTCGCCGAGGAAGTAGCGGCTCTGCGCCGGTATGGCGGTTCAGGCAGATCCCTTGTCGTGCTGATCGACGCGGACACGCTGGAGCGCGATCAACGGATCGCAGAGCTGCTGGAACGCTTGCGGCAGGAGGCGATGGTTGACCTCCACGCCAGCGAGCGGATCGGCGTGTTCGTGCCAGCTCGCAACATAGAGACATGGATTCACCATATTCTGAACCCAGGTCGCGCGGACCTCGACGAGAAGGAGGACTACAGCGCCAGCAGGCTACCCGACGGGTGGCGACAGAAGGTGGAGAACTACGCGAAAGAGAGGGCGACGAAGCCGAAGACGGCGCCGGACTCCTTCCGGCACGCTGCCCGGGCCTACGAGCGCATCAAGCCCTGAGGACCGCAGAGGAGTGGATCTGGCGAGCGATCTCGCCGTCGCACGCAGCCGGGCTTCGGCACAGAAGTCACAGGCATCGTGCCATTGGCTTGCCTGGGGGGTTGCGCCGAACGCCTCCGAATCTCCCTGGCTCCCGGCCCCTGCGTCTCGGCCCGGCCCAATGGGTCAGTCCCGAGCCTTCCGGTTCACAGGTCAATGAAGTTCTCCATGGCCTGCCTTCGCCTCGAGGGCAGGACGAGGGTCCCGCGGCTCGATGTCGCGAGAGGGAGCAATCCATCATGATCGTGCGCATTATGGTCGCTGCCATTGCGATGGCAGGAGCCGCCGTGGTGATTCCGCTGGCGGCGCAGCCAGGACTGTCGAGGCCCTATCGCCCCGAAGTGTGGCTCTGTACAGCCCGTGTCGGCGATCTGCTCGACGGTCAGGCGTCATGGCGGTGGGTGCGCCGGAACCTCGCCGGCATCAAGCTCTACATAGGCACGATGCACAAGCCCGTTCCAGGGCAGCTCGAGAAGCTGGTTCAGATGGTCAAGCAAGACCGGTTGAAGGTGGCGGTCGAACTGGGATGCTGCCTGGACTTCGGCCCCATGGACGATACCAACGGCGAATGGTCGGCGCGGAGCGAGTTGGCCGCACTGGATCGGTGGTACGCGGTCGGCGGACGCGTGGATTACCTCGATCTCGATGGTCCCGTCCGTCGCCTGATGCACCCCGACAACCGCACCGACGGCAAGCGCTTCGATTCGATGGAAGCCGCTGCCGGCGAAGTGGTCGACTCGGTGCGGATCTTCCATGCGGCGCATCCTGAAATGAAGTACTGGCATCTCACGAACTTCCCCAACTGGGGCTACAAGGGCGACGTGTCCTATCATGCGCGCGGACCCGCCCGTCAGGACTACGGCGATTACGACGACGCCCATCGCATCGTGCTTCAGAAGGTCCGGGCTGCCGGACTGCCCCTCACGGGGGTGACCCTTGACAACCCGTATGACTACCTGATCGGCGAGCACTTCTCGGTGAACCTCAAGCCCGCCACAACGGTGGATTGGCTGAAGCGTGTGCGCGCCTATGAAGATCGGAGCCGAGCCGAAGGCCTCGAGGTCAACCTCATCGTGAACTCGGAACGGGGCGGCCAGAAATCGGATGCGCTCTTCGCCGAGGAGACTCTGAAGATGGTGGATACGTACCTGAAGGCCGGAGGACGACCGAATCGCTGGATCGTCCAATCGTGGTATCCGCATCCTGAGCGGATCGTGCCTGAGACCGATCCCACCACGCTGACGGGTCTGGTTAAGGCCGTCATCGAACGGGTGCGGTCGGTTCGGTAGGAGGGGCCGATGCAAGAGCATTCGTTTCGCGCGACGGTGACGGCCGTCAAGGGCAGGGCATTCATCGTGCTGCCGTTCGATCCCGACGACGTATGGGGAAAGCGAACCCGGCATGACCTGACGGGCTCCGTCGCAGGACATGACTACCGCGGAAAGGTCGAGCGTACCGACCATGGGGCCGTCCTTGCGCTGGGGCCGACATGGCGCAAGGACAACGGCGTTGCTGTCGGCGACGAAGTCGAGGTCGTGCTGAGGCCCGAAGGTCCGCAGGTCACCGCCATGGCAGCCGATCTGGCGACAGCGTTCGAAGCGGATCCCGAGGCCCGGGAGATCTTTGAGGGGATGAGCACCTTCTGTCGCAAGAACTACCTGCGTTGGATCGAAGACGCGAAGCGGCCCGAGACGCGCGCTCGGCGCATATCCGAGATGATGCAGATGCTGCGAAACGACAGTCAGAAGCGAGGGACGGAAGCGTGAGCCACGCATTGGGCCTGTGTGTTGTTCTGTGTACCGTCGCCGTGTGTGCCGTGCTGCCGGAAGCGGCGGCGGAGCCGACGGTGGCCGACACTCCGGAGTGGATCGTGAACCGGTTCCCGCACACGGGCGATCCCGACAGACTAACCCATCGTCTGAAGCTCATCGGCGGAAGTGACATGGGGGCGTCCGGCGGCTCAGTGATCGTGGAGCTGCGGTATCCCGGTCTCGACGGCAAGGATGCCACGGGCATGGCCCGCATCTTCCTGCCGCCTGCACTGCGGGCCGATCCATCGGCGCGCGTCCCGATGATTCACAACGCTGGCTATGAGCTCGACGAAGGCTCCGGCAAGGCGCCGGCCCAGCGCGGCTATCTGGTGAGCACGCCCCACGCTCATCCGCTCAATCCCCTTGGGCGATGCGTGCATCTGGACCGGGCGATCTTGCATGCGGTCAAGGCGCTTCCGTTCGTGGATGCGCGCCGAGTGTCCATCCAGGGCGGCAGCGCCGGCGGATGGATGACGCTCATGCTGGCAGCCGACGCGTTTCCGCTCGTCTGTGTCGCTCCTGATGTGCCGCCCATCCACTGGGGCTATAACGCGGCCTATATCGGCGAGAACCAGAAGCTGACCGGGCCTGCTCCCGGCTCCGACAAGCCTCGCATGCCCGTGCTCCAGGCTGTGGGGCCGATCGCCGACCAGTCGCGCGACCTGTACGGCGCGCCCTTCGACCACCCGGGCTATGTGGCCGTCTCCCCCATCGGTCGCCTCGACACGATCACGGCCCCTACGCAGGTAACGTTCTCGACGGCCGATATGCTCGTGCCCATCGCGCAAGTCGGCAAGGAGCTGATCCGTCCCCATGATCCGAAGCTGTTCCCGGAGGGGTTCAGCATCGCGATGTCCAGCCGGTTCCCTGCGCCGGGCGGTAAGCGCACGCTGCTCGAGGCTCTGCCGAAGCAAGCGCGCGAAGTGTTCATCCTGCCGTCGCCGCCGTCGCCTGTCATCATGAAGCTCGACGGGCAGCTCGACGGCCAGGCCCACAAGGCGACGCTGCCGTTTTCGCGGTCGAAGGTCTGGAGCATCGTCATCCTCGATGAGGGGCCCGTTGAGCCTGAGGTCGGCCACTTCAAGTACGCGTGGGCGCTGGACCGGGAACCGTTCAAGCAATGGGCAGAGGAGCAGGGCGTGCGGCCCGACCAGCTCACGAGGCGGAAGCTGGAAGGGCTCATGCACCGCGTGCTTGGCGAGCCGATGCTGCCCGTGAAGGCCCGGGACGCCCAGGGGCGCGAATATGCTGCGAACCTGCTCGACTACCCCGAGGCCGAACGGGCCGATGCAATCCTCGGCCTTCGGGTATACGCGGAGGACGACGTATGCGCGCTGCGTCTGTACCGCCTCTATCGGGCCCTGCCCAGACGGCTCAAGGCCCTGGGACCATCGCTGGGGAAGGGCGACGCGCAGGGCGTCCGACAGGCTCTGGCCTCTGTCAGAGGGCAACCGTAGACGCGGTCCGTCTTTTCATCGATTCCCGGGCCGTGGCTGTGCCCGCCTGACAGCCTCGACGATCGTTCCAACCGGCATCAGCTCCTCGCGGGCGGGTGATGGCTGCGCCCATATGAGCGCACGGTGAATCTGATGAAGGTTGCTCGTGCACACGGCCCTGCGGGCGTTTTCGCGGACACGACCGAGCGCCGTGACTATGAGCGCTGACAGCGCCGCTAGAATGCCAACCACGACAAGCGCTTCCACCAGAGTCATGCCGGACTGCTTGGCGGGATCAGTCCGACATCTGCCTTCCGCCTCCATCCCGTCTGCGACACTATAGTCGTTCCGCCCCCATGTCAGGTATGCGGATGTATCCTGTCGGGATTCTGTTCATTCAGGTCGGGCACGGTGATACGCCCTACCATTATTCACAGACGGCACGAGCGACGAGGTTGAACCCTTGTTCGCACTGCTCCGTATGAATGATGGACCCCGCGGTGTGTCAGGCGGGCCCAAGCCATCACGAACAGGAGAGACCATGAATCCCCTCAAGCAGGCCGCAGCGCACATGTGCACCACCGCCGCGCAGAATCTTCGTATCAACCTCGAGGCCATGCCGGCCGACAAGCAGGTCTGGAGGCCGCTCGACAAAGGACGTTCCGCGCTCGAGCAGGTGCAGGAGTGCGCCGTGATCAACGGCTTCTTCGCAAGCATCCTGCGCGATCAGGCCGTACCCGAGATGCAATGGGATGCCTACAAGGCCGCGTGTGCCGCGCTCGACACCGCCGAGAAGGCCGCCGAAGCGCTCAGCGCGAGCGCCAAGCAGCTCGTTGCGGACATCGAGGCGTTCCCCGAGGACAGACTGGACGCGACCGTCACCCTGCCGTTCCACGAGGGGATGGTCATGACCTTTGCGCAGATCATGTTTGCCGCGTACTGGAACATGACCTACCACACGGGTCAGATCGCCTACATTCAGACGCTCTACGGCGACAACGAGATGCACGGAGCCGCGTAGGCTCGAGAAGGTTCCACATCCGCGCCACGCGGGTAAAGATCGCGCGGGTTTCGAAGGGGCGTATCAGCCGGACGGCCTGTGTCGCGAGCAAATGGGCGGAGGTCGCATCCGGCTGGTACGCCCAAGCACCCAACGCGATTGAGGGCGTCCCGGTCCAGGTGGACGTGCGTAACCCGGGCGAACCAACCGCGCGAAGCCGCGTTCCCATACTCCGCGCCTCCGCTTGGCGGTTGATTCGCCCCTACGGGCATTGTGCGGCGCGCGATCGTAGGCACTGTGGGCCGAACAGAACAATCCCGGCCCTTCGGGCCGAACGGCCCGCCATCGGGACGAACATCGCCCGCCTTGATTTCGACACGACGCTTCGCGCCGGCTCAATCACCGGCGGGCTGCGCGCGCACCCTGTAGCGGCGTATCAGCCGGACGGCCAGTGGCGCGAGCATATGGCCGGAGGTAGCAACCGGCTGGTACGCCCTCGATCCGCCTAATGGCGGCGTTCAGCGGCTGACCTGCACGTCCTGCGTACCATGGGCGAACCAACCGCGCGTTGCCGCGCTCCTCTCTATGGCAGTTTCGTTCGGCAGTTGATTCGCCCCTACGGGCATTGTGTGGCGCGCGATCGTAGGCACTGCGGGCCGAACAGAACAATCCCGGCCCTTCGGGCCGAACATAGCAATCCCGGGCCTGCGGGCCGAACGACCCGCCATC
>JAAYVH010000243.1 GCA_012517255.1 Chthonomonadales bacterium
CGCTTGCCAGCTCCGTGGCGATGTACAGGCCTCCTCGCGCCAGACCGTCCGAAACCTCCCCGGCGCCGTAGCATCTCAGCAGGTTCGGATGGGTAAGTTGCCGCATCGCCTGCACCTCGCGGATCACGGCGTTACGCGCATCGTCGTCCGGCGGGCGCAGAAGCTTCACCGCCACCTGACCGATGACTTCGCCGAATGCAACCTCATCGGCCGCATAGACCCAGCCGTAGGAACCCGTGCCGCCCAGCGACGCCAGGCGGTACTGCCCGTTCACAATGTAACCGATCAGCGTGTTAGGATCGAACAAGCCATCCACCTCATTCGCGACTATTGCTCTTCAATCACTGTCCGTTCGGGTTCGCCGAGCCTCGCGAAGCGACGGTCCTCTACCGGACGCGTCCAACCGCACGCCACGCGCACGCGCATGGCGCTCAAACTCCTCCCGAAAGCCCGGCCGGTTGGGAACCCCCACCACCTGTGGGCGACCTTGCGCATCAATCGTACAGACGATGCCGGCCGATGTGTCCGCTCTGGCCTGAAGCAACGCCCGATATCGCGGCGTCATGAGGATCAGCCGCTGGTTGGCCGATGCTCGCCAGAGGAAGTCCCCATGTCTGGCCTCCACATAGGGCCCGTCCACAATCATATCCAGCAGTGACAGGAGCTCCGCCCGAGCCGGAGTGCGGCGTAGCACTACCCCCGGAGCGCCAGGCGTCCTGGGCGGCAGTACGTACCCGGTGTAACACACGACGCCCAGGTCGGCGTGAAGCCGCACGGCACGGATCACGCGAGCAAGCGCCCACGCCTGAAGCATGGGTTCGCCGCCGGAAATGGTGATCCCTTCGATCCCGGACTGCGAGAGCACCCACCCGGCGACCTCATCCACCGAGCAGAGGCGGCCGCCGTCCAGGTCCCACCCCTCGGGCGCGATGCATCCCGCACAACGATGCGAGCAGCCCTGCACCCACAGGATGGCGCGGCAGCCCGGCCCAAGAACATCATCGGCGACGGCTCGGTGCATCAAGCGCAGGCGGTCTGGACCTACGGACATGCCGCCTACTTCTGCGGAATCCGCGGGACTTCCTGCAGGAGACCTCGGATCAAGGCCAACGTCACGGTTCGCTCAGCCGCATGCCGGCGCCTCAGCCCCGCCTGGCACGGCCAACGGCGAACGGGCACGTCCTCGTCGGCCCCGCCGGTCTGGAGGGCCGGTCGTCGCGCCCGGACGCCGCGTCTCCCACGCGTGAGCCATCGGACGCAGCCAGGGAGCCGGCTTCGACTACCTCTTCGTCGCCGTTGACGACCACAGCCGACTGGCGTTGGTGGGCGTCTACCCCGATGAGACCAAGCGAAGCGCGGCGGACTTCCTCGACAGGGCGCTCTGCGCCATGGAGCGCCTGGGAGCCCCGGGCTGAGGAGTGCACATCAACAACAGCACGTGCTTCACCAGCGATCGAGCTGAAGCTGTTCCCGCGCAACACAACGCCAGCCCATCGGACCACCCGACCCTACCGCCCAAGCACCAACGGCAAAGCCGGACGCTTCATCCAAACGCTCCTGAGGGAGTGGGCCTATGCAACCACCTACACCCATGCCGATCAACGCAACGCAGCTCTCCTGCCATGGCTTCGGTGGTATCACGAACAGCGGCCGCACGCATCACTCCAAGGACGCGCTCCCATCACACGATTACCCAACGTGTTGGGAAACGACATATAGTGCTCGATGGCGGACCAGAGACCATCCCCTTGGGGCGCCATTCCTCGTGCACATCCCATCGCACGTGAGCGCGACTGAGCCTGAGTTAGCGCACGTGCAGAGTCTGATACCCCTCGACCTCGCCGTTCCACCATCGGTTGAAGTGTTCTTCGTACAGCCTGCCATCGTCCTCATGAGGCTCGAACTCCACCTCAGCCGCGGCCATCCAGGCATCGGCCAGTGAGACCGAAAACCTGAAGGCCCGCCCTGGGACGAAGACCCAAGATCCGGTAGGGAGCTGAACCTCCGATGGCCCACTGAGAACAGGCGCAGCGACCGTCGTGGCGCCCGATCGCTTTCCGCGGAGCGCCGCCAGTTCGAGGCGGAATGCGTCGGATGCTGCGGACAAGGGTTGGACCCAGGCTAGGATGCGGATCGTGGTCGCATCTGGGGCGTCCAGAAGGAGAGACAACCCCCGAGCAGATAGCGCCCCATCCGTGATGGCCAGAACCTCCCTGGACTGAGCGAGAACACGTCGGATGAGCTCCTGCGAGCGCTCCCGGGCACCCTTCGCGATGGTGCAGGGCGCTGCCAGAATGTCCTCGACGGGCGGCAGCCCCAACACGGGGCTTCCAAGCTGCTCGATCAGCATGCCTAGCGCCTCGGACGAGGCCTCCAACTGTGCTAGACGGTGAAGCTCTGTCGACCTCTTGCTGTGGCCGAATGCCAGGGCCTCCGTGCGCTCAGGCAGCTTCGCGCCGATCTCTCGATGCGCGGTGGTGCAGAAGCTCTCTAGCCCCTTGGCCATGCGCGCTTTTACCCCGGGCCCCTCGATGAACTCGCCAACGGCTTTGTGCCAAGCGCCTTCACGAATACTCCGCATCTCGTCGGTGGTCAGCCTCTGGCTCTTGGACATCAACTTGACGAATGCCGAAGCAAGGCCGCCGGCAACAACGACCGGCCACTGTGGTCCTGGGACAATGAGCGCTAGCAGCCCTAGGAGTGAACTGGTGGCGACACCCGTCACCAACGCATCTTCGATCGTTGCCGTTTCTGTGCCGTCCGCCCCGGCGCCGGTTCTGTCTGCCGCAGGACTGGTCGATGACACACCGCCTCCCACTGAAGCCGCCGCACCAAGCGCCAACGCACCACTCTCCCCGCGGTCCAGTTCCGTGAGAAGGTGACCGAACTCGGTGTCGTAGTCCTTGAGTATGCCAGCCAAGCGATCGGCGATCCACCCCTCCTGGCCTTTCAGATAGGCCCGCAGAAACGCATCGACCGGTTTGTCGCCAATGACCTCAGCGAACGTCGCCTGAACGTGCTGTTCGTCCCGCAGCTGCGCATCACTCATCCGCTCAATGGCGACGGTGCCAACCTGGATGAGATGAGACCGCAGGGCGCCCAAGAGACCGACGTCAATGTCGTGGGCGATCTCGTTCAGGCCGCTTTTCAGTAGTCCCTCGACCTTAGCCAGCTGCTTCTGGTAGAGATACTCCTGCCGACGAACACGGAGCGCCTCGCTCTGCAGGTCGTCACGCACCGCATACGCGATCGCGCGTAGATCACCCGCTGCTGCTCGAGCCGTCGTCCTTCCCGGAGTGTCTAGGATCGCGCGGCGCACCACATCCATCAGGCCCGATAGGCCTCCGTTCGCGTCGACCGCCCACCCCTCGTGCGCTTCGCGCACAGAGTCCGGCTCGAGAGCAAGCAGAGCGCTCACCGGAATCAGATCGGCGAACTGCACGCCGGCGTATGCCCTGAGAAGCATCGGGGTGACACGGTCAAACTCGTCTCGGGAGAGCTCCTCGCACTTGTTTACCACGCCGATAATCAGCTTTCCACGCTGTTGTAGCGCCGCGAGCGTATCGGTGATAGCGCCCGTGCCGATGTAGCGCGCATTGAACACCCATAGGGCTGCATCGATCTGCTCAGCAAACAGCCTGGCCACTTCCTGGTTCCGGTCTGAGCCTCCGAGGCCCGGCGCATCCCAGAGGTCCACCGTTTGTAGGATCGGTGCCGGGATGCCGAACTCGGCTCTCACGATCCCGTCGGTGGTGTTGTTCTCTGCAGCGTGTAACAGCCGTGCGTACCCGGCCTCCACACTCATGGTCTCGCAGCTTCCATCCTCGAAATGGAGTGTTGCAGATGGAGTCTCCGCCCAGTAGAAACGCTGGGGAGCGAAGGTGCATTCAAACTCGCGCACCACCGCCACTTCGTGACCCAGCATGGCGTTCACGATCGAGGATTTGCCCGAGCGGAACTCACCCACAACCCCGAGGCGAAAGGGCTGTCCCAGGCGCTCCACTAGTTGCCCGATGCGCCCAAGATGATCGCCTCCCCAGCCCAGAGGCATGGCGTGGCTGGCGGCGCCGATCAGGGACTGAAGTGCGTGAGCCGTACTCGTTACGGACTCCGTGCCC
>JAAYVH010000244.1 GCA_012517255.1 Chthonomonadales bacterium
CATCCGGGCCGCACGGGCGGAGCGCTGGAGTTCCGCAACGTGCTCGTGCAGCATGGCGCCTCCGATCGGATCGTCGTCGCAGAGGCCCAGACGCTCATCTATGCGTGTCGCGTCTCGAACCTGGCGCAGGTGCAGGTGTTCGGCTTTAAGAACACCGTGCCATTGGCGGCATTGCCGGCGCACGTGACGCCCGAGGTGATCCGCAAGATCAGCGCCGCCTATCGCGAGTTCGTGCCCGGCGACAATGTTATGAAGACGAGCCTCGACAACATCGGAGCCATCTTCCACCCGGCCGTGACCGTGCTCAACTGCAGCCGCATCGAGACTACGCGCGGAGACTTCGAATACTACATAGACTGCATCAGCCGTTCCACCGCCAAGGTGCTGGAGGCCATGGATGCCGAGCGCGTCGCCGTGGGAGCGGCGGTGGGTTTCCACTGCATGACGGCGCGCGAGTGGCTCTACATCGCCTATGGGGCAGCCGGCAGAACCCTGTTCGACGCTATCCGCGCCAACGAGGGCTACTACGGCATCAAGGCGCCCAGTCAGGTGGACCACCGGTACATCTGGGAGGACGTGCCCATGAGCCTGGTGCCCATCGCTTCGCTGGGAGAGCTCCTAGGGGTGCCATGCCCCACCATTCGCTCGATCATCTCCCTTGCCGAGCTCATGCACGAGCGGGACTACTGGGCTGAGGGGCGCACCGTCGCGACCATGGGGTTGGCGGGCATGAGCGTGAAGGACATCCGACGGCTGGTGCTGGATGGATGATACCGGGGCTCGCGGGGTGAGCGTGAGGCGCGGATGCCTCGCGGTTGCGGCCGTCGTGCTGCTCGGTCTCTGGCATGGGGCGACGGCAGGCGGACGGATCTCGATCGGCCCGCCGGTTGCCTCGCCGATGTACAGGGGAGGAGACCGAAAGAGCGCGATCCCCCTGCGCTGGGGCTTCGACGACATCGGCTTCACATCGCCTCCGCCCTGGCATCAGGCGTCGCTGACGCGCCATCCGCGCGGCGCCGATCTCATGCGCGAGTTCGGCTTCGATTTCTGGCTCATGTGGTACCCCGATGCGGCGCCCGACTGGACCTATGACCAGAACCGGGAGTTCATCCGGCGCGTGGACGCCTGGTGTGATGCCAACGGCGTATGGTGGATGCCCAACACGCTCGCCTCGCTCTGGAACAACGCACCGGAAAGGCGCGTGGACGCACAGGGCTACGATTGGTTCTGCCGGCCCGACGGCAGGCGCTTCTTCCTGTTCCCCGACGCCTTGCTCCGGGAGCTCGGCCGATGCAAACGGGTTCTCGGGGTCATGTACGACGAGGCTGAGCACCACCAGAACAACGCGAATCAGGTCCCGGGGCTCGATAGGCCTGCCATGTTCGATCCGGCCGGCCGCACGCTGGAGCAGGCCGCCGACGCTCATACGGCTGCTGCGGCGAAGGTGGCGGCGCTGCACCGGAAGCACGGTCTTCGCCTCTACACCGAGCACGTCACGCCCGTCATGTACCACACATTTGCCCGGGCCGGCTTCACGGCGGGCACCAAGGTGCTGAAGGAAGCGTTCTCTCCGGCGTTTGTGGCATGCGCCCTCGGCGCATCCATTCAGTACGACACCGAGCTGTGGGTGACGCCGGACCTCTGGGGTCTGCAGGGCTATCCGAGCCATTCCCCCGAGGAGTACCGCTCGGCTCTGCTGCTCGCCTACCATCTTGGAGCCGACTGCATCTACACCGAGAGCCTCTCGCATCCGCCGTCGGCAGGAGCTCCCTACCCTGTCAACAGCCTGGCGGAGATCACGGACACGGACTATCGCGTGACCGAGTATGGACGGATCGCGCAGTGGTTCCGCAAGGAGTATGTGCCGGCCCATCCGCGCCTGTTCGATCGTCGCCGCCTGAAGCCGCGGGTCGTCATCGTCCGCCAGGAGGACGGCTGCTACGGGCAGCGCGCGGTCGGCGCGCCATGGCTGCCCGATCGGCTCTTCGGCTCGAGAGAATGGCGTTCGACCCCTATCACCGAGGCCTGGCTCGGCATCTGGTCGCTCCTGACCCGCGGCGCCGTGCCGCGCAACACCCTGTACAGGGGGTGGGGCGCTTTCGCCGACAGGCCCAACCGTTTCTTTCACCCGCTCGACGGCGTTGTCGTCTATGACCACCGCGTCGGGTACCGCCTGCTTCGCGATGCGGAGGTCATCTTCCTGACGGGAGTCGGCGTGAGCGCCACGACCCGACGCGCCATCGCCCGCTGCGTGCGAGAGGGAGCCATCTGCGTATCGCTGCCGCATCTCGTTCCCCGGTTGGTCCGGGACCGGGCGAGCGCCTCTGGCATTGTCGCCGACGGAAAGGGCAGGTGGATCATCACGGAGGATTTCGCCGCTCCCGCGGTGCGCGACGCCGTCCGCCATGTGATCCCCGATCGGGACCTCATCCGGTACAGGTTCGGCGATCGCGAGGTCGTCCTGACGCCCGTGGATGGCGATCCGAACCGGATACAGGGAGTGGAGAGGATGTGGACCGCGGGGCGATGATGCCCGTGTTGGTTCACGTAGAAGTGATGGATAGCATCTGAGACCCACGAGCGCCCTTGCTCGGGTCTTAGCTAGCCGCGGACGCCGTCTGTAGGCCGCGGCGCCTGAAAGGAACCAGAACCCGTGCCAGCGGAACGCCGCCCCCCAACACTGCAGTCCCACGACGTGATCGGTCTGGTCAAGCCGGCCGTAGACGCCCATACCCTCGGTCTGGCGACGGTGGCCAGCCTGCTGTCGGAATGCGGCTACCGAACGGTCGAGGCCGAGACCGCCGTCAACTCCCTGCTCGATGCGCCTATGCGCGCCGAGTCGGCCGACCAGATCGAGGAGTGGATCCGATCCGAGCGCATCACGCGGCTCGGCATGAGCTATCGGCTGGATCCCGACGCCGCGCTTGAGAAGCTCGAGAGGCTGCTCTGGGCGCTGAGCGTGCGCGGACTGCTGGCGGAGCAAGGCGGGCCCATTGCCGCCGTCTACTTCGCCGGACTGCCCGAAGCATGCACGAAGGTGCGCGACCGCCACGCCGGGCTGGTGACCGCGCTGTCCGGCGACGCGAGCGACCAGGAGACGCTGGTCGCGTTGGGCGTGCCCGCCGCGCGCATCCCGTCGCGCATCCGCGAAACAGCCGTCTACGATGAAGCCAGGCTCGCCTTCGGACGCGATCTCATCCGGCGCGGGCTTCATCACGAGGTCACGCCTCCCGAGCGCCCATCGTATCCGGCCTACGGCGCCGCCGCCGACACTCTCGAGGCCCGTCTCCGCGACGCGATGGATCGGAAAACGCTGCCGCTCATGCGGGCGCATGTAGGCCCCTACTCCGACCGGCGTGAGGAGGCCATCGCGCGAATGCTCGATTGGTGCCGCATGCTGGCGGCCTCGGGCTACCTCGACGTGCTCTCGCTCGGCACCTCGCAGCTCACTCAGTCGCACTTCGGCCAGGACTGGACCGGCCTGGCCAACGGCGGCGGCGTGCCGGTGCGAACCCCCGAGGAGTACCGGGCCTTGCGTGAGGCGGCTCGGCCCATGCTCGTGCGCACCTACTCAGGAACCCGCAACGTGCCGGCTATGGCGCGAATCCATGAGGAGCATGTGGAGATCGCATGGCATGCCCTCTCGCTCTGGTGGTTCTGCCAGCTGGACGGGCGCGGACCCAACGACCTCCTGACCAACCTGCGTGAGCATTTCGAGGCGATGCGCTATATCGCGCGAACCGGCAAGCCTTTCGAGCCCAACGTGCCGCACCACTTCATGTTTCGCGGCGCCGACGATGTGACCTATGTCGTCTCGGCGGTACTGGCAGCGCGAGCGGCCGCAGCGTGCGGCATCCAGCGGATGGTACTGCAGACCATGCTCAACACTCCCAGGCGCACCAGCGGCATCGCCGACCTAGCGCGCGTCCGCGCCATCCTCAGCCTGCTTCGATCGCCTCAGCTTGCAGCCCGCTGCCCCCAGCAGGTGTGGCTGCAGCCGCGAGCGGGCCTCGACTACTTCTCGCCCGACCTCGATCTCGCGCGCGTGCAACTGGCGGCCTCGACGGCCCTGATGGACGACATCGAGCCCGCCAATGATGCCAGCCCGCAGATCGTCCATGTGGTCAGCTACTGCGAGGCCGTGAGCCTCGCCACTCCGCCGGAAGTGGACGAGAGCATTCGCATCACCCGGGCCGCCCTGCGCGAGTATCGAAGACTCCGCAGGGCCGGCGACGCGGACGACATGGGCGCGCATGCCGACGTGAGACGCCGCACCAACGAGCTCATCGCCGATGCGCAAGTTGTCCTTCAGGCCATCGAGGACTCGGTGCCCGATCCCTACACGCCCGATGGTTTCTACCGCATCTATCAGGCGGGCTTCCTGCCAACGCCGGATCTGTGGCATTGCCGCGACGAGTTCCCGCACGCCATAGCGCGCCGAACCGCGATGGTGGATGGTCAGATGGTAGTCGTTGACCATGATGGAGCTCCGATCCCTGCGGCGGTGCGCGCTCAGGAGGCCGCCGAGGAGGCGCGCAAGATCGGCGGCAGTCCCGACGTGATCAGGCTCAGCGTGGGCCCGACAGGATGCTGAGCGCTTTCCGGATGAGGTCGGGCACGTCGGCATCGCCGCCAGCCTCCGTCAGCGCCCGCTCGGCAGCCTTGCGGGCGTCGGTCCGGTTGTACTGCAGGCTCACCAGCATCTCGACAACATCATCGAAGGCCTGCCCGCCCGGAGTTGGCGTCGCGCCTGCTACTCCCTCCACCTTCCTATCGAAGGCAAGGCGCGCCATGTGGTCGCCAAGTTCAAGCGCGATGCGCTGGGCCAGCTTGGGGCCCACGCCCGGCACCCGTGTCAGCGCCTTCGTATCGCCCGAGGCGATGGCCTGAGCCAGCGTCGGTCCTTCGAAGACGCTGAGGAGCGAGAGGGCCACCTTCGGTCCGACGCCTGCCACGCCGATGAGGGCCTGAAAGACATCCTGCTCCTCCTGCGTCCGGAAGCCGTAGAGCGTGATGTCGTCTTCGCGGACGATCATCGTCGTGAAGAGCGACACCTTGCCGCCCGCCGCCGGCAGCGACGAGAGCACGCTGAGCGGAACAAAGGCCCGGTAGCCGACGCCGTGGACATCCACGACGACGCTGTTGGCATCGGTGCGCAGAACCGAGCCCGTGAGCTGTGCGATCACGGAATGACCTTGTTCAGCCGATACTCAACGAGCCCCTCGGCGCCGGCGCGCTTGAGCGCGGGCAACAGGTCGCGCACCTGACGCTCCTCCACCACGGTCTCCAGCGCGACCCAATCAGGATCGGACAGCGGCGACACCGTCGGCCTGCGCATGGCAGGCAGCAGCGCTTCGACGGCTGCGAGATCGGAGCGGCGCACGTTCATCTTGAGGCCGGCCATTTGCTCGGCGTCGAGGGCTCCCCGCAGCAGCATGGCGATATTCTCGATCTTGCCCCGTTTCCACGGGTCCTCCCAGGCGCCCTTGTTGGCGATGAAGCGTGTGGTCGAGGTAAGGATCGTCTCTAGAATGCGGAGGTTGTGAGCCCTGATGGAGCTCCCCGTCTCGGTATTCACGACGATGGCATCCACAAGCTCCGGCGCCTTCACTTCGCAGGCTCCCCACGAGAACTCAACCTCGGCATGGACGCCTCGCGAGGCGAGAAACCGCTCCGTAAGCCGGACGTACTCGGTGGCGATCCGCTTGCCTTCCAGGTCCTTCACCTCCTGGATCGCGGAAGCGTTGGGCACGGCAAGCACCACGCGGATGGGGTTGAGCGTCGCCTTGCTGTAGCGGAGCTCGGCGACCTCGACGACGTCCGAGCCATTGTCCTCGATCCAGTCCTTGCCGGTGATCCCGACGTCCAGGATGCCCGACTCGACGTAACGGGGTATCTCCTGCGGTCGGATCAAGAGCAGGGACAGCTCGGGATCGTCTACGCTCGGGTGATATGAACGTCCGCTGCTGAGCGTGAAGTCATAGCCGGCCTTGCGAAAGAAACCGAAGGTCGCCTCCTGCAGGCTCCCTTTGGGCAGGCCGATCCTGAGATTGTGTTCCACGTGGGGCGCTCCTTGTGTGGCTGATGAGAACTGTACGCTGCGCAGGACTGAGCAACTGCCTTCAGCCTTCAGCCTTCAGCTCTCAGCTCTCAGCTCTCAGCCCTCAGCTCTCAGCTCTCGGCTCTTAGCTCTCAGCTCTCAGCCCTCAGCCCTTAGCTCTCAGCTCTCAGCCCTCAGCCCTCAGCCTATTATATCCTTTCGCGCTCTGGCGACCTGTTCGACGGCTGCGAGGTGATGATCGCGGCACTCGGCGAGCGTGGGCTTCCAGGGGGTCTGGAGGAAACCGAGCAGGCGTTCGCGGCGGATGTTCTCCAGGCAATACGCAACGGTTGCGCGGAAGTTGTCCGGACTTGTCCAGTTGCTTCCCGTCGGTATCTGCTCGAAGCCGTTGTCGTCGAGATCGAGATAGGCCAGGAACGCCCGAGAGTAGGGATAGGGCTCCGGCTTGCTGGATGTCCGCTCGCCGTCGAAGCTCGGTTCGTAGTACCAGTTGCTCTGGACGACGTTGCGCGGCATGAGGGCATAGAAGTCCGCCGGATGATGCCAGACGTAGTCCGACCATATCCAGGCGCGCGAGCCGCAATCCTCCACCTCGCGAACAAAGAAGTGCAGATCATGCCACCAGAGTTCGTGCTGCCGCATGGCGGCGTAGGCGAAGTTGCGCTGGTGCTCGGCGGTCTCTTCGTCCATGCCGAGATGGAAGAAGCGGGGCTGGTCGAAGAGCTGGCAGACCTCACGGATCAGGTCGCCGCAGACCTCATAGTACGGCTCGGTGGAGACCATGCGTGAATACCGGCCCAGCCACGCGTCGTGCGCCGTGCTGAAGTTCAGCTTGGGGATGGGCTCGATGCCCAGCTTGCGCAGGCGCCGCAGCTCAGATCGGAGCCGCTGGGGCGTCCATGCACCCTCCACGGCGATTTCGGGACAGCACTGATACCGCACCCCGTCGCCGAGATCCAACACGACCATGTTGATGCCAGCCTCGACCATGGCGACGACGATCTCGCTCCAGAGGCCGTCGTCGAAGCGAAGGTAGGGCTGAGCGACGATGTGGGGTGACGCGCCATCTATGGGCCGGTCGCACCACATGTTGTAGCTGAGGTGGATCAGATTGGCCCAGATCAGGCCGTCGGGTTGGTTGGTTGAGGCGCTCATGGGTGAAGATTCCGCGATGGAGCCGCGTTGTCCTGCCGGGGTCACGCCGGCCTCCCGTGGTGTATCCTGACAGTAGTCTGCCAGGAGGCTGGGTGTCATGGATAGAAGTACATTGCGACATCGAGGATCGAACCGCTACGAGATAGGCGCCGACGCGCGCCCGGGCATGCACGTGCCCGCGATCGTGTTCGCCGACGAGGAGCTGCTGGGGGCCATGACCGAGGGCCAGTCGCTCACGCAACTGACGAACGTGGCCACCCTGCCGGGAGTGTATCGTCATGTGTGCGGCATGCCCGATATGCACGAGGGCTATGGCTTCCCCGTGGGCGGAGTCGCCGCCACGGCGATGCCCGACGGCGTCGTGTCGCCGGGCGGGGTGGGATTCGACATCAACTGCGGCGTGCGCCTGCTCTCATCTCGCATAGACTATGCCGGCATACGAGCGCGGGCCGAGAGCCTTGTCGAGGAGACCGCCCGCTCCATATCGGCCGGCATCGGCAAGAAGGACGGGCTGCACCTATCGGACGATGAGCTGGACCGCGTGATGGTCGAAGGCAGCGGCTACGCCGTGCGGCGCCGGGGTCTCGGCTTCGAGGCCGACCTCGAGCACACCGAGTCGCGGGGCTGCCTCCGCAACGCCGATCCGAGGCACGTATCCAACCGCGCACGCGAGCGGGGAGCCGATCAGCTCGGGACCATGGGCTCCGGCAACCACTTCATCGAGTTTCAGTGGGTGGACGAGGTCTACGATGAGGAGGCAGCCGCGGCCATGGGGCTGCATGAGGGCGTCGTCACCGTGCTGATCCACAGCGGATCGCGCGGCTTCGGGCATCAGATCTGCACCGACTACGTCCGGCGGCTCGATCGGTCCCTGCGGTCCTATGGCATCACGCTGCCCGATCGTCAGCTCTCGTGCGCTCCCGCGAGCTCCGAAGACGGCAAGGCCTATCTGGCTGCCATGGCATGCGCCGCCAACTATGCGTGGGCCAACAGGCAGGCCATGGGGCATCAAGTGCGGAAGATACTGGCCAGGGTCTGCAAGGTGCAGGCGTCACAGATCACGGTGGTGTATGACGTGGCCCACAACATCGCGAAGATCGAGGAGCATGACGGCGTGAAGCTCTGCGTCCATCGCAAGGGAGCCACGCGCGCATTCGCTGCGGGGCACCCTGAGCTGCCCGCCGATTACCGTTCCATCGGTCAGCCGGTGTTCATTCCGGGCAGCATGGGCACGCGGTCCTATGTGCTGGCAGCCGATCCGCCTGCCATGCGTCTGTCGTTCGGCAGCACCTGCCACGGCGCGGGCCGCTCGCATAGCCGTACGGCGGTCAAACAGATGGTCACAGGCTCCGCCGTGCGGAAGCGGCTCGAGGAGCAGGGTATCGTCGTGCGGTGCCCATCCAACCAGGGTCTTGCCGAAGAGGCGCCCGAGGCATACAAGGACGTGGATCGTGTCGTGGATGTGGTCGTCGGCGCAGGGCTTGCGCGGCGCGTGGCACGCCTGCGCCCGTTCGGCGTGGTCAAGGGGTAAACGACGGCCATGGGCCGACCTGCGGGCATGCGCCGTGCTCTTGCGGCGTGGTGAGAGGATTCTGAATGAACGATAAGCAAGTCCCGGCTCGGTCCGGCATGCATGCCCGGACCGAGCCGAACCTCACGGAACTCATGCCAGCCGCAGCGCGCGTCGAGCGCCTCCGGGAGAGGGCGCTCAAGCATGCGCATGAGCCCATGCCCCTGTTCGACGAGATCGAGCTTCTGACGGCGCGATCCTGGTTGGCGAGCGCGGGCGAGCCCGACCATATGGTGCGGCGGGGCATGCTTGCGGGCGACGTTCTCCGCAACGTGACGCCCCGCATTGATGACGACGAGCTGCTGGTTGGCAAGTTTTCGTGCCGCCCTCTGACCGAGGATGAGCGCGCCGAGGTCGAGGTCTGGCGTCGCGTCGGCGCTCCGGCCCTCAGCCGGGCCGAGGGACAGCGCGCCCATATGGCGGTGGACTACGAGCGTGTGCTGCGGCTGGGCGTGAAAGGGGTGCGGGAGCTCATCGCTCGCTATCGGGCGCGGCTGGACCTGTCACGTGCTGAGGACCTCGAAGCCGACCACTTCTACCGCGGCTGTCTCGCGGCGCTCGACGGGCTCGTGGCTCTGGCAAACCGGTATGCCGATCGAGCCGAGGAGATGGCCCGATCGGAGCAGGACGCCGGTCGGCGGGCGGAGCTGCTCGAGATTGCCGCCATATGTCGTCGAGTGCCCGAACATCCCGCGGAGACGTTCCGGGAAGCCGTGCAGTCCGTCCACTTTGTCACATGGGCCCTGTGCGCCGGCAATCGGTTCCTGCTCATGCAGCTTGGCCGTCCCGACCGCTATCTGTGGCCCTACTACGAGCGGGACATATCCTCCGGGGTCCTTACGCGCGAAGAGGCGGTCGAGCTGCTCGACTGCCTTGCGATCATGCTCAACGAGTACACGCCGCGCGGACTGGCCGTCGGCTGGATGGTGGGTGGGCGCGATGAGACGGGCCGCGACGTGACGAACGAGCTGACCTACCTCATGCTCCAGACGATTGACCACGTCCGCATGGCGTATCCCGGCATCGGGCTGTGTTGGAACCCCGATACGCCCGGCGAACTGATGGACCTTGCATGCCGTCTGCTGGCCCGAGGACGCAGCCATCCGGCCCTGTTCGCCGACGACGTGATCACGCGCGGGCTCCTGCAGCTCGGCCTGCCTCACCGCGATGCGTGCCAGTATATCCACTCG
The DNA here is from genome assembly GCA_012517255.1 of Chthonomonadales bacterium. GTDB lineage: Bacteria > Armatimonadota > Chthonomonadetes > Chthonomonadales > CAJBBX01 > JAAYVH01. The sequence goes on from JAAYVH010000244.1 coordinate 9,977, forward strand.
ACATGCGTCGAGATCACGCCGATCGCCATCAGCAACGTCTACGTCGCCAGTCCCTACTATAACCTTGTGCAGGCGCTCCATGACGTTCTCGGCGTGCCGCCGGTCGGCGGCTCTCATGGCGTAGAGCCCGTCCCGCAGCCCCCGACGTTCGATGCGCTCATGGAAGCCTGGAAGGCTCGCATCGGCGCGATGGTTGCCGAGGGAGTCGCCGAGCAGAACCGCGCCATGATGAGCCGCGTCCACAACGGCGGTTTCCCTCTCCTCTCGTGCTTCGTCAACGACTGCCTCGCGCGGGGCAAGGACATTGACCGGGGCGGAGCGCGCGCCAACTGGATCGAGTCGTCATTTGTCGGGCTGGCCAATCTTGTCGACTCGCTGGCCGCCATCCGAGAGCTTGTGTATGAACGCAAGACCATGTCGTTCGATCAACTGCGCGCCGGCCTCGCCTCCAACTTCGAGGGACATCCCGATCTGCAGGCTGCCATCCAGCGCACGCCGAAGTACGGCAATGACGATGACCGGGCCGATGAGATCGCCGTTCGGGTGACCGAGTACCTCCTCGAAGTGTGCGAGCGGCACAGGTCCTACTGGGGCGATGCGGTCGTGCCCGGGTTCTTCTGCTGGATCATGCATGAGCACCTCGGGCGCATGACGCTGGCATCCTGTGATGGAAGACCCGCCGGCTTCCCGCTCGCGGACGGTTCGGGACCGGCGCAGGGGCGCGAGCGACAGGGACCGACCGCCATGGTCCGGTCGGTGACGAAGTGGAATCACGCGCCCATGATCGGCGGCATCGCGGTGAACATGCGCTTCCAGCCGAGACCCGATCCCGACGAGCTGGCGGCGACCATGCGGCCCGTGCTGGAGACGTTCCTGAAGCTGGGCGGCTTCGAGGCTCAGGTGAACGTCGTGGGAGCCGACATTCTGCGCGACGCTCAGGCCCATCCCGAGCGGCACCGTGATCTCGTGGTGCGGATCGCAGGCTACAGCGACTACTTTGTGGGCCTGTCGCCTGAGATGCAGGCAGAGGTGATCGCAAGGGCGGAGCTGGCGTAGCATGGCCGTGCCCGAGGTCTCGTTCGCGCCGTGGACGTTGACCGCAGCCGAGGCTGAGGCGCTGGACCATGCAGGCGAGCGCTTCGCCGCGGGCTTCCTGTCGCCCCTGCCAGCCGGCGGCTCCCATTGCCGGTCGATCACCGAAGAGGCCGTGCTCCGCCATGCCATGGGCATCCGTCGGCACCTTCAGGGCTGCGCGCTGCGTCCCTACGCAGGCGAACCGCTCTACCCTGCAGGCGGGTCCATATGGTCGCCTGACCGCGAGATTCTCGGCGATCCAACCTTGCCTGAGCCGGTCCTGAACCTGACGGCCTACTATGTATCGCTCGACATCTCCCTGAACGCCGATGCAGCGCGGCGCCGGGCTGGCATGGCGAAAGAGGGAGACGAACGGTCGGCCTTCGAGAAACTGGCGGCTTTCTGCGACGGGATGCCGCGCGGCGGCGGATGGACCCACAGCATCATCCACTTCGAGCGGGTCCTTGCCGAAGGTCTCGAGGTCTATGAGGCGCGCGTTCGACGCCATGCCGCTGAGGCCGATGATCCCGGTCAGCGCAACCTCTACGAGGCGCTGCTCATCGTCCTTCAGGCCTTTCGGGACTACCGCGATAGAGTCGCCGAGCTTCTGCGGCACGCGAGATCCGCGAGCCCCGAGGCCGAGCGCAATCGGCTGCGCCTGCTCGAGGCCTATGCGGCAGGGATCCCGTTCCGAGCGCCGGCAGGGTTCTTCGAGGCCATAGTCGCGGTCGCGCTCCTGTACGCACTGGACGGAAGCGACGATCTGGGCCGGTTCGACCAGTACATGGCGCCCCACTATGCCCACGCCCTCGCTTCGGGCGAGATGACCCGTGACGAGGCGGTTGACCTCATCCGCGCTCTCTGGCGTTACGTGGATGCGTGCAGCGGATGGAACGTCGCCCTGGGCGGTTCTACGCGATCGGGAGAGGCGGCCTACTCGGATCTGACGGTCGCGTGCCTGGAAGCCGCGCGGGGCATGCGGCGGCCCAACCTCGCCCTGCGTCTGCGGCGCGACACGCCTGGATGCGTGTGGGAGGCTGCGCTCGATACGCTGGCATCGGGGGCAGGCCTGCCCGCGCTGTACTGCGAGGAGAACTACCTGGCGGCCATAGATGCGGCCCACCTGAACATCGCCGACGAAGACAAGCGCGATTTCGCGTTCGGCGGATGCACGGAACTGATGGTGCAGGGCTGTTCGAACGTCGGGTCGCTCGATGGGGATTTCAGCGTCATCAAGACCCTGGAAGAGACGCTGCATCGAAGCCTGGCATCGTGCGCGAGCTTCGCGGAGCTCATGAGCGCATATGAGGCGGATCTGCGGTGCGGCATAGCGGACCTCGCCGCGCGTGTGTGCCGCAATCAGGAAGCTCGAGCGCGCTGGCATCCGCAGCTCATCCGCACCCTGCTCATAGACGACTGCATCGAGCGTGGCCGCGAATACTACGACGGCGGCGCCCGGTGCAACTGGAGCGTCATCAACGTAGTTGGCCTGAGCAACGCGGCGGACTCGCTGGCCGCGGTCCGGCGCGCGGTGTTCGACGAGCGCCGTTTCAGCGCCGAGGAAATGCTGGCAGCCCTGCGCGATGACTTCGCGGGTCATGCGGACGTTCTGGCGTATGTGGAGCGATGTCCTCGATTCGGCAACGACGATCCCTATGTGGACGAGCTCGCGCACCGTCTCAGCGCCATCGTTTACGGCGAGTTCCAGCGCTATGCGCCGTGGCGCGGCGGGCGCTTCCTGTGCGGCACGCTCATGTTCGTGACCTATGGATGGTTCGGCAGGCCGGTCGGCGCGACGCCCGACGGTCGGCGCTCGGGCGCGCCGGTGGCGGACTCGGCAGGGCCGGTGCAGGGGCGCGACCGATCGGGGCCGACGGCGATGCTCCGATCGGTTGCGGGGCTCGCGCAATTCATGGCGCCCGGTACGCTGGTCGTGAACCTCCGCTTGCTGCCCGACCTGCTGCGTTCGCCGAATGGCCGCGCGAGGGCGCGAGCGCTTGTGGAGACCTACTTCGCGCTCGGCGGCATGCAACTGCAGATCAACATCGTGGATCAGGCGACACTGGAGGATGCCATTGCGCATCCCGAGAGGCACGCGGACCTGATCGTGCGCGTCGGCGGATACTCCGAGTACTTCAACCGATTGGATGACGATCTCAAGCGGACTATACTGGAACGAACGGCCCATGGTTAGGGCAGGCGAACGGCCCATGGCAAGGAGGAAGCACTAGTGGCGCACGCGGCTCCGGCCGAAGGCTGGGTGTTCAACATCCAGCGATTTTCCATACATGACGGTCCGGGCATCCGCACCACGGTGTTCCTCAAGGGCTGTCCGCTTCGGTGCGAGTGGTGCCACAACCCCGAAGGCTGGGAGCGGCGCGCTCAGATCCGTCTCGCCCCCGCTCTCTGCTCGCTGTGCGGGCGCTGCATGGCGGTCTGCGAGCACGGCGGCCATCAGGTCTCTCCGGACGGGCACGTGCTCACTACCGATGAGTGCGTTGCGTGCGGCCAATGCGTGGAAGTGTGTCCGGGCGGGGCGCTGGAACTCGTCGGCAAGCGCATGAGCGTCGAAGACGTACTGGCGGTGGTGCGCAGGGACATCCCGTTCTACGAGCAGTCGCACGGCGGCATGACGCTCTCCGGCGGCGAGCCGCTGGCGCAGGCGTCGTTCAGCGAAGCGCTCTTCAGGCAAGCCAGAGACGAGGGCATCCACAATGCCATCGAGACCAGCGCTTACGGACCGTGGGAGCGCATCGAGCCCTTCCTCGAACTGGTGGACATCTGGATGGTGGATCTCAAGCACACCGACGATGCGCGGCACCGAGCCCTCACGGGCGTCTCGAATGAGACCATTCTGCGCAACATTCGTCAGCTCGCGCCGATCGTCCCCGAGCTCATCCTCAGGGTACCGTGGGTTCCCGAGCGCAACGTGGTGAAGGCCGCAGTGGGAGACGGCTTTCTGGACGACCTGATCGCCTATGTGCTCAATCTCAGCCCACGCCCGAGCGTTGAGCTCATGCCCTATCACCGCCTGGGTCTCGGCAAGTGGGAGTCCCTCGGCAAGCCGGCCACGATGCCCGCCGATCTGCCCGCGGCCACCGTCGAGGACGTGCAGCCGTGGCTCCGACGCCTGCGGGAGGCAGGCATCGAAGCATCGGTGACGTGATGAGCGCTGGAATGGCCGAGCCGACCCGATCTCAGGAAAGGACGCAACGTCATGGCCGCTGAAGTGAAGGCCGCTGTGTTCGAGCGGGCGCAAGAGCCCCTCGCGATTCGCACGTATCCGACGCCGGACGCTGAGCCGGATGGGGCGGTGGTTGACCTCGTCTCATCGGGCATCTGCGGTACGGATGTCCACATATGGGAGGGCGCCATCCCCTTCGTCGGTCCTCTGATCCTCGGCCACGAGTTTCTCGGACGTGTTCGCGCCCTCGGCCCGTGCGTGCGCGAGCCTGTGGCGAAGGACTGCATGGGACAACCGGTCAAGGTCGGCGATCTGGTCGCCGTGAACGTCATCGAGCCGTGCGGCGCATGTCGCCTGTGTCAGACCGGCGGAGCGGCCTCATGCCTGAATCTCATGGACTCGATGACCTACACGCGGTCTCCCGATGAGCCGCCGCATCTCTTCGGCGGCTACGCCGAGATGACGGTGTGCCCGACCCGGTATCTTCATCGGATACCGGATGGACTGCCTCCCGACATCGCCGCGACATTCCTGTGCGCGGGCCCGACGGTCGTGCGCGGCATCGTCTACGCCGGCGGAATCGGCCCCGATGACCACGTGGTGGTGCAGGGCTCCGGCCCGGTCGGGTTGTTCGCGGCGCTCTACGCATCGAAGAGCGGCGCCGCATCCGTGACGCTCATCGGGTCGTCCTCGAGACCGTTGCGCCTTGAGCTTGCGAGCCTTCTGGGCGCCGGTCAGGTGCTCGACATACGGACAACCAGCCCCGAAGAGCGCGCCCGGGTCATCAAGGATGGGACCGGGGGCATCGGAGCCGACATAGTCATCGAAGGCAGCGGCTCGCCGGACGCGGTTCCAGAAGGCCTGAACCTCCTCCGGCCTCGCGGACGCTATGTGCTGGCAGGACAGTATTCCGACCGCGGCGCCGTGCCTCTGCCGGTCCACCAAATCACCTTCAGCGCTCTCCAGTTGCTGGGCAGCGCCCAGTTCACCGCCGAGGATCGGGAGACCTACCTCCGGTTCATGCTCGGTGTCCCTGAGGCCTGGGACGCCATCCGCCGGGCGATCACCCATCGCGTGACGGTCGAGCAGTCGGACCAGGGGCTGCGAGCGGTGAGGCTCGGCGAGGCGATCAAAGCGCTGCTCGTACCGTAAGGTGCGCCGTAGAGGAGCGCGCACGATTCTAGCAAGGAGCCAAGACAGTGACCCATCGGCGCTCGGCGTTCACGCTGATCGAGTTGCTCGTTGTCATCGCGATCATCGCAATCCTGGCGGCGATTCTGTTCCCCGTTTTCGCGCAGGCCCGCGACAAAGCCCGCCAGGCGATGTGTCAGTCCAACCTCAAGCAGCTCGGGACGGCGTTCGCCATGTATGCCACGGACTATGACGGCGTGTTCCCCAGTCCGGGCGGCACGTTCCAGGCCTACACGTGGCCCGGAGGCCGAACCATCCAGAGTGCGTGGCTGCTCAGCTCGGGCACCGGCCTCGGACAGGACATCGGCGGCATATGGCCCTACGTCAAGCAGCGCGGCAACGCCGGCCTCAGCAACGTCTATTCATGCCCGAAGGCGCTGCCGGGGCCCGACAATGCCTACTCCCCGGGCCAGAACTACGTCATGAATGACTACCTGCGGGGGTGCCATCCGGGCGAGGCCAACTACAACAGTCGTGACGCGATCTGCGGCTATCGTTGGGCCGACGGCATCAACCCCGATGCGATGCGGAACCAGCCCGGGCAGGTGATCCTCCTGTATGAATCGGCGCAGAACGCGACCTACAAGAACGTGAACCGCAACGGGTCGCCGTTCTTCAACACGGGTCCCAGCGCGACGCCTCCGCTCTGCGTCGGCATGCCCCAGAACTATCATGCGAGGAAGTCGAACTTCCTGTTCTGCGACACCCGCGTGAAGCCGTTCACTCCCGGCGCAACATGGGAGCCGACCGATCAGGCAGCGTTCCTGTCATTCAATGCCAACTGCGCCACGCTCGCCAGCGTCGTGGCTACCGGCGACTACAACGGCGGCGCCGTGGAGAGCATGTGGAACCCGGGATTCACGCGCGGCGCGGGCTATCCCTGACACCTTGGCGGGGCATGTGATACGATAGCCCGGATAGGGACCGCCCGCCCGCATCGGTCCCGTCCGGGAGGGATGTGCCATGCACGGCGTCTTGCAGTGTCTGGCTCTGCTGGCAGCCGGCCTTTCGGCCGGTCCGGTCTCCGCGCCGCATGCGCCCGAGCGCTTCGCCATCGGCGTGGAGTACATGCTGCCCGGTTTCGCCGAAGTCTACGCTCGAACCGGCGTGAAGTGGGCCAAGGCTATGGGCGCAGGGTTCACGTGGGGCGACATCGAGCCCAATCCGCCGTCGGGCGGCAAGCACGTCTACCGGTGGGACGACACGGACCGGCTGATTCTCGAGTACCAGCGGGCAGGCTTTCGGAACTTTCACATTTACGTGCGGTGCATCAACCGCTGGGCATCGAGCCGTCCCATCAAGCCTATCGGCGGCGGGAGCTGGCCGCCCAAGCCGCAGTATCTGCCGGACTACCTCGCATTTCTGCGCGCTCTCGTCCAGCGGTATGACCCGAAGAGCCCCTCGCATGCCCCGGGTCTGCTCTATCCGGTGGAGTACTGGGAGATCGAGTCCGAATGGGGAACGGGCTTCTGGCAGGGATCGCTCAGCCAGTACCTGGACTTGCTGCGGGTGGCGTACCCGACCGTCAAGGCGGCCAATCCGAATGCCAGGGTTATCCTCGTCGGTTTCTTCCTCGCGGGAGTGTTCGAGGGGCTCGACGATCTGGATGCTCTGCCCGGGGCGCTTGCGCGGATACCTCAACCCCGCCGCAGTGCCTCGGAGCGCTATCTGAACGAGATTCGCGAGCTGCTCCGGCATCCGAGCCTGTTCGACGTCGTTGAGTTCCACTCGTTAAGCGATTGGAGCGAGATCAGGGGCATGGGCCGCTTCTTGCGCAAGACCATGCGCGAGCAGGGCTACGAGAAGCCCATCTGGGTCGGCGATGTGAACTACACCGCTTCGCCGCTGGTGTTCTGGAATCAGCCCGTGCCGCCCTACACGGCGCGGCAGAAGCCAGCCATAGACGCCACGCTCCGGGCGCTCGCCAATCGGCGGCATCCGCGCCACGAAGCGGCCATGGCGTGGTTTCGCGCCGAGCAGTCGAGCGGGCTGATCAAGAAAACCGTGCTGGCCATGGCCGAGGGGCTGGCGGGGATCAATCTCGGCAATCTCTCTGATGTAGGGTTGTTCTCGCTGGTGCCGGGCATCACGGGCACGATCGGGTTCCATGGCATGGTGGATTCCGAAGGCATGCCCCAGAGGCCTGGCAAGCCCCGTCCGGCCTATGAGGCCTTGACGACGGTGGTGCGCCTGCTCGATGGGTTCTCCGAAGTGCGAGCGCTCGCGCTCGGGTCCGGCATCCACGCCTATGCGTTCGGCGTGAGAGGACGCAGGGTGTATGTCTGCTGGTATGACGACGGACGGCGCTATCTTCCGGGCGACAGGCCGCCGGCGAGGACCCTGGATCTGCCTGTCGAGCCCGGAGCATACGCGCTGATCAGCGCCCCGATTGGTGCGGCTACCCCTCCTCGGCGCAGCGTCCGTGCTGTCGGGGGCAAGTGCCGGCTGGAGATCGGCACAACGCCGGTCTTCCTCGTGTCCGAGCCGTGAGCGGCGTCTACATTACGGCCGAAGGCCGTGTAGCTGCGGGCTCACCCCGTGCTGGACGATGACAACGCGCCGCGTGTCGTAGGGGCGTATCAGCCGGACAGCCCGGGGTGCGATCACATGATGCGAGGTCCCAACCGGCTGATACGCCCGTGTCTCCGACGCGTCCGAGGGCATCACGGTTGACATGGCGATCATGGGGGACATGGGCGAACCAACCGCGCGCTGCCCCGTGGTAACGCTGGAGCGCGGCCTGAAGCGCCGCCAGTGCTCAGCCCGGCCTGGAGGGCCGCGTCCGGTGCGCCTCGTGCCATCGCTACGCGCGCCCTGGACACCCCACGTCATCGCGAGCGCAGCGTGGCGATCCCGAACAGTCCACGCCGCACACACGTCATCGCGAGCGCAGCGTGGCGATCCCGAACAGTCCACGCCG
>JAAYVH010000245.1 GCA_012517255.1 Chthonomonadales bacterium
CCTTCGCCGAGGCGATCACCACGATGTGTGTCACTCCCTCCAGAGCCGCAGCGGCGGCCAGACCGGGAGCCAGAGGCATGCCCTCCCCGCGCTTCACATCGCTGAGACGTGACCATGTCTCCGCCGCCCCGTCTCGCGCTTCGCGCCACTGCTCGACCAAGGCCGTACCGCCGGCATCCAGAGCATACGCAGCGAACCGGTCGCGAGGACGGAGGCCTTCGACGGCCTGTCGGATCCGCCGTCCAATCTCATCGAGCATCCTCGGGTCGTCCTGTCCAACGGACAGGTCCACGCAGTAGACGATGGCTACTGGGGCAGGATCCGGCGCTGCTTGCTCGAACAGCGAGCGGCGGGCCTCCGTCTGGCTCGGCCCACGGCGACCGTCGCCGCCGTCGCCCGCCATGAAGGGGATGCCGCGATCGAGCGCCAGCCGGTCCCAGCCGATCGGCGCGAGCCGCTCGACGGCGGGCGAGGAACGGGGCACCACATCTTCGCCGGTCACATTCAGGATCGGCGCATTGAAGCGCCGCGAGGGATCGAGCAAGGGCACGCGTGACGGCGGCGTGGGAGGTCCGTAGATCGGAGACGGCGGCGAGGGCGGGCCGAGGAGCGGCTCGCCTGTCTGAGCCGCATCCGAGATCGGGCTCCGCGCCACTGCCGAAGGAGACTCCGAAGGTTGTCCGCTGGAACGCTCGGCCGGAGGAGGCTCGGTGCGCAGACGATACTCGGCGACCAGACCGACCGTCACGATCGCCGAGACCCCCGCAATGACGGCTGCGCGCGCCAACGATCGGGCGTTCATGGCTACCTCTGGCGCGCTTCCGCAGGGGCGCGCATGAACACGCGGACCCCCGGATAGCGAGCCGCCAGCCGCAGTCCCGCGTCGCGTCCCATCACCGAGATCGCGGTCGAGAGCCCGTCGGAGAGCTCGCCTCGCGGCGCAATGACCGTCACGGAGATCCGCGAGGTCAGGCCGAGCCCGGTGCGAGGGTCCACAATGTGCGAGTACCTCACGCCTGCGAACTCCACGTACTGCTCGGCGTCGCCGGAAGTCGAGACCGCGCAGTTGGAGAGCGCCATCACCTCGGCGGCATTGGGAACGTCAATGCGCCACCCTCGCAAGTCGGGAGGTCTGGCTCCAAGCACGATGTCGCCGCCCATCTCAATCATGGCGCTGCGGATGCCGTGCCGTCGGATTTCGGCCAGGGCGGCGTCGCATGCGTACCCCTTGGCGATTCCGCCCAGGTCGAGGCGCATGCCGGGCCGCTTGAGCGTCACGGTTCGACGACGTCTTTCCAGATCAACGTTGGACCACCCGACGAGCGCGCGCGCTGACTCCAGCTCCGCCACCGGCGGCAGTCTGCCTGTCTTGCGAGCCGTGCGCCAGAGAGCAACGATCGGCCCCACGGTCGGATCGAACGCGCCGCCGCTGCGCTCGTGGAGTTCGTCGCAGCGCAGCAGGACGCGAAACAGATCGGGGCTGACCTTCACCGGGCCCTGACCGGCCCGGGCGCACAGACGCATGAGTTCGCTGGAGGCTCGGTAGTCGCTCATCGTATCGTCGAGCCGGGCGATCCGGCGGAATGCCGCGGACGCCGCGCTTTCGGCTCTGGCCTGGCTGTCGGCATACAGAACGATGCGCGTTTGCACGCCCATGTGAACTTCGGTATACTGGAAACGAGCCGGCACACTGCCGGCCCATGCCGGGCCGCACAGCGCCATGGCCGCCACGGCCCGGGCCATTCCGGGAGGTATGCCCCGACCTGTGATCACACGCACTGATCTGTCCCTTCTCCGACGTACGCGCCGTTACCCCGCGCCCGTTGCCGTTATGGTAGCACTTGGCCTGATTGCCGCAGGGCCCACAGCGCTCGGCCAATCCGCAAAGAACCAGCGGAAGACGCCGCCGAAAGTCCAGGCTGCTCCGGCTCCGGCACGGACCATGAGCGTGAAGCTCCCGGGCACCACGGTGACGCTGGAGCTTGTGCGCGTGCCGGCTGGCACGGTGACCATCGCCGATCCGCGCAAAAAGGGCGCGCCCGCCAAAGTGCCCGTCAAGGCCTTCTGGATGGCTCGCACCGAGCTGACATGGGAGGCCTATGACCCGTTCGTCTACGGTCTCGCGCCGTCCGGTCAAGCCGCGACGCCGCACCAGGTTGATGCCATGGCGCGGCCCAGCAAGCCCTACATACCGCCGGACCTCGGATGGGGTCATAACGGCTTTCCGGTGATCAACGTGACCCACCATGCGGCGACGCAGTATTGCGCGTGGCTGTCTGCTCTGACCGGGCGCAAGTTCCGGTTGGCGACGGAAGCCGAGTGGGAGTGGGCGTGCCGTGGCGGCGGAGCCGCAGCGTTCGCTCCGAAGGGAGCCGCGCTCGATGCCGTGGCCTGGCACAGCGGCAACAGCGGAGGCCAGACGCGAGCCGTCGGCGGCAAGAAGGCCAATGCATTCGGGCTCGTGGACATGCTCGGCAACGCCGGAGAGTGGGCGAACGATCTGGCAGGCAAGCCGGTCCTGTGTGGAGGAAGTTACGCAGACGCTCCCGAATCGGTGCATTCGGCTGCGCGTGAGTACCAGTCGCCGGACTGGAACGCAACGGATCCCCAGATGCCCAAGAGCAAATGGTGGCTCAGCGACGGATCGTTCGTGGGGTTCCGAGTGGTCTGCGAATAGGATCGAGCCGATCGCACGCATCGGACGATCAAAGGAAAGGGAGACATGAGCGAAATCAAGGCGAATATGACTCGCAGAGAGGTCATCGGCGCGTCGGCGCTGGCGGCCGCGTCGGCGCTGCTCGCGGGAGGCACCTATGCCTTCGCGCAGGGCTCCGACAAGATCAAGGTGGGTCTCATCGGATGCGGCGGACGCGGCACCGGAGCGGCCCGCGACTGCGCCAAGGCAGACCCTGGCGTCGTGATCTGGGCGCTGGGCGATCTCTTCCGCGACAGGCTCGACGGCTGCCGCAACTCGGTCAAGGAACTCGGCGGCCAGTACAGCGTGACCGACGATCGGTGCTTCGTGGGTCTCGATGCCTACAAGCAGGTGATCGCCAGCGGCGTGGACCTGGTGATCCTTGCCACGCATCCGGGCTTTCGGCCCATCCACTTCAAGGCGGCGGTCGAAGCCGGTAAGCACGTGTTCATGGAGAAGCCCGTCGGCACCGATGCGCCGGGCATTCGAACCATGTTCGCCGCAGCCGACGTGGCCACGCAGAAGAAACTCTGCGTCGTGGCCGGCACGCAGCGGCGTCATCAGGCGAGCTACGTCGAAACGGTCAAGCGCATCCACGACGGCGCGATCGGAAAGGTTGTCGGCGGGCAGGTCTATTGGAACGGAGGCGGCGTCGGCGGAGGCGTCGGTCCCAAACAGCCCGGCCAGACCGACCTCGAGTGGATGGTCCGCAACTGGTATCAGTTCACATGGCTGTGCGGCGACAACATCGTCGAGCAGCATGTGCACAACATCGACATCGCCAACTGGGTGATGCAGTCGCATCCGCTGAAGTGCATCGCGACCGGCGGACGCGCCCAGCGGATGGATCCGCAGAAGTTCCCGCAGGCATTCGACAACTTCTCGGTGGACTTCGTCTATCCCGACGACATCCACATCCTGAGCATGTGCCGCCACTGGGACAACACACCGGGCAACGTGTCGGAGCGCTTCGCCGGCACCAAGGGCTTCTCGAACCCGGGCTGGAACATCTGGGGCGAAACGAACTGGAACTTCAGCGGCAACAATCCCAACGCCTATGTGCAGGAGCACGTGGACCTGATCAAGGCCATCCGATCGGGCAATCCGATAAATGAGGCCCGGCAGGTGGCCGAGAGCACGCTCAGCGCCATCATGGGCCGGACGGCGGCCTACACCGGCATGGAGATCAGTTGGGAGCAGATGCTGAACTCGCAGGACAACCTGTTCCCGGATCTCTCCTATCCGAAGGCGCCCATACCGATCCGGCCGCCCGCCGTGCCCGGCGTGACGAAGTTCGTCTGACCGGCGGCACGCGCATTCCGTAGCGCCGACGTCTCGACGGCATAGAGCGAAGAACTGCCGCCGGGACGGCGGCGCTCTATGAGGAAGAACATGCCAATGAACCGTCGTGAACTCATCGCAGCTTCGGCAGCCGTCGGGGTCGCAGCCGCCGTGCCTGCTCGGGCGCGCCAGAGCGCTCCGAAGTCCAAACTGCTCCTATCGAGCCAGGAGGGCATCATTCCTGCCCGCGATCTGCCCGAGCGGCTCGCCAAGATGGAGAAGTGGGGCTTCGACGGCATCGAAGTCGGCGGTGGCGGCTTTCCGGGCCGAGTGGAGGAGCTTACCAAAGCGCTGGCCAACAGCAAGCTCAAGATCAGCGCCATCTGCGCCGGCACGCCGGGCGGTCCGCTCGTCAACGAGAACCCCGACACCCGAAAGAAGGCGGTGGAAGCCATCAAGGAGCTGCTGACCTGCGCCGGCGAGCTCAAAGCGACCGGCGTGATCATCGTTCCCGCGTTCAACGGTCAGACCACTCTGAACCACGTTGAAGCGCGCAAGGTTCTGATGGACCTGCTGCCCGAGATTGGCGAACATGGCGCGAAGGTGGGCGGACGCATCCTTCTCGAGCCCCTGAATCGCGGCGAAGCGTGGTTCCTGCGTCTACTGGCCGATGCTGCCGCGATGTGCCGCGAGGTCAACAGCCCGGGCGTGGCGATGATGGGCGACTTCTACCACATGAACATCGAGGAGCCCAGCGACATGGGCGCCTTCATCTCGGGCGGCAAGTGGCTCCACCATGTGCACCTTGCCTCGCGCAAGCGCGTGCTGCCCGGCCAGGATGAGCGGGACTTCACCAACGGCTTCAAGGGGCTGAAGCTCATCGGCTACCAGGACTACTGCAGTCTCGAATGCGGCTGCGACGGAGACCGCGAAGTCGAGATACCGAAGGCGGTGAAGTTCCTCCGCGATCAATGGGCCAAAGCCTGACCTGATCGCGGCGACAACCGAACCCGTGCGACGCCGGCGCCTGCCATGGCGCCGGCGCGACCGGTTCGCAGGACCCGATGCGCCATCGGGCGAACCCATCAGCATCGGAGGTACGGCCCATGGAAGAGCGCAACACGTTCACGCGGCGCGAACTGCTGGGTACGTCGGCCATCGCGGCAGGTTCGGTCATGTCGGGCGGCCTGACGTCGGGTATCCCGAGCCCCCCAGCGGCAGGCGAGCAGGTCGAGAGAATCCCCTCGGGCAAGATCGGCAATGTGACCATCGGCCGGATGCTGCTGGGCGGCAATCTGATCGGCGGGTGGCTCCACTGCCGCGACCTCAAGTACGTCGGACAGCTTTTCCGCGCCTACTGCACCGAGGAGAAGATCCTCCAGACCATCGCGCTGGCGGAGAAGCACGGGATCAATACCGTGTTCGAGACCGGCGGCGACTTCGTGCAGCGTCACAATCGGGCCACCGGCGGCAAGATGCAGTTCATACCGCACATCGAGGTCGATGCCGACCGCTCGGAGCAGGCGCTCAGGGACCACATCAAAGCGCAGGCGGACACCGGCGCCGTCGCCCTCTATGTCTGGGGAGTGTCGTCGGATCGCCTCGTCTACACCGGCCACGCGGCGAAGCTGGTTCGAGCGGTGGAGCTGGCCAGGGAGACGGGGCTGCCCATAGGGGTCGGCACTCACAGCCTGACGGTGGTGAAGGAATGCGAGCGGCTCAAGGCCCCCGTGGACTTCTATGTCAAGACGCTCCATCGGGACGACTACCCGTCCGCCACGCCGCGGGAACGCCGCAAGGACTTCATGTGGATGACAGGCGAAGGCGGCTACTACGACAACATGTGGTGCATTGACGCCGACGAGACCATCGCCTTCATGAAGCAGATCGCCAAGCCCTGGATTGCCTTCAAGGTGCTGGCTGCCGGCGCCTATCTGCCCCGCGACGGCTTCCAGTACGCCTTCGCCAACGGAGCCGACTTCATCGCGGTGGGCATGTTCGACTTCCAGATCGCCGACAACTGCGCCACCCTCAACAAGACGCTCGCCGCCAACGCGCGCCGCGAGCGCCGGTGGTTCGGCTGATCCCGCCGGGCGGGACCAGCCATCGATCGTTCACGGATTCGGCGCCAGGGCCGTTGACAGCCGCCGCGCGCGCGTCTAGAATAGCGTGAGGGCAGGCACCCCAAGATGTTGGGGTACGGCCAGTTCATCAGCCCAACATGTGGTGGCCGCCCCGGCGCCCGTCTGGCCGGGGGGGATCGTCGCCATCCTCATAGGAACGCCATGGCAGGTACCAGCTTCGTCCATCTGCATACGCATTCAGAGTTCTCGCTGCTGGACGGCGCAGGGCGCCTGGACCTGCTGGTCGAGCGAGCCGCGCAGTTCGGCATGCCCGCACTGGCCATCACCGATCACGGCACCATGCACGGCGCCGTGGACTTCTACATGGCGTGCAAGAAGGCCGGCATCAAGCCTATCATCGGCCTGGAAGGATACATGGCCCCCGACGGCCACAAGTCCCGCTCGCATCGGGGCAAGGGCGCCAACTGGCACGTCACGCTGCTGGCCCGCGATCTGGCCGGCTACAAGAACCTCCTGAAGCTAGCCACCATCGCTGCTATCGAAGGCTTCTACCAGAAGCCCCGCATAGACCGTGAGCTCCTCGAACGACATCGTGAAGGCCTGATCGTGCTGAGCGGCTGCATGCAGGGCGAACTGAGCGTCGCCCTCGCCAGGGATGACTACGAGACCGCGCGAGAGGCGGCAGCCCACTACGCAGAGGTTCTCGGGCGCGACTCCTACTTCCTGGAGATGCAGAACCACGGCATCGCAGGCCAGGGCAAGATCAATGCCGGCGTGCGACGTCTGGCAGCCGACCTCGGGCTCAAGACGGTGTGCACCAATGATGTGCACTACTTGAGCGAAGCCGACGCCTACGCCCACGAGGTGCTGCTGTGCATCGGCACGGGCTCCACGATGAGCAACCCCAAGCGGATGCGATACCGCTCGGACCAGCTCTATATGAAGACCGCCGAGGAGATGGCAGCGGCCTTCCCCGACGATCTCGACGCGCTCATGCGCACGGCGGAAATCGCGGCCATGTGCAACGTCGAACTGACGTTCGGCAGGACGGATCTTCCCGTCCCCGACATCCCGGCCGGACTGTCGGCCATCGAGTACCTCAGGAAACTCGCCTATGAGGGGCTCCATCGGCGAATAGGCCATGTGACCGAGGCGCATGAGGTCCGGCTCAAGCACGAGCTGGATGTGATCGAACGCACAGGGTTCGCTGAGTACATTCTTATCGTGCGCGACTTCGCGGCCTTCGCGCGGAGCAAGGGCATCCACTTCGGCGTGCGCGGCTCTGCCGCCGGGTCCCTCGTGTCCTACTGCGTCGAGATCACCGACGTCGATCCGGTCCACTATGATCTGACCTTCGAGCGGTTCCTCAATGAGGACCGTGCCGAGATGCCCGACATTGACATGGACTTCGAAGACACGCGCCGCCAGGAGGTCATCGAATACGTCACCAACCGGTACGGCCAGGAGCACGTGGCGCAGATCGCCACCTTCGGCACGCTGGCCGCCAAAGCAGCCCTGAAGGATGCAGGGCGCGCTCTGGACATGCCGCTCGGGCTGGTGAACCGTGTGGCGGCAGCCGTGCCCAGCGGCAACGTGACGCTGGAAAAGGCGCTGGCGACGAGCCCGCAACTCGCCGAACTGGTCATGCACAACGATCAGGTGAAGCACCTCTTCGAGACTGCCAAGCGCTTCGAGGGCATCGCGAGGCACGCATCGGTACATGCCGCCGGCGTCGTCATATCGCGTCAGCCGCTCGTCGAGCACACCCCGCTCCAGCGATCGAAAGATGGAGGCTACGTTACCCAGTATCCGGCAGGCCCGCTCGCCAAGATCGGCCTTCTCAAGATGGACTTCCTCGGGCTGATCAACCTGACCATTCTGGGCCGGACCGTCGAGTACGTGCGCAGAACGCGCGGCATTGAGCTCGCGATGGACGAGATCCCGCTGGACGACAAGGCGACGTTCGAGCTGCTCGGACGGGGCGAGACCATCGGCGTGTTCCAGCTCGAAAGCGCCGGCATGCGGAAGCACATCCGCAACCTGAAGCCGACTTCGATCAAGGAAGTGGCTGCCATGGTGGCGCTCTACCGGCCGGGCCCCATCAAGAGCATCCCCGACTTCATCAAGGCGAAGCACGGGCTCGTGCAGGTCACCTACCTCCATCCCGCCCTCGAGCCGCTTTTGAGGGAGACCTACGGCGTCATCGTCTATCAGGATCAGGTTCTCACCGTGGTCCGCGAGATCGCCGGCTTCACGATGGGCGAGGCCGACAACTTCCGGCGCGCCATCAGCAAGAAGCTCAAGGACGTGCTGCCCGCCATGGAGTCGAAGTTCATGCGCGGCGCGCAGGAGCGGGGCATCGAGCCCGAGCTGGCCAAGAAGATCTACGACTTGATCGAGCCGTTCGCGGGTTACGGGTTCAACAAGGCCCACGCCGTTTGCTATGCGCTCGTCGCCTACCAGACGGCCTACCTCAAGGCCAACTACCCGGTCGAGTACATGGCGGCTCTCCTCGCGTGCTATGTGGAGAAGCCCGACAAGATGGCGGTCGGTCTTGCCGAAGCCAAGCGGATGAGCATCCGCGTGCTCGGTCCTGACGTGAACGCCTCCGAATGCGACTTCATGCCGGCCGACGGCTGCATACGCTTCGGACTGGCGGCGATCAAGAATGTGGGGCACGGCGTGGCGGAGGCCATCGTGGCCATGCGCAACGAAGGCGGTCCCTACACGTCGCTCGTGGACTTCTGCCGCCGGCTTTCGGGCGTGACGACGATCACCCGCGCGACGGTCGAGACGCTGATCCGCTGCGGCGCCTTCGACACCATCCACCCCAATCGCCGCGCGCTCATGAGCACGGTGGAGCAGGCAGTTCGCACCGCTTCGGCTCTGCAGCGCTCCGAGTCGGAGGGCATGTGCCTGTTCGAGCCTGATGACGTAGACTGCGGGCAGGTCACGCCGCCAGATCTGCCCGACTTCTCGCTGGAAGAGCTGCTGGATGCCGAACGGGAGCTTCTGGGGGTCTACATATCGGGTCACCCGCTGGATCGGCTGCCGAAGATGGCCATAGACGAGGCGGTGAACTCGGCCGCTGAGCTGTCCGAGATGGCCGACGACGAGCGCGTGTGCCTCGTCGGCATCATCACGAGCGTGCGCCGTCGCCTGACCCAGAAGGGCGCCGCCATGGCCCACCTCACCCTTGAGGATCCGTCGGGTCGCGTCGCTGTGACCGTTTTTCCGCGCGTTCTCGCGCCCGTTGATGAGGCCATCGTGGAGCAGCAGGCCATCTGCGTGCAGGGCCGCGTTTCTGTGCGTGACACGGGCGTTTCGCCGGATGACGGCGAGCGCAGCGCCGAGGTCATCGCCGACACCATCATGCCCATCGAAGCCCGCCTGGATACCGATGATGCCGGTCCTGCGGTCCACATCCGCCTCGACAGCCACCACGCGCACCTGCTCAAGCTCCTCCGGTCTACGCTCGAGCGCAGCCCCGGGACTCAACCGGTCTATCTGCACGTACCTGACGGCACCCGAACCCGGCGGGTGATGGCGGGTCTCTCCGTCGAAATGTGCCAGGACACGCGGGCTGCGCTCGAGCGGCTCGTCGGGAGGCAGGCCGTCTGGGTGGAGTGATGCGTCCGCTCTGGTAGAATGGTCCGAGGGACATGGGACCATGAGCGCAGAGCGGGGCGCAGCGCCGCCCGACCTGATTCGTCTGGACTTCGAGAACCTCGACGCGAGGGAGACGCTCCGAACGACGTGGGCGAACGAGGAGCTTATCCTCGTGCAGTCGGTCCTCGGCCATGTCCATGAGGGCCATGGCATCTTTCGCGGCCGACGCTACCCCAATACCACGATGGACGACATCGTCCGAGCGCTCCGGCTGGAGCCCGTCGCGCTGCAGGGCGCTCGTCAGTCGCTCATTGACAGCGTCCGCGCCTACGCCCGCAGCGCCATGCTCGGCAACGCCTATCAGGCGCTGGTGGACGACACCGGCGAGCCGCTCCTCGGCATGTCCACCCTGCGCTTCATTTCCGCCGATCCCCACGACGTTCTGCGCGGGCTGTATCTCGGCGGCCTGCGGGACGATCCCGACATTCGCCTCGAAGTCGAGCGCGAACGAGGCATCACGATCGGCGGAGGCGCCAGCTACTACGTGGATTTCGAGCGCATGGTGGAACTGGGATACTCGGCCGATGAGCTGGCGCGCGGCGAATGGGGCGACCGGATCGCGGAGCTGACCGAACAGGGCGTGGTGGTCGAGCCGCGAGAGTCGGGCCGCCCGTCGGTGCACTACCAGTACATTCGCCATCGGCGAGGCCCGGGCGCATCGGACGACGCCGCCATCGTGTGCGCGGGCATGCTCTGGGGCGTCGGCACGGCGCTGGGCGTGTTCCTCGCGGATGCCGTGGACACGCTGGAGAAGTACGTCCCCCGGTACTCCGACCAGGATGAGCGGATTGCCCTCGAGATCGAGGCGCAGTTCGGCGATCTGCGGATGGACCGCAGCCACGTGAAGCAGCTCATCGCGCTGGCCGCTGCGACCGACGGTGACGGACCCGACATACCGGACAGCTCGTTGCGGCATCTGCTCTCCATTGATCGGCGAACCGACCTCTGTCCCGTGGAAGCGCATCTGCTCGCGGTCATGGGTACGCCGGCTCCGTCCATCGGGCTCGGCCATGATCGCGTGCCAAGCGGCAGCTTCTACGCCCTTCTGCGGCGGCGCATCGAGGAGATGGGCCGGTGATGGCGCGTGCGGCGTGCGTGTGGGTCCTGGTGCTGTCGGCTGTCGGCACAGGCGCTGCGCAAGCGCCGTCTGGCGTTCAGCCCGAGGCGCGCACCTTGCTGGCCAGCATGGTGAAAGCCTACCGTGCTCTCAAGTCGGTCCAGCTGGAGACCACCTTCACCGGCAAGTCGGGCGGTTTCACGCAGCCGAGGCGCTTCCAGTTGACCATGCGGCGGCCCAACCTGCTCCTCTATGAGCTGTGGCAGGACGTGCCCGGCCTCGCGGCCAACACGGCCATGCGGTACCAATGCGACGGCAAGAACCTCTATATCTACAATCAGGCCGAGCGCTACTACATGCGTGAGAAGGCGCCGCGCGACCTGCGGGGATTCCGGCTCACCGGAGCGGGCATCGAGTTCGCCGCCATGGCCGGCAGCGACCCCTTCGCCGATCTGGCCAGGCAGGTTCGTTCGGCACGCATCGAAGGTGTCGCCGACGTTGAAGGCGAACCGACCGACGTCGTTCTCCTTGATACCGGCTCAGCCGAAAGAACCGCCGAGGCCCGGTTCTTCATTTCGCGCAATGACCGCCTCATCCGTCGGTTCACCTTCGACTCCGTGCCCCTCGAGACGGCGCCCAAGCCTCCGCCGAGGGAGAAACTGAACCCCGATGACCCGGATGAGCAGGAGCTGCGGCCACTGCCCGTGCACTTCGGCTATGAGACGAAGGTAACCGTGAACCCGAAGGTTCCGAACACGCTCTTCGCGTGGACCGCGCCGTCCGACGCGCTCCACTATGAGCCGCTGGATCAGCTCCTGTCGCCGGATAGGTTCAAGCAGCAGCCGGGCTACGTCATCGTGGATCGCGACGGCAAGCGGACCAAGCCTCTCACCTTCAGCGACCTCGTTAGGATGGCCAAGAGACAGCAGCGGAAGCGTTAGGCCTGGGGTAGGAGCGTTTGCGAACGCGGCTACACGCTTCGCGTCCTCCACATGGGGATCGCCGCACGGCGTAGGGGCATATCAGGCGGACGGCCAATGCTGGCCGGAGAGGCACGCATGTCTCAACCGGCTGGTACGCCCTCGTTCCGTTTCGCGCCCTGGAACGTCACAGGTGGCGTGGGCGCCATGCGGGACGCGGGCGAACCAGCCGCGCGCTGCCGCGGTCCTCTTCATGGTGGTTCCGTTCGGCGGTTGATTCGCCCCTACGCACCGGCGGCCACCTGTGCGCCCACGTCAGCGTGATTGAAGCGAAGCGATGACGTGGGGGCAGGGCGTGCATCAGGATGGGGCACGGGGCACGCGAACCCGGCACGCGGCCCCCGGCCCTCCAGGCCGGGCTGAACACTGGCGGCCCTTCAGGCCGCGCTCAACCCTAGCTGCGGGGCTTCTCGCAACGAATCACCACCGGGAGGCGCGAGTTCTCCGCGCGCAGGGTGGCGACAACGTTGAGCGCCGCATGAAACGGCGGCGACATTACAGCCGAAGGAGGTCTACCCGCGGGTCTGCCCCGCACATCGGGACGATGTTGCATGCCGCGTGAAGCAGAGCGTACACGCTTCGCGTCCATGACTGCGGGCTCGACCCGCGCACCGCGCCGCTTGAGAGCTCAGAGCGTTGGGCCTGAGCCAAGAGGCAATGCACTATAAGAGACAAACTAGTCGTCATTAGCGTATGACTATGCGACAGACTGACGCGACGCCGTCCCCAAGGAGTGAACGCACGTGCTCAACCTGACGCCTTCCACCACCATCCACGATATCATCACGGCCTACCCCGACCTGATCGAGGACCTCCCAAACGCGTATCCCCGGTTTGCGCCGCTGCGGAACCCGGCCGCCCGCGCCGTCATGGCCAAGGTGGCCACCGTCGAGCGCGCAGCGGGCATTGCCGGAGTGCCGGTTGAGAAGCTCATGGCCGACATCGCCGAGATGATCCAGCGGCGCAGCGAGGCTCCAGGAACGGTGGCCGACGACGCTGCGGCACGGGCCGAGCGGGTCGCCACGCTGAAGCGGATCATCGAGAGCCTGCATGCGGGCGGCTCCGTCGAAGACGCTCGGCACGAGTTCCAGCGAGTCGCCGGCACGGCGGCGCCGGGCGAGATCGCGGAGATGGAGCAGCAGCTCATTCGCGACGGCATGCCGGTGCAGGAGATCCAGCGCCTCTGCGACCTTCATGTGAATGTGGTGCGCTTCGGGCTCGACTCCCAGCCGACGCCCGACACTCCGCCAGGGCACCCGGTGCACACCTACATGGCAGAGAACCGCGAGATAGAGCGGCGCGCGAACCAGTGGGTTGCGCTGTGCCGCCGCATCCAGAACGGCGAGATCGTCTGCTCGGATGATCTTCGGGCGGCGATCGAGGCGCTCGCTGGCGTGGATGTCCACTACACCCGCAAGGAGCATCAGCTCTTCCCGGTTCTCGAGGCGAAGGGCTTCACGGGTCCGAGTCGCGTCATGTGGGGCATCCACGACGAGATCCGGGCCGGCATCAAGGCCGTGCGCAGGGCATTTGAGACCAGTGACCGGGCGGCCGTGGTCGCGCACGGGATGGAGCTAGCCCGGAAGATCACCGAGATGGTCTACAAGGAGGAGAAGATACTCTTCCCGACGGCCCTGTCGCTCCTCACGGATGAGGAGTGGCTCCGCATGCGCGACGGCGACGCCGCGATCGGCTATCTGGTGGAACCTGGCGCCGAGTGGCAACCGGCAGCCACGCCGGCGGCTGAGGCCGCCCCACACGGCGATGGCGTGGTCAGCCTCAGCGCCGGCGCGCTCACGCAGGAGCAGCTCGATCGGATTCTCGTCACGCTGCCGGTGGAGATCTCGTTCGTGGACGATCACGACATCGTGCGCTTCTACAGCGATCACCCGGACCGCATCTTCCCGCGCAGCCCGGGCGACATCGGGCGCGCCGTGCAGAACTGCCATCCACAGTCGAGCCTCGACAAGGTCGAGGAGATCCTCACCGCCTTCAAGAGCGGCCAGCGCGACAGCGCGCGCTTCTGGATCAACTTCCGGGGCCGCCTGATCATGATCAGCTACCACGCCGTCCGGAGCGGAGATGGGCGGTACCTGGGCTGCATGGAGGTCACGCAGGACATCACCGACATCAAGAGCATCGAGGGCGAACGGCGTCTGGCCGAATGGAAGTGAGACTGCCTGCGATCTGACCTGTGCCGCCCGGATCCTCCGGTACCGACGGCGGGAGTGTCGCCGTTCGCCCCGGTCTGAGCTACCATGTTAGGGAGCGTCGCCTGGCGCGACGACATGCATGGGAGGTCAGGAGATGGGCGGTCTCGACCGGATGGTAATCAACGCCCGCGAGGGCGTTTCGATAACGGGCAACGCTGAGGCGGATGCGTTCCTGCGCGCCAACGCCGACGGCCTGCTCTACGCGGCCCTGTTCGATCAGCAGATGCGGGCCGAGCTTGCGTTCATCGGGGCCTACAGGCTCCACGAGCGGCTGGGGCATCTCGATGCCGCGCGAATCGCCGCTATGGACTCCGACGCGTTCCTGGAGCTCTTTCGGCGGCCACCGGGCATCCATCGGTTCGGTCAGATGATGGCCGAGCGCACCCAGAGGCTCGCGGCACACATGGTCGAGCGGCACTGCGGATCGCTGGCCACCATGTGGGCGGACAGTCCGTCGGACCAGCAGCTCATGCGCCGTTTAGCCGCACTGCCCGGCTTCGGTCCGTCCAAAGCCGGCGTTCTGGTGGAAGCGCTGGATCTCTTCGGCCACAGGCCCCTCACCGATCCATGATGCGCGCCTCGATGATCCTTGCGTGCCTCATGGCCCTGGCAACGGCTGCATGCGCGCAGCCGACCGTCACGAATCCCTCATTCGAGGCTGACGGCGCTCAGATCAAGGGCGTCGGCTACGTCGGTCAGGGCAACCCGATCTCGGGCTGGCGCATCAGCTTCCCGGGCGGCGTGGGCCGCAACACGCAGGACGGCCCCTTCGTTGATAACGGGCTCGTGCCGGATGGCCGGAACGTCTGCGTGCTCCAGAACCTCAACTGGATCGCTCAGACGGTGCTGGGGCTGCGCGCCGGCAAGCTGTACCGGCTGAGCGTGCGCGCCAACGCACGCGCCGCCGACAGGCCGGACTTCGGCGGCCTCGCCGTCGAGTTGAACGGAACGACGCTCATTGACCGCAAGCGGGTCGAGCCCGTTGGGGCAGGCGCACCGTATCATGAGTTCTCCGCCTACTTCACGGCTGGAACTGGTACAGCCGAGCTCATGATCCGCCAGACGAACCCGACTTCAGGCGTTTCCGTGCTCATAGACGACATCCGCATCGCGGAAGCTGCGGCCTTGCCGCCCGCAACGGCGGCGCTGCAGGTCAACCCGGCTACGCCGCTGACAGGGCCGATTGTTACGGCAGAGCAGGACCTCACCGATGTCTCGTGGATCTGGACCAGCGAGACGCCGTCGCCGGCCAAGTCGGCTCCTGCGGGTCGTCGCGTGTTCCGCAAGCGGTTCGCCATCGGCGCAGCGCCGCAGCGCGCTGTCGTCACCTTCACAGCCGACAACTTCTGCCGGGTGAGGATCAACGGCCGACTGGCCGCTTGGGGCGACGCCTTCAACCGCCTCTACTTCGCCGACGTCACCCACCTTGTGCGTACCGGCATGAACACGCTTGATGTCGAGGCCGAGAACGGCGGTCCCGAGAAGGTGAACCCGGCGGGCCTGATCCTGAAGCTGGTCGTTACCCGCGCAGGTACCCGGGCGCCCATCGTCATCGTCACCGACAGCTCATGGCGCTGGAGCATGCCCGGTCAGACCGGGTCAAAGCCCGTGCAGATCGCGGGCGATATGGGCTGCGCGCCGTGGCAATGGGTCGGCCCCGCCTCCCAGCGCGTCTCCCGATGGTTCCCGAAGTTCGAGATGCCCGGCCAGCAGCCTGTGGCCGACTCGATCCGTCGCCTCTTCTCGCTGCACTTTGACGGCGGACGACCGGCATGCACGCTCTGGGACGGCTGGCTGCCGCTGGCGGGGCTCTGGCCCGTGCGCGGCCGGGACCTGAACGACACGGGCAACCTGGATTTCTGGAAACTCGTACTGCTTTCACGGGATATCTCGCCCGAAGGCTATGTCGCCAGTCATCAGCATCGCGGCTTCGGCCACAGCAAGGGCTGGCCGATCCCCCTCTACATGCAGACGGGCGGCGTCGGCTTCCACTTCTCGCTGGCCAACGACCCGTTCGCGACCTGGGTCCCCGCCAGGACCGATCCGAGCGCATGGACGCTCACGGGGATGGCCCCGCTCGTCCACGATCCCGATCGAGGATGGGAGCTGCAGATCGCGGGTTCCGAGGCGACAGTATCGAGCCCGATCTTCAGCATTCCCATGGCGGCGGCGCCGTTCGTGCGCGTCGAGTGGCAGGCGCTCGATCCGGGCATACGGAGCGCGGCCGTCCAGTGGGCCACAGAGGAGCGGCCGGAGTTCGACGATGACCGCCGCATGGCGTTTGAGCCCATCGCAGTCAAGGACGGCATGGCCTATTCCGACGTGCCCATTTGCGAGAGCCCCCAATGGTCGCCCGAAGGCAGGATGACGCGTCTGCGGCTGACGTTTGCAGGCGACACCGGGGCCCGTATCGTGCTGAAGTCGGTGATTACCCCCGCCGACACCCGCCACAACATCAACAACCCCCATTTCATCATCGGCAGCAGCATGTTCGTGGACTGGACCGGGGACCTCGACTTTCTGCGGCGGAACATCGGGCGCATGCGCAGGGCCATGGCCTACTCCATCAGGGAGTTTCGCCTGCGCGATTCGCTGTGCGTGGACATGCCGTGGTTCGGTCATGACGGGCGCAGCGGGTTCATCAGGAAGCCCGACGGAACGCGGGAGTCGCGCTGGGCCGTGGGTGTCGGCAACAACTACTGGGACCTCCTGCCGTTCGGCGGCAAGGACACGCTGGCGACCATCTACCATTACGAAGCTCTCCGAAGGCTGGCCCGACTGGAGCGCGACATCGCGCGCAATCCAGCGTGGCGCGTGCCCGACACCCCCGACCGCATGGACCCGGACGATCTCGAGCAGCTCGCCGAGCGCATCAAGGCTCACGCGGGCCGGCTTCTCTGGAACGCTGAGAAGGGCCGCTTCGTGGCCTGCATAGATCGCGACGGCGTGGCTCATGACTACGGCTACACGATCGTCAATCTGGAGGCGATCCACTACGGGTTCGCGACGCCGGAGCAGGCCCGGAGCATCCTGGCGTGGCTGGACGGCAAGCGAACGATCGAAGGCGATACCTCGCATGGCGCCGACATCTACCGATGGCGATTCGGACCTCGATGCAGCACGCGGCGCAACACCGATTGGTACTGCGGCATGTGGGAGCCGATGAATGTGCCGTGGGGCGATCAGGTGCAGGACGGCGGCGGAGTGCTCGGCTTCAGCTACTTCGACATCATGGCCCGGCTCCGAACCAACGGTCCCGACGATGCCGCCAGGCGGCTGGCCGCCATCGCCAGATGGTTCGATGAGGTGCAGGCGGAAGGCGGCTATCGTGCCTACTACGCCAAGCCGGGGCGCGGGACCCTCCAGGGCGGCGGTCCTCCCGGCGGGTTGGGGCTCGACTACGAGTTCGTCGAGAGCTCCCTTGTGCCGCAGACGCTGCTCCACGGGTTTCTGGGCTTCCAGGCCGGCCCCGCCGCGTTCAGGATCGAACCGCGCTTGCCGAAGGCCTGGCGCTCGCTCCGCATCTCGCGCGTTCGCTACCACGGCCTCGTCATGGACATCCAGGCCGACGGTCGCTCGATCGAGATCACCGTGCGCGGCGGCAAGGCGAATGGGCCGGTCCGATGGCTTCCGCCGACGACCGGTACATGGTCGGCAACGGTCACGGTCAGCGGTCAGAGGCCGCGCCGGATGCCGCTGCCCGCAGGCGGGCTTGCGCTGCCGACGCGCGCCGGCAGCGTGGTGCGGCTCGTCAGGGCGTGAGGCTCTTCTCCACCGCGCGCCGCAGCCGTTCGGCGTCGTTGGGCATGAGCCAGATCGTGCCGCGCCAGATGCACTCTTTGCCAGGCTCGACGGAGAACACGTTCGTCGGGCCTGCATGGAGGCAAGGGATGCGCGTGTTGGACATGAGATACACGGGATCGCCGTCCCATGTGATGGCCAGCACGTGCTTGCCGTCCACCGAGGTGCGGGCGATGACGGGCAGATCGGCCGCCTGATCCACTACCCACCACCCGTCCGGATAGTCCCGTGGACCCGCATACGTTCGCGCGCCCGACCGGGTGAGCATAAGCACCCATGGGTCGCGGCCCTTGTCGCGCGGCGTCGGCGTGGTTCGCTCCAGGTCGAATGGAACGCCGTCGCGGAAGGTCCACATGCGCGCCAGCGTGTTCCGCTCGCCGAAGTCCGGCGAGTGGCTCATGACCAGGCACATCTGGTTCGCCACATTCCGGATGGTCTGCCTCGTGCGGTTGCGGACCCGAAACTCCATGCGCACCCGGTCGGCATAGGGGATGACCTTGCCGGAGAACTCCACGCCTTCGGGCAACCGGACGCTGTAGCTCCACGCCCCGTTCATGCGGTTCTGCTTCCATGTCGGCCACGTGCGCAAGGGCGACAGGGGCCGCATGTCGGCTCGGTCGTGGTCAATGAAGTGCAGGCCGAGCGAGCTGTTGAGCGTCTCGGGCATGCGCATCTGAAGATGGCCGGTCATCCACGGCGCGCGTATCTCGAATCCGAGCAGGCCGTAGGTGGCAGTCTGGGGCGGCGCAATCGGCCGAACGTCCAGCCGTTTCGGCGGCTCGGGGGCCAGGACTGCGGCGAGCGTCAGGGCAGGCAAGCAGGAGAGCATGGGGGTTACCTCCGCAGCGATTGTACCGCTCGTTACGTTCCGGGAGCACCTGACGAGCGAACCATAGCCCCTCCGGCTCCGATCCAAGCTTCGCAGGCGGTACAGGTAACCTGGGGCGCTCGGTGCATGCTACACTACCCTGCCGGTAACCTGCGGCGCTCGGCGCGTCCCGCTATCGGTCCCGGCATCGGTACAACCATCGGTTCGACTCCGAGCACGCTGGACAGGCGGACGGCCCACAGTCGCTCGGCGCCCTGCGAGGCGGCCTTCAGGCCAGCCTCCCGCGCTGTGCATCCGGTCGTCCGCCGTCTGGCACGATGTGGCGGCAAGGAGGTCTGCCATGCAGTCGCTCGTGTTCGATGCTCAGGTCCGCGCTCGCAGTCTGGGCAAGGTCGTCATCACCGAAGGCCATCAGGGCATCCTGCTCAAGAACGGCGCGTTCGTGCGGACCATCGGTCCGGGCAAGTTCCGCATCTGGCCCTTTACCGGCCTTACCATCCTGGTGGTAGACACACGCCTGACGTCGCTGCAGATGACCAACCAGAAGATGCTCACGTCGGACAATGTCGCCGTGACCCTCAGTCTCGTCGCGCAGTATCAGATCACCGACCCACGCAAGGCAATGCTGGAGATCGAGGACTGCCGGAATCAGCTCTATCTCGACGTGCAGCTCGCAGCGCGCACCGCGCTCGCCGCCATGGCGCTCGATCAGGTTCTGGCCGATCGTGGCGGCCTCGGCGAGGAGATCCTGCGCGCCGTAGGTCCGACGGCCGCGGCCTACGGCGTCACCGTCCACGCGGTGGGGATCAAGGATGTCATCTTCTCGCCGCACGTGCGCAACCTCCTGATGAAGGAGGTGGAGACGAAGCGGCTGGCGCAGGCGGCGCTCAACTCGGCGCGCGAAGAAGCGGCAGCGACGCGCTCGCTGCTCAACACGGCCCGCCTCATCGAAGCCCATCCCGTTCTGCTGCGTTTGCGGGAGCTCGAGATCGCGCGCGCCGCGCTCCAGTCTGGCGGCAACTCGCTGGTGATGGGCGTCCCTGCCGGATCGCCCCTGCCGCTGTCGGCGGCTCATGGGTCCGAGGAGACGCCGACCATCGCTGACGAGGGCCTCGAGTAACAGGGCGGGCAGAGCCCGTGAAGGAGGGAATGATGTCCAGGATTCTGGCTGCGGCTGCAGCCTGTGCAGCGGTATCGGCAACGACGCTGGGCGTTGCCATGCTCACGCGCGAACCCGCGCCGGAGCCGTGTACGCTCCGTGTTTCCGGGTCGGGGGCCGTGGCGGTACGGTTCGGGCGTCGGAGCTTCGCCACCATGGAGCCGGGCCTGTTCGAGGCAGTCTGGCAGGGCGCGACAATGGGCGGCGCAGGCACGGCTGACGACTCCGGCGTGCTGCACGGCGTGATCCGGGCGCCGGGCGGAACCATCGTGGACTGCGAGACCCGCATAGCGCAGCAGCAGAATGGAGCGAGGTTTGCCTACAGACTGACGCCACGCGGCCCCATCCGGCTAAACAGCCTGCACGTCTCCATGTCCGTGCCCGCATCGAATCTCGCTGGCGGCTCGTTCGTCGCCGACGGTCAGACCGGTGCATTCCCTGCGCAGTTCGCCGACGTGCACCTTCGATCACAACCCACGACGACGCTAACGCTCAGGTCGCCGTCGGGAGCGGAGCTCGCCCTCGCGTTCGATGAGGCGACGCCGGTGCTCCTCCAGGATGACCGTCAGTGGGGGCCGTCGTTCAGCGTGCGCATCGGTCCGCAGATGGATGCCAACGAGAGCTGGCCTGCGGGCCGCTCGCTTGAACTCGCGTTCACGCTCACTTCTCCGGGAGGTGTGAAGGTGGAACAGGACAGACCCGTCACCCTTGCGGCCGGGCCCGATTGGATCCCGCTCGACGTCGAGACCGAGATCGAGCCGGGATCGGCGCTCGATTTCAGCAATATCGTTTCGTGGCATGCTCCCGCGGGCAGTCTGGGCCGCGTACAGCCGTCCGGTGCGCACTTCGTGTTCGAGCGCCAGCCTGACAGGCCGGTGCGGTTTTACGGGGTCAATCTGTGCTTCAGCGCGCAGTACCTCACGCACGATCAGTCGGATCGGCTCGCCGATCGGCTTCGGCGCATGGGCTACAACGCCGTGCGGTTCCATCACTACGAAGGCGAGCTCGTGGACCGATCGGGGGGCAACAGCGTCACGCTGAACCCCCAGAAGCTCGACCAGCTCGACTACCTGTTTGCGGCGCTCAAGAAGCGGGGGATCTATATGACCACCGACCTGTTCGTCTCGCGGCAGGTCTTCGCGGCGGAGGTGTGGCCGGGCGAGAGCGGCGACGTGGGCATGGACGAGTTCAAGATGGCGGTGCCGGTCAACGAGCGCGCCTTCGCCAACTACCGAGCCTTTGCGACCGCGCTGCTAACCCATCGGAACCCCTATACCCAGACCCGGTGGGGAGAGGATCCTGCGCTGGCGTGGCTCAGCCTCATCAACGAAGGCAATCCGGGCAACTTCATCGGCGGTCTGAGCGCGCGCTGCAGGGCCGATTGGATCCGCGCATGGAAGGCGTGGCTCGACCGCAAGTATCCGTCGGAAGCGGCCCGTGCGGCTGCGCTCAAAGGCCAGAGCGACCCGGCGTCGCCGTTCCCGCCCACCGACCCGGGCGCGCGAGTCCTCTTCGATGTGTTTCTTGCCGAGAATCAGGCACAGCTCCAACAGAGGACGGCGGCATTCCTCAGGGAGATCAAGTGCCCCGCCCTGCTCACCAACCAGAATGCCTGGACCAATCCGGTCCAGATGCAGGCTGTCCGCGCCGGTTACGACTATGTGGATGACCACTTCTACGTGGACCATCCCGAGTTCGTGGAGCAGCCATGGCGACTGCCGTCGCGCTGCCCCAACACCAGCCCCGTGGCCGCCGGCGCTCCCGGAGGACGCGGATGCGCCGCGCTCCGGCTGCTCGATCGGCCCTTCACGGTCAGCGAGTACAACTACTCCGGTCCCGGTCGATTCCGCGGCGTGGGCGGCATCCTCACCGGCGCGCTGGGCGCCATCCAGGACTGGGGGGTGATATGGCGCTTCGCGTGGGGACACAGCCGCGACTCGCTCTTCACGCCGGCGCCCATGGGCTACTTCGATGTCGTGACGGATCCGCTGAACCTGGCTGCCGAGAGGGCGTCGGTGTGCATGTTCCGGCGCGGCGACCTTGCCTCGGCAACGAACACGATCGCCATCGAGGCCACGCCGGCCGACGTGCTTCAGAAGCCCGAGTCCTCGCGGGGGGTCATACCGGGATGGAACGGGCTGGCATGGGTTGCCAGGATCGGTTACCTCCCGAAGGCAGGTCCCGCCCCGAAAGACAGCATCGTGCTCCCGCTCGGTTGGGCCGATCCTGCGCGCAAACAGGCCAGGGTGACCGATCCGTTTGCCGCCGACGCCGGCGACAAGCTCGTGGCCGAGATGCGGAAGCGCGGCTGGCTCAAGCCTGACAACCCGACATCCCTGGAGGGACCGCGTTTCCAGTCGGCGAATGGCCAGCTCACGGTGGATGCCCCTGCCGATATGCTCACCATCAACACGCCGCGGACAGCAGGCGGCTATGCGCCCGAGGGCGCGACCATCACGACCGAAGCCGTCTCGGTGACGATCGAGAAGACCGACGCGACCGTCTGGGTGTCCAGCCTCGACTACCATCCCATCGCCTCCAGCAAACGCCTGCTCGTGACCCATCTCACCGACCTCCAGAACACCGGCATACGCTACGGAGACATGGACCGCCGCCTGCTCTTGGAATGGGGCGGTCTGCCGCATCTCGTGCTCAACGGCGCGGCGACGGTGACCATCCGCATGAAGGATGCCGACAGGGCGCGTGTTTGGGCCCTCAGCATGGGGGGCAGGCGTCTCGCGCAGGTTCAGGCGACCGTCAAGGACGGCGCGCTGGTGATCCCGCTCAGGGTGGAATCCAGCGGCAAGGCCCGCATGATCTACGAAGTGGAGGCGCCTTAGCGGATTCGGACCGAAACCGCCTGCCGGGCAGGGATCGCCACGGTCAAGACCGAATCTGCATGCGTCCATGCGACGGTCATGAACGGAGGTTCTGATCCATGCTTCTCGAAGGCAAAGTCGTTCTCGTCACCGGCGGCGCGCGCGGCATC
>JAAYVH010000031.1 GCA_012517255.1 Chthonomonadales bacterium
CGGCCTGAAGGGACGATCGTATTCAGGCCGGGCCAGCGGCCCGGTCGTGGCCATGGCCGCCCCACCACACATCCGCCGTGATGGTGGACGTTGCCGTTCGGGATGGATCGATCGCGCCCGTTCAGGGCGTCCGACGACGTGGGCGGCACGATGCCAACCACCACCCGAACCGCCTCGATCACAACCGGGGCCGTTCGGCGTGAACGCGCATAGCCCGTCAGCGGACGACGGCACGCGGCGCGAGGCGGGTCTATCGCCGCGGCAGATCCAGCGCGTAGGTGGTCACGGATCGGGCCGGAACCGTGTCCCGCATCCGCGCTCCCTCCACGGGGATCGGCGGCAGGGCGCGGCAGTTCCACGCTGCGCCGTCCCGGTCATCCATGGTGCGCCATCCCAGAGCTCTCGGAGGCAGACGGCCGAACCGGCTCAGGTCGACGGACAGCTCCCGCGGCGCCGTTCCGTCGTTGTGGACGACGATGACCAGCCTCCGGCCGTTCGGCGAGACCGCCGCGAGCGTCCAGAAGTCGTCGGCGTGGATGAACCGATAGCCGGGCCGTATGAACCGGCTGAACTGCATCATCGCCCAGAACGCCTTGCTCACGACATGCTCGCCCGGACGAAAGGTACGCCCCTGCCACTCCACGGGAGCGTCGGCTGCGGCCTGGATGAGCCCGTAGGTGAACCGATACCACACGCAGAACTGCAATGGCTCGACGGCCTGCCAGAACACCCATGCTTGGGGCCGCAGTCGCTTGATGTCGCTGACAACGGCTCGGGTCTGAGGCAGCGCGCACCGCATATCGCCGGGGATAAAGCCTGCGTTCTCCCATTCGCGGTGGCTGACCTCCGACATCCACAGACCGGCTATGCCGCGCGCGGCAACGACATCGCGGAGGCGCTCCTGCCAGTCCCACGCCGCGTAGGCATGGACATTCACCCGCCCTATCTGAGCCGGACCGAGCTTCCCCTTCTCGGGGTCCGTCAGGTAGGTCAACGTTTCGTGCCCCGTGTGGGGATTGTGCTCGTCGGAGCAGGCTATGAGGATACGCCGCGACCGGCGATCGAGCGCCAACCGCAACGCCCTGACGATGCGCGCCTGCGCCGGCGGGAGGATGCGGCACCCCTCCTGACCGTCCTGATCGGATCGCCACCATGACGCCGACGGCTCGTTGAACGGCGACACCGACCCGAACCGGAGACCAGCGGCGCGCTCGATTCGTGCCGCCACGTCGGCCAGCCACTGCGCATAGTCGGCTTCGCACTCAGGCTTCAGGTTCTCCTCGCCGTTGTCGCCGCCGTGCGTGTCGCCGTTGCGCAGCATCCAGTGGGGCGGCGAGTTGACGAACAGCTCGAAGACGTTGGCGCCCAGCCGCCGGGCCTCCTTCAGGCACGCGATCTGGGCGGCATCCCGTTCGGGATGGAACGAGCCGTCGGCATCGAGCGTCACCTGAACCTTGCCGCCCGGCCGAAACCGCTTGGGGTCGGCAGAGGGGGCTGTTCCGCCGGCGTTGTAGCGCACGACGTTCCATCCCAGGCAGTCCGGCGCCGTCCCGAACAACCGTCGGCAGACCGCACGCCGAGCCTGATCGGTCCACGAATCCGTGAACACCCCCCACCAGCTCAGGCTGCAGCCGAATCCCTGCCACTCGGCGATCTCCGTCCGCGAAGGGTCCACACGGACGACCGTCGGGCCCGCCTGGAGAAGCGCAAGGGCTATGAGGAGCGTCATGCCCCATCGTTCGCCCTCCGCGCGTCATGCACCTGCGCCGCGGCACGCATGGCAAAGCCCATCGGCCTTGCAGGCCCCCGCAACATGCAGGGCAGACACTGCCGGCGGGACGTTATGGGATAAGCTATAGCCACAGGAGGTAAGCCCATGGCTACGCTCTACATTGGCACGTACACCCGCGGGGCGGGCGGCATACACCGGCTGGAGATGGACGAGAACACCGGCGCCCTGACCAACCGCGGCCTCGTGGCAGAATGCCCCAGCCCTTCGTTTCTGGCGCTTACGCCCGACGGCAAGTTCCTGTTCGCGGTTAACGAAACGGGCGACTTCGCGGGGGCCAAGACGGGATCGGTGAGCGCCTATGCCCGCGCGGCCGACGGCGGTCTCCGACACCTGAACACGGTCTCGTCGCATGGCAGCTACCCGTGCCACATCACGCTGGCGAAGTCCGGGCGCCATGCGCTCCTTGCCAACTACGGCTCGGGAACCGTGGCGGTTGTACCTGTGGGTCGCGATGGCGCATTGAGCGATGCGTGCTGCGTCATTCAGCACGAGGGTTCCAGCGTCAACAAGCAGAGGCAAGAAGGACCCCACGCGCACTCCATCAATCTGGACCGAAACAACCGTTTCGCCCTGGCCTGTGACCTCGGCGCCGATGAGGTCATCGTCTATCGCTTCGATAGCAGGACCGGCATGCTGAGCCCCGCCACGGCGCCTGCCGCCAGGGCAACCCCGGGGGCAGGTCCCAGGCATCTGGCGTTCCACCCTAACGGCAAGTTCGTCTATGTGATCAACGAGCTCGACTCGACGATCGCAGCCTATGGCTATGACGCGGCTACGGGCGCTCTGACACCCATCGCGAGCGCGTCCACGCTGCCATCGGGCTATGCCGGACAGACCACCACCGCCGAAGTCGCTGTGCATCCTTCGGGCAAATGGGTCTACGGATCGAATCGCGGCCACGACAGCCTGGCGATGTTCGCGGTGAACCCGGCGACCGGAGCCCTGCGGCACATCGGCCATCAGCCGACCCTCGGCAAGACGCCGCGCAACTTCGCCATCCACCCGGCAGGGAAGTTCCTCGTCGTGGCGAACCAGGACTCGAACTCGATCATCACGTTCGCGGTGAACCCTCGCACCGGCGTCCTTTCGGAGACCGACCATCGCACGGAGGTACCCCTGCCGGTGTGCGTGAGGTTCGCCATGTAGTTCGTGCGCGGAGGCGCTCATGGTAGCGGATATCCTGAGAGTTCTTGTCGTTGATGACAGCCCGACCGACGCGAGGTTCATCGAGCGCATGCTGGAGACGTCGGGCAGGTTTCGTGTTGCGACGGTGGGCTCGCTGGCCGAATGCCTCGAACGACTCCGGTCGGATCCGCCGGACATTGTGGCGCTGGATCTAGGCCTACCCGATAGCTCCGGCCTCGCTACGATTCGTTCGGCTGTGGCAGCGGAGCCGTCGGTGCCGGTGGTAGCCATCACGGGCACAGACGACGAGCAGACCGGTCTGCAGGCTCTGGAGGCGGGAGCGCAGGACTATCTCGCCAAGACGTCGCTGAGGCCCGACTTGCTGGCGCGCGCCCTTCGCTATGCGGTGGAGCGGTCTCGAGCCGAGCGAGCGCTGGCGGTTTCCGAGGGCAAGTGGCGACATGTGCTCGAGCGCATGCCGCAGATCGGCATCGGGCTCGACCGACAGGGCAAGATCATCTTCGCCAATGATTACTTCCTCAATCTGACGGGCTGGACCCGCGAGGAGATTCTGGGGCGCGACTGGTTTGAGACCTGTCTGCCCGAGGCGATCAGAGCGCGGGTCCGCAGCGTCTTTGACAGCGTCATCGCCGCTCAGGACACAGGCGACTTCACTACCTACCAGAATCCGATCATCACCCGGTCCGGCGAGCCGCGCGACGTTGCCTGGGCCAACGTCCTGACGCGTGACGCGCGTGGCGGCGTCGTTGATGTCACGTGCCTCGGCGTGGATCTGACCGATCGTGAACGGGTGCAGGCTCAGCTCAACAGCCAGTTGCTCGAGCTGCGTCGCTGGCAGTCCGTCACGCTGGATCGGGAGGATCGGATCATCGAGCTGAAGCGCGAAGTCAATGCCCTGGCCGAACGGCTCGGGATGCAACCACCCTATCATGAGGCGGCAGACACATAGGGTCGGAGTTGGAGCCTGATATGCGGATCGGCAGACGAGTCACCAGGATAACGGCCACGGCATGGGCGCTCATGCTGGCGGCTTTGCTGGTCGCGTCGGCTGCGGTGGTGCACGTTGGCTTCCGGGAAGTCGAGGACACTCAGGTCACGAGCGATGCGTCGCGGGTCATCCATGCGATCGAAGCTGAGGTCGTAGATCTGGACCGTGTCGCAGCCGACTGGGCGAACTGGGACGATATGTACGCCTTCGTCCGCACGCGAGACCGGCGCTTCATAGCATCGAACTTAATGAGCGCCACGTTCGACACCCTGCATGTGCACGCCATCGCGGTCCTGGACAGCCGTGGGACCAGAGTGTGGGATGGCGCACGGACGAGGCCGGAGGAACCGATCGTTGCGTGTCCGCCGACGCTCTACGGCGCGGCGCAGGCAGGCGGACCGCTGTCGGGAGGCAGCCATCGGGGCGTCATGGCGCTGGACGATGCCCTGTGGTTGGTTGCGGCCCATCCCATTCGGCGCAGCAACCGAACAGGACCTCCCCGCGGCACGGTGATCTTTGCGCGACGGCTTGGCAACGATCAGGCGAAGGCTCTCAGCGAACGTCTGCTGCTGTCCGTGCAGGTGGAACCTCTGACGACGGGGCGTCCGTCCCCGGAGCTGGTGCACCAAATCGGGTCCCAGGGGCGACCCGTAGCACGCGTACGAGACCTCAAGACCATCGAAGGCTACGGCTTGGTGGCTGGCATCGGGGGTGAGCCCGTTGCCATGGTCCGCGTCGACAGACCGCGGGTGATGTTCAGGCAGGCGCTGCGTGTCGTCGGCCTCATCGCGGCCCTCTTCGCTGTACTGGGCGCGGGCGCCGGCATCGCGTACATGCGGGCGCTGCGCCGCAGCGTTCTGGCGCGCGTGGAAGCGCTGGATCGTCAGGTACGCGGCGTGGACCCGTCCGCCGCCGCTCAGCCAACGATCGGCCTGGAGGGCGACGACGAGCTCGCGGATCTGGCGGCATCCGTCGGCGAGATGCTGGCCCGAGTAACCGAGGCGCGCACGGAGGCCGCGGAGAGCAGAATGCTCTACAATCTGCTGTTCGACACGATGGTGCAGGGATGCGTTCTGCTCGAGGCTACGCCCGAATCGGACGGGTGCAAGATCGTCGCGGCGAATGCAGCGTTCGAACGGATGGCAGGAGCGACGGCCGAGGAACTGGAAGGTCGTGCCATCAACGATGTGCTGCCCGGACTGAGCGACGGCAGTAAGGAGCGGCTCCGCAATGTCGCGCGCAGCGGGTCGCCGGATCGCTTCGAGGATCACATCGCCGAGCGCGGCATGTACGTTGAGATCACCGCGTTCCGGCCAGCCGAACAGCGCCTCGCTTGCATCATCACCGACGTCACCGCGCGCCGGCAGAGCGACGAGGAGCTGAGGGCAAACGAGGAACGAGCCCATCGGCTCCTGGAGCGGCAGACAGCCGTCAGTCGCCTCGCGGTGGCTCTCGGAGGGGCGCGCGACCTGCGCAGCATCTACGCGATCCTTCACGAGCATGTACGAGCCCTCGTTGAGACGTCCTCGCTGGTGGTTGCCCGCGTGGATGCCGAGCGCGGGCAGGCCGTGGCGGAGTTTGCAGCCTGTGGCGGCGCAGCGCTCGATGCCGGTACTCTCCGCCCGCTCTCTATCTCCGACGATCGCCAGACGGTCTGTCAGGCGATCCGGTCGAACGTGCCTGTCTATGTCGCCGACATCCTCTCGGAAGCGGAGAGAGATGGCGAGCGGCCGGCTGCGGATGCCCACAGTTGGCTCCGCGATCTGATAGCGTCTGGCGAAGCCGACTGTGATGCGTTCCGCTCGGTTCTCTGCGTGCCCATGGCGGTGCAAGGGCAGACGCTGGGCGCCATTCAGATCAGCGGTCCGCGCCCGGACTCCTACACGCGGGATGATGTCGAGGCGCTTGCCGGCGTCGCCACCCTTGCCGGCGTTGCCATCGTGAATGTCCGTCTGATCGACGAGAGCAACCGCGCGCGACGGGCGCTGCTGAGCATGCTGGAAGACCACAGGCGCACCGAACGATCGCTGCGCGAGAGCGAAGCGCGTTTCGCGACGGCCTTCCGCCTGTCGCCGGAGGCCATAACGATTTCGCGGCTCGCGGACGGGTACTTCGTGGACGTCAACGACGGCTTTACGAAGATGACCGGCTTCACGCGCGATGAGGCCATGGTTGCGTCTTCGCTTAGCCTGAACATCTGGGCGGACCCCAAGGATCGTGGACGTCTGGCGGCACGCCTGCGAAACGGCGAGAACATCACCAACGAGGAGGTTCGTTTCCGCCGCAAGGACGGCAGC
The DNA here is from genome assembly GCA_012517255.1 of Chthonomonadales bacterium. GTDB lineage: Bacteria > Armatimonadota > Chthonomonadetes > Chthonomonadales > CAJBBX01 > JAAYVH01. Next base: position 6,224 of record JAAYVH010000031.1, read on the forward strand.
CCGCTCATCGGACTGATGTCCGCCACCCTCATCGAGCTGCGCGGGGAGCGGTGCATCCTCTCAACCGTCGTGGACATAACCGAGCGCAAGCGCACGAACGACATGCTGGCGGCGCGACTTGCGCTCCACGAGTATGCGGCAACGCACTC
>JAAYVH010000246.1 GCA_012517255.1 Chthonomonadales bacterium
CAGGTGTGCCGGATGCGGTTGAACTCCACGGTGTGGCCGCTGCCCCACATGAAGATGCCGCTGTGGGGCGTATCGTGGATGAGGTTGCGGCTGATCGTATGCATCGCCCCCGTGACGGCGATGCCGTTGCCGTGCTTGCCCACGCGCCCGACGTGGTGGATGTAGCTGTTGACGACCCGATTGCCGCCCGGCGCGAGCGCAAAATGATCGCCCCCTCCGAGACGTATGCCTGTGTTGCCCACGTCATGGATATCGCAGCCGACAACCGCGTTATGGCTCCCGCTTTCGATGACGATGCCGTCGCCCAGCGCGTCGCCCACATTGCGCACGGTGCAGGCCGCGACGCGCACGTTGTCGCAGTTTCTCATGACGATGCCGCTGCCGTTGGCGCACTCGAGCGTCAGACCCTGCAAGGCGACGTGGCTTGCGCCGTCCAGCTCGATCAGGTTGCCGAGCCGCGCCGCCTCCAGCATGCAGGATGCTCGGCGCTCAGGCGGTATCCAGGCAAGTTCGCTGGTGGCGCGATCCCAGTGCCATTCGTTGGGGACATCGAGGAGCGAGCGCAGCCCTCGCACGAAGTAGCGATCGCCGGGGCGGATCTCGTAGAAGGAGCCTTCACCGAGCCGGAGCGTTCGACCGTCGGCCTCGACATCGAGGATCGGGAGGATGTAGTGGTTCCAGTTGAACCGCGGGAAGACGGAGACCTCGCCGCCGCGCACATTGCCCGTCCGGCGGGTATCGTCGGCGCGCATACGCAGCGTGCGGGTGAGCTCGGGGCGGTTGCGCTGCCAGAAGTCCTTCCCGGTTGCGTCGCCCTCCGCAGGCCCGGGCGAATCCTCGTACATGCCGATGCGCTTGCCATCCACATGCGCCCATCGCCCCCCGTGGGGATCGGTCACGTCGCGATTCGGGTACCGGGCCATCTCAAGCCGTTTGCCCTGGTAGGTGACGACGCGTATGTCGGCGCCTTCGAGTGCGGTACCTCTGAGGTCTGCCGCCATCGCGCGTCCGCTGCCGGGCCGGAAGGCGGTTACAGGATAGCCGCCGGTGATGGTTGGTCGTTCGCTGCCGAAGGCTCGATAGAGGGCCGGAGCTCTGGCTGTGCCCGAGTCTTCCTTGCCGAACGTGAGCGGCGCGGCCAGGCGATAGACGCCGGCACGGATCATCACGGTGACGGGGTGCGGGTCGCTCGTCTGCTTCCGGTAGGCTCGTACCGCCTCCTGCGCACGCTGAATCGTCGCGAAGGGGCGCGCCATCGAGCCGGGGTTGGCGTCAGTCCCGCCGGGAGCGACGAAGTAGACGCGTCCACCGGTCTGGACCGAGAGCAGCGCGAACAGCAGCGCGGGCGTCATGTCAGCTCCCAGACGAGCGTGATGGCACAGGCAGCCGCGACCGCAACCGTCTCAGCCGCCTTCTGCCGACGTCGAGGCCGACCTGCGCGACACCCGTCCCGCGCAGTGTCTCAGTCAATGATAGCGTCCTTGAGACCGGCGGCTTCGATCATCGAGGTCACCTCGGCATCGCTCATGCGGCGGTAGGGCGGCTGCTCGCAGTCGGCCAGAGCCCAGAGCGTGTGCGCCGCGACGGCAGCAGCCCGGCACAGAGCCGGCTGTGACACCTTTTCGAACGTGTCCCCCACGCTATGGTAGTAGGCGCCGCCGCCGCCCTCCGTGCCTCTGGCGGACAGGCACACCACCGGCACCCCGGCGAGCATGAAGGGTTGATGATCACTGTGGAGGCCGGCGGTATGGCCGAACTCCTCGCGCATGCCGAGGGGCGCGAGCTGGCGCGCCAGTCCGTGCAGCATCTCGGGCGGCTCTGGGCGGCCCGGAGTCCAGTAGCCGTAGGGATCGCCCGTCATGTCGAAGTTCATCACCCCGACGATGCTGTCGAGCTCATCCCGCCGCGCCGCCACGTAGGCACGCGACCCCCTCAGGCCGGTCTCCTCGGCAGCCCACAGCGCGAAGCGGATGGTCCGCCGGGGACGCCGCCCGACGCCGCACAGCGCATGGGCGGCCTGGAGCACGATGGCGCACCCGAGACCGTTGTCGGTCGCGCCCTGGCTCACATCCCACGAGTCGAGATGACCGCCCGCCAGCACGATTTCGCTCGGCTCATCGCAGCCAGGGATGTCGGCAAGGATGTTGTGGGCCGTGCCCTCGGTGATGGTGTTGGTCATGGCAATCCGTCCGGTAGGACGCAAGCCGTCTTCCAGCATCCGGCGCAGTCGCTCGCCGTCCTCCCGTGTGATGCCGACGCTCGGAATGGGAGAGCCCGAACGATGGCACACTCCGGTCCGCGGCAGGCAGCCCGGGGCGCTGCCCATGATCATGAGGCCCGCGACGCCGTGGTCCACCGCCCAGGCGAGCTTCTCCGTGCGATGAGGCGCGCGCTGACCCTCGGGCGCGGCTTCGCTGCACAGCGCCATGGCCCCCCGCGCGAGGTCGCCGAGTCGTGCGTAGTCGGCCGGCAGCCCGTAGCCGACATCGAGAATCGGCGCCGCAATGTCGCACGCCTCCGGGGCGAACCCGTGCGCCAGCGCCGCGATGGGCGCCGCTCCGACGCCCTGCACCTCCACCGTCAGAGAGCCCCGTTTCCACACAGGCACCGTCAGCGGATCGGCGAGGGTCTGCTCGATGCCGCATCGCGCGAAGGCCCGCAAGGCCCAGGCTTCAGCCTGCGCTCCGCTCTCGGCGCCGCTGGTTCGGCCGCCGACATGGTCGCACAGTTCGCGCAGCTCACGATAGGCGATCGGTTCGCCGAAACATCGGGCCAGGATGCGGTCGGCCACCTCCGACGGGACAGGACGTTGCATGGTCATCTCACCTCTTTCGTGCCAGCGCCAGCAGCCGCCAGCTCTCCATGGTCAGCGGACCGCCGTTCCAATCGCCCCAGACCTCGAGCATCTCCATGCCTGCCTCGGCCAGCATCCGCTCGATCTCGGGGCAGGTGTAGAACCGGATCGAGACCGGGAAGCGCTTCACCGTTCCACCGCACGCATAGGTCCACACTGTCTCGACGCGTCCGCGCCGGGCGTCCCATGCGCGCTCCTCGAGAAGGAAGCCGTCCGGGATCTCCAGCCAATCGCGGTCCTGAAAGCGCCGGATGAGCCCGTCGTGGTGCCCGATGTCGAGGAAGAAGCGGCCGCCCTGACGGAGCGCGCGTCCGATCTCATCGAGGACCTGCTGATCCTCACCGGGAGCGGCAAAGTAGCCGAACGACGTGAAGAGGCTCACGGCGGCATCCTGCGATCCCGAGCGGATGGGCAGCCGGCGCATGTCCCCCCGCACATAGCGCGCAGAAAACGAGCCGGTATCGGCGACGGCCCGGGCGAGGTAGGCTGGCGAGTAGTCGAGGCCGGTCACGCGCAGGCCGGCAGCCGCAAACGGCTTGCTGTGACGCCCGATGCCGCAGGCCACATCGAGAAGACGATCGCCCATGCGGAGATCGAGCGCGGCAAGGACGAAGTCCACCTGCTGCCCGGTGCGCTCGGTAGGGATCCGTTCGAGCTCGCGGTATTCGCCGGAGCCGAAGATATTCTCCCACCATTCAGCCATGACCGGTCGCCGCTAGCCTCCAAGCGTGAAGTAGAACGTCGCGCCCTGTCCTGCGGCGCTGTCGGCCCACACTCTCCCGCCGAGGCGCCGGACGGCCCGGCGAACGTTGGCGAGGCCGATTCCGTGTCCCGGAAAGCTCTCATCGTCATGGAAGCGCTGGAAAGCCCCGAACAGTCGCTTCGCCTTCGCCATGTCGAAACCGGCGCCGTTATCGCGGACGAAGTAGATGCGCCGGCCCTCTTCCTCGATGGCGCCAAACTCGATCGTGGCTTCCGGTTGCCGTCGCGTGAACTTCCACGCGTTGCCGAGCAGGTTCTGCAGCACGATCTCGATGAGCTTGCGGTCGCAATGGCCGACGAGGCCCGGCTGCACCTTGCACGTAACTCGCCTGTCCGGCTCCGACTCCTGCAACTGCTCCAACTGAGAGAGCGCCAGAGCGCTCAGGTTCTCATCCGAAAGCTCTACCTCAGATCGGCTGGTTCGCGAGAGCCTCAACAGCGCGTCTATCCGGTCGTGCATCCGGGCCAGGCCGTCGCGTATCTTGCCGAGGTAACGGCGACTGTCCGCATCGAGCAGCGCTCCGTGATCCTCCTCCATCAGGGCAGCATATTGCATGACGTGCCGAAGGGGCGTCGTGAGGTCGTGCGACACCGAGTAGGCGAACGCGTCCAGTTCCTCCACCAGTTCCTGAAGCTCGCTCGTGCGCGCGCGCACCCGCTCATGCAGCTCGGCGTTCATCTGTCGGAGGTCGAACTCAGCCTGCCGCCTGCGCAGGAGGTGCCATGCTTCGGTCATGTAGAGCTGCAGGTCACGGGCGTCGCTCTCGTCGTATTCACCGACCTTGTTCCCAACGCCGGCAATCATCACGACGCGGCCAGCGTCCATCACGGGCACGCTGAGATGCCGCTTGATGCGGATGTGTCCGTCCGGAAGAGCCTTCCGATCGTGCAGCGTTTCGTAGTCGTTGTGAATGACCGGCTGGCCGAGACGGGCGCAGTCGGCCCACACGCCTGCCTGATCGAGCGAGTACTTCCTATTGACAGGGGCTGCGCACAGCTCGCGCGCCTTGCGACTCCATGCAAAGAGCGTGAGGTCAATCTGGCCGGCTTCCATGAAATGGGCGTATCCGACCTCGCTGCCTGTGAGGCGGACCGCTTCCTCGACGGCGTAGTCCATCAGCTCCTGTTCGGACTCGAAGGTTGTGTGGGCGAGTCTGAACAGCGATTCGAGCCGTGATCTGCTGCGCTGCAACTGATGCTGTGTTTCGACGAGTTCGCTGACGTCCTTGCTGATGCCGACGATGTACTCCTCGCCGTCGGGTCCCACATGCCGCGCCTTGCTGGTGATCAGCGTTCGCGTAACGCCCGAGGCATCGGTCAGGTCCTCGAGCACGACGCTTGTCTCGCCGGTCCTGAGTACCTCATCGTCGGCGGCCCAGAACGCATCGGCCTGCTCTCGCGGGAAGAAGTCCCGATCGGTCATGCCCAGCATCTGCTCGCGGCGCCGACCCGTGAGCTGGCATTCGGCATCATTGACGAGGACCCATTCATGCTGAGCAGTCTTGACGAAGACGGGATCCGCCACGGCGTTGATGATGCAATCGAGAAAGTCCCGTGAGCGCTGCACTTCCCTTTGTGCGGCTATGCGGTCGGTGATGTCCCGCACGACGTGCACGGCGCCGGCAAAGCCGCCGTCGCCGTCGCCGATCGGCGTGACGGTTACGTTAAAGGTGCCGCCGAGGTTCGGCTCGCCCATGTCAGCCGATTGCGTGCCGTGCTCATTCATCTTCAGGTACGGGCACCATTCCGGCGGGTTGCCAAGACGATGCACCACTTCGTAGCAGTGCCGGCCCTGGAGCTCTTCGGGAGCCATCTTCACGCGCTCCGCCATGGCCTTGTTGACCGAGACGATTCGCTGTTCGGCGTCGAGGATGCAGATGAGATCGGGCACGGCATCGAAGGTGCGCTGCCAGCGATCCACGGCGTCCTTGAGAGCCCGCTCCGATCGCTTCTGCCGGGTTATGTCCGCAGCCGTGAACGTGACGCCGCGGCTGAAGTCGGCGCGGTCAATCACGGCCGAACTGAGCATCACGTCAATGACCTGACCGTCCTTGCGCCGAAACTGCGTCTCGACCGACCCCTTACCGGTGCGCTCAATCTCCGGGTACTTCTCACGCCCGACGCGCTCGAACTCCTCGCGGGTCGGATACACCATGAGCGCGCTCTGCCCGATGAGCTCCTCGCGTGCGTACCCCAGCATCGCGCACAGAGCGTCGTTCACTTCGGCGAACACTCGCCCGATCACCAGTCCGATACCGATCGGAGCGGCGCGCAGAATGCTCGCCGTCTTCTGCCGTTCCTGCTCAATGGTCTGACGGCGGGCCTCCAACTCCGTGATGTCGGTGAGCATGGCGAACGACCCTTGAAAGGAGCCGTCCTCTGCCATGATCGGCGTCGCTGACACGAAGAGCGTCTTGACCTTGCCGTCCGCCGTTACGAACCGGCGCACATAGCGCTCGGACTCGCCGCGGGCGCGGCGCTGCATGCGCGCGGCATGATCGGGCAGATCCTCGGGCAGCATGAAGTCGGCCACGTCCCGCTTGGTGATCTGCGCCTCGGGGGAGCCCAGAATCTCGCACATGCGCGCATTGACGAAGGTCGTGCGCATGGCGGCGTCCATCGCCCATACGCCTTCCTCGGCCGTCTCGACGATGCGCCGATAGTCCTGTTCCCGCTCCTTCGCCGCCTGCTCGGCGCGGCGCAGCTCCGTGATGTCCTGGAGAATGCACTGGGTCCGGAGGAATGCTCCGCCGGCATCCCGTACGATCCGCCCGTAGATCCTCACGATCACGCGCTCACCCGATCGCCTTATGAAGCCGGCTTCCTCGCCGTCCACGCGTCCCGATTCGGCAAAGCGGCGGAACGCATCGGCGAACTTGCGTCCGCTCTCTTCATCGAGGAAGCTGAGGATGGGCCTCCCTATCGCCTCCTGACGCTCGTATCCCAGCAGATCGAGCCACGCCTGATTGACGGCGACAATCCGCCCGTCTGAATCCAGAGACTGGTAGGGCAGCGGAGCTTCGTCGTAAAGCTCGTGGAAGCGCTGGGCCCGCTCCTCCGTTTGAGCGAGCTCTTGCTGTTCGGCGCGTCTCCGCCTGAGCTCGTCAGCGATCGAGCCAACCGAATCCGCCAGCCGCCGGTGGAAGCGCTCGTCTTTGAGGATGTAGTCGCGCGCGCCTCGCCGCAGAAGGTCCGCAGCGATTCGCTCGGTGCCGTGACCGGTCATCGCAACGACCACGGGCGGGGACTCCGTCTGGCGGACGCGATCGAGCAGGTCCTCGGCGCGCATGTCGGGCAGCGTATAGTCCAGAACGACGATATCGGCGGGTCTGGCCTCGAGCGCAGCAAGGGCTGCCGTACCGGACAGCGCCGCCTCGACGACGCATCCGGTCCGTCCGAGGGCCACGCACACGATGTGGCTCAGGGCCGGATCGTCTTCGACTACGAGAATCCGCAGGGCTTCTGGATCTTCCGGGCGCGCCGAGTCCGGGCTCATTCGGCGCGCTCGTAGATGCGCAAGTGGGGCACTTCCACCACCTTGATGAACAACCCGAGCGTCGTCACGGCCTCCATGAACCTATCGGTCATGACCGGTTTGGTGATGAAGCTGTTGCAGCCCAGATCATGGCAGCGCTGCACGTCTTCGGGATCATCGGTGGTTGTGAGGACGATCACGGGCATGCGGCGCAGTCTGGGCGATTCCTTGACCTGCTTGAGGACCTCAAAGCCGTCCACTTTCGGCATGCGCAGGTCCAGCAGCAGCAGGAGCGCGCCGGAGGGCGGCCCTTCCGCAGTGTTTCCGGTCAGGTAATCGAGCGTCTGCTGCCCGTCGGTCAGCCGGATCATCCGGTTCAGGAGACCGGCGCGTTTCAGGTTGCGCATAATCAGCTCGGCATGGTCATTGTCGTCTTCTGCGATCAGAATGGCGACTTCTCTGGCGCTCATCGTGATCTCCTCCTTTTGCCTACCGCCGGTTCGCTCGGTCAGACAGCACAAAGACGGAGCGGACCAGGCCCCCTCTCTCCGCCCGATCTGCGGCGCGGGCAATCCCGCTCGGCCGCGCCTAACGATCGGTGCGCGGCCCGCTTCCGGGCCCGCTGTTGGCGGTCTTCGAGCGGTTCTCGGCCCGGGCGTCATCGGCCCGTCGCGGTAGGCGGACGTAGAAGCGGCTACCTTCGCCAGGCGACGACTCGACCCAGACGCGCCCGCCGTGCCGGGTGACGATTGTCCGGACCGTTGTCAGCCCGAGTCCTTCTCCCTCTGCCGACGGCTGTCCAGCGCGCTGGAACAGCTCGAATACACGCTCCTGATCCTCGGGTCTGATGCCGATTCCATTGTCTTCGACGCAGTAGACGGCGTTTCCTTGCTGCACCTGCCCGGTAATGCGAATGCGGCCTGGACGCGATGGATCGAGGTACTTGAGCCCATTGCTGAGCAGGTTGTCGAACACGCGCGTGATCTGCACGGCATCGCCGCGGCAGTTGGGGAGGTTGCCGACTTCGATGCTCGCTCCCAGCTCCTGGGCCCGGCGGAGATGCGATGCCGCCACCTCGCCCACCAGATCGTTCATGCGCAGAGTCTCTATGGTCAGTTCCATCCGGCCAATGCGCGATATGGTCAGCACGCCGCTCAGCAGCTTGTTCATCCGCTCGGCGTTGGCAGCGATGATCGCGAGATCCGACGGCATCGTCCGGTCCAGGATCTCGCGGATCCTGTCGGCCACATCGGGGGGCAGCGGGACTCCCGTCAGAGCGGATCGCAACTCCTCAAGACCGGTGCGCACCTCGCCGGTATAGCCCGTCAGGCTCACGAGAGGCGTGCGCAGATCATGCGACACGGCCGAAAGGACGCCGGTCAGCTCGCGGTTCTTCTGTTCGAGGGCCTCCTCGGCCTGCACCATAGCCGTTATATCCTCATAGGTGCCCAGCACGCCGGTGACCTTGCCATCCGGGTCGCGCAGCGGGACCTTGCTCGTCCGCAGCCACGAGAACGTGCCATCTGTTCTGATCTGAGGCTCGACGTAACCGACCTTGGGCTCACCCGACTGCATGACCGTCTGATCGTCGCGCCGGTAGGCGTCGGCATTTTCCTTCCAGCTCATGGCGTAGTCGTCGCGCCCGATGAGGTCGTCCGGATTCTGATAGCCCGCGTCCATGGCGAACGGACGATTGCAGCCGAGGTAGCGCGATTCACGATCCTTCCAGAACACCCGTTGAGGGATGGTGTTCATGATGAGTTCGAGCCTGGAACGCGATTCGAACGCTTCTCGTTCAGCGCGGAGTTGCTCGACCTCCGACTCGTACAGCCGGCGATACTCGCGCGCCCTCTGGTTGCGCCAAATCGCCACGAGCGCCGCGAACGCCGCCGCCACGCAGGACAGCACGATCGTGATCCACAGCCCCCCGAACGCCCGCGCGGGCTCATTCGATTCGTTGGCATCCTCTCGCACAAGGACCAGCCAATCCGACCCCGGGACTGGCGCGATGTGGCCGTAGGCCTCGGCGCTCTGCGGCACGGGACCGCGCAGGTGGCCGGTGCGACCGTTGACCGCCTGAACGACCATGACATCACGTTCGTCGAGGGGTTCCGGACTGCGCCTGCCTGTATGCCGCGGAACTGCGCCGGAGCGGAGCCGGACCATCGCGCCGTCGGCGGGCATGATGAGCAGGGCTTGCATGCTGTTCGTGGGGGCCTGCCAGCCGTCGGCCAGGCGGAACAGGCCCTGCGATACCTCCACGCTCAGAATCACCGCTCCGAGCGTCTCTCCGGTCGGCCCCGCAACCGGCACGGCAACATCGAGACAGTATCCGCCGGGCCGGTTGGCTCGTAGGCCGGACCATGCCGCCGAACGCTGTTGCATGGCGCTCAGCGCCAGCGCTCGCGCCCATTCGTGCAGCCTGGGGGAGTCGCCGCGCACGGACTCCACCGGGCAGGGGCCTGAGTCGGCGTGAACCACGCTCGCGGCTCTGCGATCGAGGAAATGGACGGCCACGTGCTCTTGTGGACCGACATAGGCCCGCAGAACCGTCCGGAGCAGTCCGTCGGTGCGTGAGGCCGAGGAAGGCACGGCCGCGTACACCTCTGCGCATGCGAGGGCGGCAGATTGGGCGGCCATCGTCCGGGCCCCGCGCCACTGAGCTATTCTGGAAGTGAGGAGCTCGGCTATGGACTGCAGGTCCTTGTACCGAAGCTCCTTCATCTGGCGCTGCTGGCGCGCGTAGAGCACGCTGGCGGTCGTCACGATGATCCCGGCCAGAACAACGAAGATGGCGATCAACAGATAGGGGGGTGTTGGCGCCCCAACTGGCTTGCGCACGGCCCTTCGCCTCCGATCTGTCATCGTTGTTCGCCGTCTGCGACGCGGATTCCTGCACGACGGCATCAGCGGAGCGCCCGCTGGAGGACTCCTGGAGAAACCGTCGAACATGGCCATGCCCGGCGAGCCGGCAGCGTGGCCGCGCCAACCGAGGACACTCTAGGGAAGGAGTACCCTCAGCAATGCGCAGCTTTACAGCAATGGTCGGCGCGCTGGTCCTTGCAGCGGCAGCGTTCGCCGACGATATCGTCACCATGCCGACGGCCAACCAGCTCAAGGCACGCGAAGTGGACGTCGCAGCCTATTACCTCGATCTGAAGATGCCTTCCGGCGCTCCCCAGTTCGTCCACTACCAGACCCTCTACCTCGGCCTCACCGACAGGGTGGAGCTCGACTTCCATCGGGCCGATGTGAACCGCGACGCCGAATCGGTCGTAACGGTGCTCTCCCTCAAGCTGGCCGCCGAAGGGCCGCAGACGCCCGACGTCGTCGTGGGTGTCCGGAACATCTTCGGAGAGCCGACTACCCTGCATCCGGACTTCCGGTCCAGGACGAAGCGGACCTCCGTGTATGCCTCCGCTGCCAAGACCTACTTCCTCCGGGAAGGCGTTCAGGGGCCGCCGCTGGCTCGCGTGCATCTCGGCGTGGGCACCGAGGACTGGACCCTGCTGAACGAGAAGCGCCATGAAGGGCCGTTCGGCGGCGTGCAGATGCTGATCGTGCCGACAGTCGGCGCCGTCGTGCAATGGGACGGACAGGACTGGATCACAGCGCTGACCTACATGCCGCCCAGGTCCGGCATCACGATCAAAGGCGGCACCTACGGCGACCACCGCTGGTACGGAGTGGCGCTCCGCAAACAACTGTAGCCGTCGGACTGAAACGCCGCGCAAGGGGTAGCCTGGGCCGCCGGTTCAGGCTATTTCCATTGGACCTCCACGCGGACGCGGCCCCGGGGACGCTCGAGGACGATCTCGTCGTCTGATGCGGGCGCGACGGTCCGGCCGTCAACGGTCGCCGAGCGGATGGGCCGTCCGTCCGGCAACGGCAGACGCACCGTTACGCGCCGCGCAGCGAAGTCGGGTGCGAAGGTCAGATCGGCAGCGGCGCCGTCGGAGCCGCCGACCACTTCGAAACTCACGGTACCGAAGAAGGTTGCCATGCGCCGCGCGGCAACGCGTTGGCCGGGCTGGAACCAGTGGCGAGGCGCGCCGTCGAGCAGGCGCAGATCCCCGGGCGGGTCGTCGGAGTAGTCCTCGCGCAGCATGGCATCGCGCAGAATCTGGAGGGCCATG
>JAAYVH010000247.1 GCA_012517255.1 Chthonomonadales bacterium
AGCCGCGCCAGTTCGACCGTCTCCCACAGCGACACGTCGGAAGCCAGCCTGATGCCTCCCTTGAACGGACCGCGAGCGTTGTTGTGCAGCCCGAGAACGCCCCACAGTACGATCACCTTGCCTAGAATCTTGCACGGCAGCCTGAACGTGCGGACCTCTTGAGGACTGATCAGCTCCGCAATCGTCGGCCCGTCGAGACCGAGATGGCGACCGGCCCGTTCCATGAACGCCCTGCTTCTGGTCACGGGCTCGCGGCTTGCCACCAGGTTCTCGAGCGTAGATTCGACGGAGCCGTAGGGCTCTCGCGGTGCATCGGGTCTCATGAGGAGTCTCCCTTGGGGGTCGTGCCGGCGGCATGCCGGCTGTCGTTGTTGACCAGCGGACGGTGCGGGCTATCGGTGGACCTGCAAAGCCCCACGGCGCGGCGACCGAAGCCATGGTTCCAGTAGAGGTTCCACGCCCCGTGCCACGGTACGAGTGACCAGGCCTCGTACAGGGGCGCATACCAGAAGACGATCGGAATCCTCTCAAGCTCGGGAACGTTTCCCATGAACGGCGAACTGCTCCGCTTCAGCAGTCGCGTCGGGTCTTCCCGATCGAAGAGCGCCTGGGCCGGATAGTGGGCGTATTGCTTCAGGTCGGATCGTCCGTCACGCCGCCGATCGTCGTTGATCCCGTTGTAGATGAGCAGAATGCCGTCGTCCCGCACAACGGCGGCGACCGTGTCGATGTAGTAGCTGTCGAACCAGCCGGGCCGCAGCGGCATCGGATGCACGAGACCGCCCGAGCGGTCGCGTACGATCTGCCAGTCCACGAGATTCTCCGACGTGGCGGCGCACAGGCATTCCCGGCCAATGGTGGACAGGCAGTTCAGGTACATCCAATAGCGCCCGCCGATCTTCGTGGCCACCAGCCGGTCGCCCTCAAGGCGGGTCACCACCGCCGGGTGCGGGAAGCGCCAGGGAGCATGCTCGGGAATCACGTCCATGTCCCGCTTGGCGGCGCGCGCGAATGCCCTGCCATGCACCGACCAGTCCGCAAGGTCCCGGGTCGAGGCGACGGCAAGCTCCTGAGGCTGCGCTGTCACATGCTGGAACATGTTGAAGTACAGATAGTACGTGCCGTCCTCGGACGCAACCAGTCGTGAGTCGCCGTAGCTCACGCTCAGGCTCGGATCATGCCGTATCAGATCCAGCCACGGATCGTCGAGACGCGCGTGGAAGACGGGCTGATCGGAGCGCTCAAAACGGATGCCGTCGGAGCTCCACGCCAACCCCATGCGCCACTGGTCATCTTCGCCATAGGCGCGGTAGACGGCCACGATTCGCCCATCGTACACAGAGCACGCGGGGCAGTAGGCATCCTGTTCCCACCGGACTCTGCACCCGATCAACGGGTCGAAGAACGTCTTGTCCGACTCGCCCGGCATCACGGAGATCACGGCATCGTTCACCCGCTCGAACGGTATCTCCCACTCTGGCCTGGGTTGCTCAACCACTGCCGCCCATTCCCTTCATCCCTGTCATCTCCCGCCTCTCACCCCTCGCCACTCGCCTCGCCACTCGCCTCGCCTCTCGCCTCTCGCCTCTTGCCTCTTGCCTCTCGCCTCTTGCCCCTCGCCTCTCGCCTCTCGCCTCTTGCCTCTTGCCCCTCGCCCCTAGTACGGCGACGCCCCTTTCGTCCCGGCAAGGCTAAGCCCGATTCCCCACACAAAGTGAGTAACGCAATCCCCGAGAGCGAGCCCGAGGAAGAACGGCACCGACTGGCGATAGGCCCGGAGCCCTCCGAAACGCACGACAAGCGCCTTGATGAGCCACGTCACGAAGATTACGTTCCACATGCCCCACTCGAGCGCGTAGCTGACTGTGAACAGGTAGCCGATCGGATGTAGCGGAAAGCCGATCCAGGCACTGCGCGCGTACGTGAGCAGGAGGACTACTCCGGCCGAGACGCCCGCACGCGCCAACGGGCCTGCCTCGAGATCGCGCGCGCTTGCCACCCAGTTGGTGAAGCGAGACCACGCGTAGCCCGCCAGCCATGTTGAGTCGCCTGTGACGCGCGCCGAGGCGGCCCCACGGTCGTAGAATATCTGCAGCAGCGTCACCATGCCCAGCGCGATGGAGACGGCGCTCGTTAGCAAGACGATCTTGAGCATCGTCCGTTTGCTGGCGCGCAGCCTGTCGGCAAACACAAACGCCTCGAGCTGATGACCCATGGGTATCTGCTCGTAGGTACGATCGAACCAGTAGAAGCTCGTCAGCGTCGCGGATTCGGTGCGCGTGAGGCGCGCCGTCCCAACGAAGTTCGTCGTCCATTCGGTGAAGCTGAAGAACGCCATGCAGAAGAGGGGCATGGCGATCTGGGCGTACATGCGCGTCAGAACGACAATCGCGATGAAGTACAGGGCGAAGGCGAGCAGCGACACCGATAGCCTCATCCCTAACAGGAGCCACGAGCCGAGAGCAAGGATCAGGTAGCCCGCCAGCGCTCCGAGCAGCGCCGTGCGATAGGTCATGGCCTCCTGATCATCTCCGGGAATGGGCTCCCGCCGACGAATGGCCCCCGCCATCTCCCTCAGGAACGACCGCGCGTTCCAGAGGATGACGACGAACATACCAAGCCAGGCTCCTTCGGCCGCGTTCGACAGGTACGGGAACTGATCGCCCGCCTGAACCGAGCCTGCATCCCGCCAGCCCAGCATGGTTGCGCCAACGGTCATCAGACGGATCAGGACGAAGAAAAACCAGCAACTGAACGAGACTTCGAGCGGGATGAGGTAGCACAGCCCGATGGCCAGTGGCCACCAGACCATGATCATGGGCGTGAGTGCCATCCACGGCCCGCTCGTCAGATACGGCGTCGCAATGTCGTTCTCTGCCAGTTTGACGCCAGGCACCGCCGGAACCATCGAGGAAACGTAGTTGAGTGACAGGAGGCCGCATGTTAGCGCGAAGCCCAGCACGAGCAGACGGCTCTGGAACAGGGCGCGCACGTCGCCTTGCCGCGCCATGGTGACAGGCAGATCAATGATGGGAAACGGCAGACGCTCCTGATCCAGCCAGGGCCGCCTTACGATGGAGGCAAGGCACAGCATCGTCCAGAGCAGCACGAAGAAGAATGCGCCCCAGAACGCCAGCGGGAGCAGCCAGGGACCCAGAACTCCCGGCCTGAAGAACGCCCAGAAGTCGCGCGTCCCCATGAAGAAGGCGCTCACCAGCTTGGGATCACGCGGCGCAAGGATCGGCGACATCGAGGCGGCGGTGTCGGGTCCGGCAGCCAGATGCGGCATGTAGGACGGCCACAGCACTGTCGGAAACAGATAGTGGAGCAGCTTTACGGAGGTGATGATCGAGCCCATCGTCGTCATGACGAAGACCACCATGAAGTCGGTGGGAGTGAAGACCCACTGCGGGCGGACCCGCTTCAGGTAGGCGTTCGCCACCATCATCATAAAGAGGATGCCGATGACCGTCTGGACGACGGTGAAGATCGAGGGGGTGCCGATGTGCCCCAGCGTCAGCTCCTCGTAGATGAGCCACACTGTGTGAACGAGGGTGAGGATCAGCCCGAGAACGACCGCTCGCGCGGTGATCGGAGCGTAGGACCGGCTCATGGGCGTCCCCCGACCGCAGGATCCGCTTCAGGCGCCGCCTCGCGCAACCGCTCGGCCAACCTCTCCAGGAAGCGCTCCGGAGCCTCCGGAAACGGGAAGCGTGCGTCGGCGCGAGGTCGGACCCGTCGGAGCGCCGCCTGTGCCTCCTTGGAGGTGGAGAGCCTGCAGGCCAGCGGAGCGAGCCGATGCTCTGGCGGCAGCTTGCGCTCCCAGTTGCTGAGCCCCTCCACGAACCGAAACACCTGCGAAAGATCGCGCCACGATGCGTCATCCGCGATCAACCGCGCGTATTCGTCCAGTACCCGCTCCGGCGTTGCTCGAGGATCACGACAGAACCTGCCGAAGGCAAAGGTGTTCAGCGCTTTGGGGAGGTGACCGGCATAGCTCCAGTTGCCGATGATGCCGTCCACGCCGATGGCGCGCATCTGTGACACGCAGCGGCGGATGTAGCGTGTGTCTATCTGCACACGCGGGCGTTGAACGCCATCGGGCCCGACGTCCCCGTCGTCGGCCTCGTCGAGCAGGAAGTAGGGCCATGCCCATATCCGCTTCGCGCCCCGTTCGCGGAGACGCCGTATGTCCGCAGCATCAGGGAATGGAGCCGCGGCCAGCCCAGCACGATCCTCAGCGAGAACACGCAGGGCGAGCGGACGATAGTAGGTGTGCCCGGGGATCTGCACGCCGCAGTCCGGACCGATCAGATCGGGGGCGTCGAATACCTGCCGCGTCAGAAGCTCTTCGCGAATCCACCAGGCCGACGTGAAGCAGCTCATATCCGGGTACTGCCAGTAGGCAATGGCCCAGGGATTGACGCTGAAGCGCGCACGCGGAGCCTCACGCTTCACGACTCTGCGCACATCTCTGGCCATGGACATCCACTCGGAGGCTGGGAGCGGACCGAACGGCGCCCGAACGGCTCCCCCGGGATCGCCGGCGACCAGCGTGAAACCGTCTGCCCGGTTCAGAGCGCGAACCGCACGCCTTATGGCCTCCAGGCGGGCGTTGCGCGCCCTCTCATCCCGCGGGTCGAACAGCACGCCCGTGCCTGTCGGCTCGCGCTCGTCCGGTCCCTCCCACTGGGCGATGTTCGAGAAGAGGATCACGTCGGTGCGGAAGCCGCTGCGCGCAGCGTTCGCGACGCCATCGGCGAACCGCCGGTAGTAATCCTCCAGCAGGTCCGCCCGAATGGACCAATGCGTGTCGCAGAACTGGAGCGTGTTGATGCCGCAGGCCTTCCAGAAGGCGTGCTGACTAGGCGTGTCATGCCACACGTAGAGGCCAACCGTGCTGAAGGCTGAGGGCTGAGGGCTGAAGGCCGAAGGCGGCGCAGGCGCAGGCGCGGCTCCGGCCAGGGCACAGGCACAAAGGACCACCGCCAGCATGCCCTATGGCTTCTGCGGGCGGTAGTGGGGGCTCGGACCACCAATGTCGCCCGCTGCTATGGTCTCGAGCCGGCGTCTGAGCCGCGGGAGGTACTGCTCCGGCGGCTCCGGAAGGACGATGCGGGTCAGTTTCCTGGGTACGACCGTCGCCAGAAGGTCCATCGCCGCCTGTGCGGTCGTCAGGTCGCCCGTGTCGAAGTCCCTGAGCCGGTACTTCTTCGGCAGGCTGTTCTGCCAGTTGCAGTTGTTCTCGATGAAGCGCAGCACACGTCCCAGCGCAGCCTTCGATGAGTCGTCCTCGATGATGCCGGCGTACTCATCGAGCGCAGCCCCCGGGGTCAACTTCGGATCGCGGCACATGCGTCCGAACGCGTAGATGTTCAGCGCCTCGGCGGCAACGAACGATGCGTTCGCGACGAGCCCGTCAAGCCTCAGGCGCAGCCCATGATCCACGATGGCACGGATGTAGCGGGTCTCGGATCCAGCCTGTCCCTTTGTCACAACGTTGTTCGGCGTTATGAACCCGTCGTCGCACTCGTCAACCAGGAAATAAGGCCAGCCGTAGACCGGGCTCACCTTGCGGCGGCGCAGCGCCTCTATGTCTGAGGGCTGCGGAAAGGGCGCGGGCTTGACGCCGGCGTCTGCGTAGGTGGTGAGCGTGAGCGAGCGGTAGTAGTTGTCCATGGAAAAGATGACGCCGCAGTCGCTGCCGAGGAGATCCGGCTGAGCGATGGCTGCTTGCGACAGTTCCACTTGCTTCTGCCAGAACGTGAGGCTGAACGGCGATGGAAACCCCGCCCATTCGGCGATGGCCCAGAGGTTCACGGCAAAGCCCGCCTGCGGCGCTTCCTCGCGGACGATGGCGCGGACGCTGCGGGCAAAGGCCGCGCAGTCTGCGATCGTCGCCTTGCCTTCGGGATCGCCGCCCGGATCGCCCGCGAAGAACTGGAAGCCGTCCGCATGCTTAAGAGCTCGGACAGCCTGACGGACGAACGACAGGCGTTCCTTCAAGAGCTCGGTGTCCAGAGCCGAGAACGTGCCTGCGTTGCCGGTCGCGTCGGGACCCTTCCACTGCTTCATGCCCGCCAGCAGGAGGATCCAGACCCTGAATCCCTTCTTCTGGGCATCTGTGACCGCCTTCGCCAGATCGGCATAGTACTCGGGCAAACGATCGGGACGGTGGCCGAACCCCGTATCGCAGAACTCCAGATAGTTGTAGCCGCACCCCCTGTAAAAGTCGAGATAGTGGGCCTGCTCCGTGGTCGGCGGCTGAACATAGATGCCCACGGTCTGCAGCTCTGGCGCTTCTCCCATCGCCATGCCTCCTCCAACGCTCTCGCCTACGCAGCGGGCCGATGGCGGCGCTGAAGAGAACGCTGCAAGGCTCCACAGCGCCGCCGCACCGGCAACGAGCGCAAGCTCCCTCATCCGCACGCGTCCACGATTTCGCGCACGCGACATACACGATCGAAGCGAGCATCCGGCGGAACCTGATCGGCAACGCCGAGCACGAAGCCTGAACCCCGGGGGAACGTGGCGAGCGCTTCTCGAACGAAGTCCTCGAACATGGCATCGGCATAGAGGGGCGAGAACAGCGCTCCCGGCAGACCTCCCCAGACGATGATCCTGCCCGAAGCCGTCTCGCTGATCTCCTGCAGGCTCATGTCGCCGACCGGTGCAGGCGTGGCCGACTCCACCACATCGAAGCCTGCCTCGATGAGCAGATCGAGCGAACCGCGCAACGTGCCGTCGTTGTGGATGCCGACCAGTTTGCCGGCATCGTGCAGCTGCTGAATGCGGGTCCGCCAGTAGGGAAGACAGTAGGTGCGCATGAGCCGCCTTCCGGTGATCTCCGCGGAGAGGTTCTCGGGGAACTCCACGTAGAGGCACGGGCCGTCGGCGATGATTGCGAAGATCGGGTCGTCGGCGCGCTCCATGGCGGCGAAGGTGCGTTCCAGCTCCGGGCGCGCCTCAGCCAGCAGCTCCAGCGTCGTCTCCAGACCGGCGAGCCGCGTGAGGAAGGACTGAAGCGGAGCGGTGCAGACAGGCGATAGGGCGCATGCGAAGCCCTGATCGCCCCAGAGCGCATCGCATCGCGAGAATGCCTCGTAGTTGGGAGCCACACGCTGATGTTCCGCCATCCAGCGCACAACGGGCAGATCATCCGGCGACTTCACAAAGTGCTCCACATAAGCCCCGGTGCCGGAATCGGGCAAGTCCCGAATGGCGCTACGCACCTCGCCTACCGGAGTCCTCACGGTCGTGATCGTCAGGCCGTCCTCGACGCTTACCTCCGCCGCGACGGTCTCGTCGTACGCCTGCTGCCAGATGAACGGGGAGTAGAGATAGACGCCCACGCCGGCTGCCTGATGCATGCGCAGATAGCCCGCTTCGGCATCCGCGAACTCGGGAGGGAGGCTGCCGGCGCGCAGGCGGGCCGAGTGCCACCAGCTCAGATCGCCATACCAGGGCGTCCGATCGGGTATGTCGCCCCGCAACACCGCGAAGACCCGCTCCCGCTCGGTCATGGCGCCCTGCGGCGCCCCCATGGTCGACCCCATCTATCTGGAGCTCGTCTCGGGCTGGAAGTTCCAGTACTCCTTGACGAACCGCACCATATGATCGAGGCACGCCTCGATAAGCACGCGCCCGGTCTCGGCGCTCGATGGCGTCGGATCGCCGAGAAGACCCGTCGTGCTCGGGCTGTAGTGCCACGTGGACCAGAATACGCGTGTCGAGCCAATGAAGTTGTCGCCCGCGACGAAGTCGGTATGGACATTCACGTGGTCCACGGAGGTGTAGCGATCGGTCTTCACGGGATAGCCGTAGTGGAGCATGACGGAGGTCTCGTCCTCGCCGCCGTGGATGCTGCCTCCGGCCGGCCCCTTACGGACGGCGTTGTACTCCCGCGCTCCGAGATACAGGAAGTTCACAACGGCGGGCGCGATATTGTAATCGTCGGATAGTTCGCGCGCGACCACCCGCAGCAGTTCCGTGTGATGCCCGTGGCCATTGAGCACCAGTATCTTCCTGAAGCCCATCTCGCACAGGGAGCCGATGATCTGGCGCATCATGTCCATGACCGTGCGAGTCTCCATGCGGATGGTGCCGGGCCACGCCTGCATAAGCCGCGCAGAGTAGCCGGTCCATATGGCCGGGAGCGTCAGGAAAGGCACGGAACCGTCAGCCGCCAGCCGCTCCCGCAGATCGTCCATGAACCGCTGGGTGATGAACAGGTCGGTGCCTGTGGGTAGATGCGCCCCATGCTCCTCGATCGTGCCGATGCCCATGATCACCAGAGCGTTCTGCTCGATGAACGGCTTCAGCTCCTCGGATGTCAGATATTCAAATCGGTGTTCCATACACTCTCACTCCTCTCACACCCTTCGCCCTTCACCCTTCACCCCTCAGCCTTCGCCCTTCAGCTTTCGCCCTTCACCCTTCGCCCTTCACCCTTCGCCCTTCACCCTTCACCCTTCGCCCTTCGCCCTTCACCCTTCGCCCTTCGCCCTTCGCCCTTCACCCTTCACCCTTCGCCCTTCACCCTTCAGCCTTCAGCTCTCAGCCCCACAATCCTCGCCACGCCCACCAACCCCGGATGCTCGATGCCCGTCGCCTCCACGCGAATGCCGTGACGGCGAGCCAGGAAGTCCAGCCACGCACGGCTTCGGGAGAGGCCGCCGCCGGCAAGCACGCGGCGGGGCCGGCCCTCTACCACGCTATAGAGCAGCTCGCCGAACCGGGACGAGTAATGCTCCAGCAGACTGCGCACGACATGCGGTGGTCCCATGTCCAGGCGCAGGTTCTGCAGGTCCATGGCGCCGCCTCCCCTCGGCAGCGCCGCGGGCAGTCGAGCGTCATCCGGCAGAGCCAACGCGTCCTCGATCATGCGTCCGATGCGGCTCCGCCGGTAGAGGAGCGATGCCAGCCACTCCACCATGTTGCCGCATTCGGACTCCACGCCCAGCAGGTACCACCACGGCATCCCATCGTGCAGGAGCGGACTGACCCCGGCGATGTGGTCGTCCCTCGACGGCGTAGCCGGCCTGTCTTTCAGCCCGTAGACGACCAGCGCCGTGCCGAAGTTGGCGAATGCATCCCGGGGGTCATCCAGTCCGGCTCCCGCCGCGGCGCACGACTGATCGTTGCCGCAGGAGTAGACCGGCACGGGACATTCGAGACCGAGAGCCCGGCACATCGGTGTTGAGAGCGGCGCCGAAATCGCGGCGGCGTGGGCTATCGGCGCGAGGTTCTCCGACGTGATCCCCGCCAGGGCAAGGGCGCGGTCGTTCCAATAGACGTGCGGCTTCCCGTGCGCCTCTCGCGGACCGCCCACCGCTCCGAGATCGAGGAAACCGCCCATGGCATGCAGATTCGTATCGCCGAAGGCGGTACCCGTCAGGTTCAGGGCGATCCACTCGTTGAGGAGGAGGTACCTGACAGATCCGTGGGCTCCATCGCCCGCATAGGCGGTCCTCCGCAGCCGCATGACCTTGGGCAAGAACTGCAGCGGACTGGGCCGGACGAACCCGCACGTTGCGGCAAAGTCCGGCAAGGCCTGCGCCGCCTCGTCCGCCTCCTCGGCCGCGCTGGCGTCGGTCCACACGACCGCAGGATCAGGCTCCAGCGCTGAGAGCGGAGGGCTGAAGGGCGAGCGCCCCTCGCCTCTTGCCTCTCGCCCCTCGCCTCTCGCCTCTCGCCTCTCGCCTCTTGCCTCTTGTCCCTCGCCTCTTGCCCCTCGCCTCTCATGCACCGCCACGAACGTCTGCGCCTGCGAGGTCAACCCGATCGCGGTCACGCGAAGCCCCTGAGCCGCTGCAGAACGCACTGCCCGCCGCAGTGCGCGCACGGCAAGCCGCACGTAGAGCCACGGATCGCATGTCACCCTCTGGCCGTCGCCGTATTCGAGCTCGTACGATGCAACCGCGACGTCGCCGCATACCCCGTCGGCAGTGACGGGCGCGGCCTTGAATGCCGTCGTGCCGAGATCCAGTGCGATCACGCAAGCGGTCGCTAGACCGGGATCGGATGACGGAGGTCTGACAGGTCTCAGATCACGCCCTCCGCGCCGATGCGCCTATCATCGAAGAAGTTGTCGCCCTGAACCGACGGCAATGAGACCTCCAGCACGAGGGCGGGTCCGCCCACCGCCGCGAATGTATGAACGCGCCCCGGCGGCATCTTGAGCACGTCACCGGGTCGGAGGAGCCGCTCCTCTCCATCCACGGTCATCGCGACGTTTCCTCGCACGATGAAGAACGTCTCGTCCTTTGCGCCGTGGCAATGGCTCGGGCACCGCTGACCATCGAACAGGAACAGGAACTTGCCGCAGTAGCGGTTATCCGTGTCGTTCACGATCCAGTACTCGATTTCGCCGATGCGCTCGAACTCGCCGAGACCGAAGTGGAGCACGAGGGGCTCGCCCGGCGGCATCACCAGTCCCCACGAGCGGAGCACAGCGTCGGCTCGCTCGAGCGCCGCGCGCCGCGCTTCGCCGGATAGCTCGAAGCTCACTGTCCAGTCGGCTGTCGCGCCCATCAGGCGTACCCCAGTTCGCGCTCGACTTCGCCGATAGCCTCGTCGAGGATATCCATGCCCTTGCCGGCGACCTCCTCGTCCATGATGATCGGCGGCGAGAGTCGGAGGATATGTCCGGCCGGGATCCAGGCGAGCCCTTTGCGGAAGGCAGCCCTGTAGACCCGCTTACCCGCTTCGTCGAAAGGCTCCTTGGTGGCCCGGTCTTTGACGAGCTCAACGCCGAGGAGGCAGCCCTTGACGCGCACGTGGCCGACGATCGGGTGCTCCTCCTGCATCTTCTGCAGTCGCTTCAGGAAGAACCGCTCGAGCATGGCGGCGTTCTCGAGCAGCCCCTCTTCCTCGATGACCTGTATGCTAGCCAGAGCGGCGGCGCAGGCCATGGGATTGCCCCCGTAGCTGGTGGAGGCCGAAATCTTCTCGAAGGACTCCTTGATGTCCTCGCGCGCAACCATCGCCGTGACCGGGAAGCCGTTGCCGAAGCCCTTGCCGAGCGTCGAGATATCCGCCACGGTGTCCCAGTGCTCCAGAGCCAGCCACTTCGCCGTCCGTCCCATGCAGGTGAGGACCTCGTCGGCGATCAGCAGTATCTTCCGTCTATCGCACAGGGCCCGGAGCTTCGGGAAAAAGTCGTCCGGCGGAATGATCGAGCCCGCCCACCCCTGAATCGGCTCCAGCACGAACGCGGCCACCTGTCCCGTCGTCACGTTGTCGATCAGGCTGTCGAAGAAGGCGATGTAGGCATCGGTATCTATCTGGCCGTCGGCCTTGACGAACAGAGGCCGGTAGGGATCGGGGCGCGGCGCCAGATAGAAGCCCTGTGCGCGGGCGGTTCCGTTCGTCGGGTTCATCCTGGCAAGGCTCACCGAGTGTCCGGACTTGCCGTGGAAGTCCATGTAGCAGCTTATGAACTCGTGCTTGCCCGTGAAGGCTCGCGCTGCGCGCAAGGCCGCCTCGACCGCCGTCGTGCCCGAGTCGTAGAGCTGGACTCCGTTGATGCCCTCCGGCAGGATCGTGACCAGCTTCTCCAGCAGCTCCGTCTTGATCGGGGTGGTGAAGTCGTGGGCGTTCATGAGCGTGTGCGCCGCCTTCGCCACGGCTTCCGACACCTTTGGATGGCAATGGCCCAGCGTGGTGACGTAGATGCCCGACGAGAAATCTATGTACTCGTTGCCGTCTACGTCGCGCAGCATCACCCCGAACCCGTCCTTGAAGCACACCGGGTGCAGCTTCACCTGCCCCGACAACCCCTTGATGATCCTGGATGCACGGGCGTGCATGGCTTGCGACTGAGGCCCAGGGCTGTCGGTCACCATACGAGGCAGGCTCGCAACGTCTATTCCCTT
The DNA here is from genome assembly GCA_012517255.1 of Chthonomonadales bacterium. Classification (GTDB taxonomy): domain Bacteria; phylum Armatimonadota; class Chthonomonadetes; order Chthonomonadales; family CAJBBX01; genus JAAYVH01. Next base: position 11,877 of record JAAYVH010000247.1, read on the forward strand.
GCGCCACCAGGGCACCGTTTGTTCTGTCACTGCTGACACTCCTTCTCTTCGTTCGCGCAGCCGTTGTTATCGGATCACGGGGCGCACATCGAGCCCGCGTCCTTAACGAGTGACTGCGTTGGTTCTATCTGCTTCCCGCCGGAGGCGCCGGCGCTCCCGAGGGCCCCGCGCCTCCAGGGCCCATACCGGGCCTCATGCCGGGCGGCGACGGCGCGCCGGCTCCGGTCGGCCTCTTAACCGAGAATGCGTTGCGGATCAGGTCCTCGTTTGCGGCTGTCTTGGGGCCCGATCCCTTCCAGAATGCGACAACGAGGCCGATCAACACCACGACGAGGATGCCGATCACCACCGGTGTCGGGATGTTCGCGCGCATGGGCACGTCTCCTTTGAGCGAAGAATGCCAGACGTGGGGCGACACGCAGGCCGTGCCGCAGCGCCGTGCGAGACGTGTCGCCCCATCGTGCGGTCCAGCGTCTAGTCCAGATCGCGAAACTCGCTGACATTGGGCCACCCGAGGCGCGGCCAGATGGGATCGTAGCACGGCTCAGGCAGCCACGAATACCGCCAGATCACCTTATCGATCGGGTGCGCCTTGGCATGCCCGTCGAAGAAGGCGATCGTAATCTTGGAGGTCGGTTGATAGCAGAGATACCAACCGTAGGGGTTCTGCACGAACTGATTGTCATGGTAGGGGATCAGCTCGTTGAAGAGCTTGTACTGCGACGGGTATGCGGTAGCCGCCTCGTTCCACGGCGCCGGAGTCAGGTTCCACCATGCGGCCGCGTTGCCGGCAGTGGCCACAAAGAAGTTCAGGTAGTAGCTGCTCGATCGCCGACCGATCACGGCAGAAGCTGAGGTCACAGGTCCCGAGTCGCTGGCGCATTTCCAGAGCTGGTAGTTCTTCATGTACGGGTTCATCTGGGTGCGAAGGCCGTAGAGGTTGGCGTAATCCACCATGCCCTGGTCGCCGGGCTCTGCCACACCGCGATACAGGTCGGCGTAGATGTCGCCGATAGCGTTGGCGGTCGCAGGATCGGCCATGGGGAAGTTGCCGTCGTTGTCCTGCGTGTACATGAGGACCGCCAGAGCTATCTGCTTGACATTGGATACGCAGGTGATCGCGCGGGCCTGCTCGCGCGCCCGTGCGAAGACCGGAAACAGAATGGCTGCCAGGATCGCGATGATCGCGATCACTACCAGCAGTTCGATGAGGGTGAAACCCTTGCCCTTGTCTTGCATCGCTTTCTCCCTGTGCACACTGGAAGGTTGTACGTCACTGGCGAACAACTGCCGTGGCAAACAATGAACCTGGTTTGCGCATCACCTCCCTTCCCATTAGTACTCGAAGCTCCACAGATGCTGGCGTCACGCTCAATCGGCGATGAGTACCTCCACTCCCGCGTCGCGCAACGCACGGACGTCCTCAGGTGAAGCGCCGCTGTCGGTCACGACGGTGTCAAGGAGGCTCACCGGGCCGACCAGCGCATACGAGCACTTCCCGATCTTGGAGGAGTCGCAGAGGGCGATCACGCGGGTGGCCCGATTGATGAACTTGCGCTGACGCTCGGCCTCGACAGCATCGCGCTCGGTGATCCCGAACGATACGTCGATCGCCGCTGCGCCGATGAACGCGATGTCCCAGAAGAGCATCTCGAGGGCCTGCGTGGCCAGAGTGCAGTCGGTGGCCAGAAGCTCTGGACGGACGCGCCCGCCTAGCAGCTCAACGGCAACGGATGTATCGGACGCAAGGCGGCTCGCGACCTTGAGCGAGTTGGTTACCACCCGGATGCGTGCATCGGCAGGGATCTGCATCGCGAGAGCGAGCACCGTCGTGCCATCCGCCAGAAAGACCGAACCGGACTCCGGCAGCAGCGGCGCCGCGGCCTCGGCGATCCTTGCCTTCTCCTCGGCATGCACATGGCTGACGGTCTCATAGGGAAGCCGCGTGTAGTCCGGCTCGTTGGCCACAGCGCCGCCATGCGATCGGGTCAGTTTGCGGTCCGAAGCCAGCATGTCCAGATCGCGGCGGATCGTGTTGGGAGCGACGCTCAGCCAGTCGGCAAGCTGGGCAACGCTGGCCGCGCCGTGCCGACGCACGTAGGCCACGATCCTGCGCCGTCGGTCGGCAGCAAGCAACCCATCATGGCACGAGGCGTTGTTGGTGTCTTTGGCGCGCATCCCTTTGGGCATCGTCGCGAGCACCGCGCGATACGGGGATTCTAACAAGAACGCCCGAGCATGTCAAGGCATTCCAGGTGATTTATGGTAATAACAGGTGAGATGTGGTGAGTTCATGGTGGTACCAGCATGAGCCAGCGGAATGAAAACGGGCCGCCCGATTGGGCGGCCCGTCGCCTGAAGTGGAGCTAACGCTTACAGAACAACCACGTTGGCTGCGCGCAGACCCTTGCCGCGGGGATCGTTGGTCACGTCGAACTGGACCCTCTGCCCCTCGGTGAGCTCACGGTAGCCGTTGCCCTGGATCGCGCTGAAGTGGACGAAGACATCCTCGCCGTCGTCCTGAGCCAGGAAACCATAGCCCTTCGTGCCGTTGAACCACTTGACCGTACCGGTCTTCATATTGTCACCCTTTCCGGTGTGAGAGATTGTGTTTGCTGCATTCGAATGAGGAGGTCCGGAAAGAGGCAAGTCGAGGAACGATACGCCAGCCGAACGTCGCACGCAATCTTTGAGCTAAACACGTGGCCCCATAGTCTGGGACCCACGAGACTATACCACCGATCGATGCGCTCCCGTTGCGCCGCGGGCGGTTATTTTGGAAATAGTTGCCCCGCGGCATCAACGCCGCTCAGCGCCCATCGGACTGCGCGGGTTCGACGAACCGGCAGCGCGAGCGGCGAGGGTGGTCTGCGGTACGGTCCAGACCTCGGATACCAGACGCAGCCGCGCCATGGCCCAGATGAGATAGCCCGACAGGTCCACCTGCCACCACCGCAGGCCGTGGAAGGCCGAACGGGGAAACGCATGGTGATTGTTGTGCCATCCCTCGCCAAACCCGAGCAGAGCGAAGACCCAGTTGTTGCGGCTGCAGTCGGGAGTCTCGAACATTCGACGACCGTAGATATGGCAGATGGAGTTGATGCTCCAGGTGATATGATGGGTCAGCCCGATCCTGACGATGCCTCCCCAGAGCATCCCCTGCAGCCCGCCTACGAGATACGGAATGGCGAACCCGGCAGCTATGAGGGCGATCACCACCGGCCATGCGCTCATGAAGCGGACCATGGGGTCCTTCTGCAGCTCCTGACCATAGCGGGTGATCTGGGCCTCGTCACCGTAGACGATCCAGAGGAAATGCGCTCGCAGGAAGCTCTTCCAGCCCGTCACGCGCATCTGCGGGCGATCGCCCAGCCAGTCCCACGGCGAATGAGGATCTCCCTCCTCATCGGGATGCGCATGATGCTGAATGTGCGTGACCGCCCAGCGAAGCGCCGGCCCCATGGCCGACATCGTGCCGAGCGCCAGGAAGACGAACTTCACGACGGGCGTCGGCTTGAAGGCTCGATGCGTCAGCATGCGGTGGTACCCCACGGTGATGCCCAGTCCGCAGGCCACATACATGCCGACGAGCAGACCGACATCGCGCCATGTGGCCCAGTGACCCCAGAGCAGGGCGATCGCCACAAACGGCGCGGCCAGGGGCACCAGAACGGTCAGCCACAGAATGGCCAGCACGAACGCACTGCGAGCTTTCGGTCTGGCGGTACGACTGGTCTCCATACAATCCTCCGGATGAGTTGCAGGGATATGTACGTCCCGCACGTCCGATACGTGCCGGTGAGCGCCGGAGCCGGATGGGAAGGAATGCGACGGCCCGGACGCGAACGATGCTGCCGAGGAGGAGCCCGCCATGCCCGCTGACCGCCGGCCGGATCGCGAGGTGCGCTTGGAGCGCATGCGTCCCGCTCAGATAGACGCCGCTTGCGCGGAGTGCCCGACGCTGTATCAGCCGCTCGGCACCATCGAGTGGCACGGGGTTCACAACGTCGTCGGTCTGGATGCCGTGAAGGCCCATCACCTGTGCGTTCGGGCCGCCCAGCGCAGCGGAGGAGTCGTGGCTCCGCCGCTCTTTGGAGGCGTCGGCGGACTGGAGGAGCCCTACACGTTCATCATCGAGCCAGAGCATGACGTGCGCTCGGTGATCGTCCGGAGCTGGGTCGAGAGGCTCTGCCACGAGGCGGCGCGACTCGGCTTCCGAGCGATGATCCTGCTCACCGGCCACTACGGGGCGGCGCAGCAGATCGTCATCCGCGACGCTGCCGTTCGCGCCGGCAGAGCCACGGGTATCCCGATCCTCGGCACGCCCGAGTACATTCTCGCGCTCGATGAGGGCTATCTCGGCGACCATGCGGCCTGAGGCGAAACTTCGCTCATGCTCTATCTCGATCCAGACTCCGTGGACCTGAACCTGTTGGGCGAGCCGCCGCATCAGGGCGTGGGAGGCCGAGATCCGCGTGAGGCCACGCGCGAGGACGGCGAGCGCATCGCCGAAACGATCATCGGTCGTCTGGCAGATCTGGCGGCTGCGATGCCCTCGTGGGATCGGGCGCAGGTCGCAGCGTTTCAGGACGCCGAGGCGGCGATTGTCAACCGTCAGATGGCTCTTGCGGTCGAGGTTGGAAGCATCTGGGGCGGCTGGCGCAATATCGGCGCCGGCGCCTTGAGGGGCTACGGTCGGCTGCTGGTCGAAGGCCGGTTCGATGAGTTGGCGGCGCTGGCCCGGGACCTGTAGCGGGCCGAGCAGCAGAGCCACGTCTGTCGGGCCGGGCCTGTTTGGAGGATGGTCGCGCAGCAGCGCGCGATTTCGCGCATAATGCCGGATAGCGCCGCTGAGGCATCGCCATACACGAACGGCGCGTGTGGGCCAGACTGCTCGCATGAATGGGCAACCGCATGGCCCACGGAATGGAGAACACCATGGTACGGCTCATTGGCCTCGCAGCGGCTCTCATCCTGCTCGCAGGATGCGGCGGCAAGAAGACTACCTCGGTCGTTACCCCTGGCGGCACCGTGACCAGCACCGAGGACGCTTCCGGAAAGACGACCACGGAGTACAAAGGCGAACACGGCGAGCTCACCACCGAAACGACAGAGCAAGGCTCCACGGCCCAGATCAAGGACAAAGAGGGCAACGTCACCAACGTCGAGACCGGACGGGGGGTCGACCTCGCCAAGGCCGGTATCGCTATCTATCCCGGCGCGTCCATTGACGACGAGGGCAAAGCCGCCGCCACGGCTACCACTGGCCAGAGCACGATCACGGCAGCGGGCATGACGACCTCCGATCCCCCGTCCAAAGTGCTCGCCTGGTACGAGAAGCAGCTCAAGGGCGCCCAGAAGGTTACCGCGCCGGAAGGCGGCATGGTGATGGGCCAGAATGATGCCGGCGACAAGGTCATCGTCACCGTGGGCGTCGAAGAGGGCAAGACCCAGATCGGCGTGCAGGTGCACAAGGGCGAATAGGCTCGGTTCGTCGCGCGAGCCGCCGCCGCACACCGGCGTCGATCGGCGTCAGGGCTTGTCGGGGTGGCTCGCCGCGCTCCCGTGCACGAAGCGCACAAACGCATAGATAGCCGCGTCGTGCTGCACGCCATGGACGCGCAGCCGTCCGTGGGCAATGCCTTCGGGTATCGCTCCCGACCGTTCGGCCACGCGTCGGCTCGCACCGTTCGACACAGACGCGACGATTTCGAGGCGCTCGAGTTGCGTCTCGGAGAACGCGAACGCGACGAGCTGGCGCACGGCCTCCACGGCATGCCCTTTGCCGAGAGCCGAGGCTCGCAGCCAGTAGCCAAGGTTCGCGGTACGGTGCGAGCCGCCGATGCCGTTCAGGCCGCAGCCTCCGAGCATGCGATCGTCGGCATCCACAATGGCGAAGTTGTACTCTGCCCCGGACCTCCAGGCCTTAACCGTATGCTGCAGCCACGCCACGGCTTCGGCCATCGTATAGCCCGGATGGCACCAGGCAAGCCAAGGGTACACATGCTGGATCGATTCCGTCGCGGCCTCATAGAGCGCAGGCGCGTCGTCCAGCCGGTACGGCCGGATGCGGACGGTCATTGCCATGGCAGACATGGCAAGGCGCAGCACCACGCGTGATCGAGATCCATGGCCCGCACACGATCCTGCCTCTGGCTGTGCAACCCGATGGCAGGAGTCCTGCGGCTCCCAGTGGAATCTGGGGACAGCATTGCGGCTTGGCGGCCCTTGATCCCGCTCAACCGAGGTACACCCGTGGCTTCCACATCGATGGCACCAATATTGAAGTGGCCTGGAGGCAAGCGTGCTCTAGCCCAAACGATCGCCCGATTTGTCCCGGGCAAGTATGGAACGTATTATGAGCCATTCTGCGGAGGCGCGGCGCTGTTCTTGGCTCTAGATCCTCCTCGAGCGGTACTTGGCGACACCAACGCCGAGCTGATCGAGTGCTATCAGACACTGGCGAAAGACCCTGATGCCGTCATATCCGAGCTGGCCATGATGCGGAACGATGCCCGTTCGTATTTTAGTGTACGCGCATCCCGACCGGCTTCGCCTGCCGGGCGCGCTGCACGTCTGATATACCTGTGCAGGCTGTCTTTTAACGGCATCTACCGCGTGAACAAGGCAGGGGAGTTTAACGTACCCTACGGACGACGAGATCACCGCTCAGTCTGTGAACCGGAACACCTTAGGGCAGTTGCATTGCGCTTGGCGCGGGCGGACCTGCAGTGCGGGGACTTCCAGACTACCGTCGAGACTGTGCAGGCCGGAGACGTCGTGTATTTCGACCCGCCGTACACATTGGCCCATGGAAGCAACGGCTTCATTAAGTACAACAGCCAGTTGTTCGCCTGGTCTGACCAAGAGAGATTGGCGAGAGTGGCGGCCGATCTTGCCGATAGAGGCGCGATGGTTCTGGTCTCAAATGCAGACCATCGCGACGTTCGGGCTCTGTATCCTGGCTTTGTATGTCACGTGATCCACCGCCACTCTGTGATTGCGGCCACGACTGCCGCTCGACGTCTCGTCACCGAGGTGCTAATGATTGCAGGAGAGGGCATCAGCAAATGCGGCTAACCAACATCCATGACCGACAGACACTTGCAAGACACTATAGAGCACGGAAGCAAGCCCAAGAAGTCTGCTCGGTGCGACCAAGCGAGGTGAGTGAGCTTACGAAGTCAGGATGGGCGATCGACCGGATGGGATCAACAAGCGCCAGGCTTCGGCGAAGCAAGTCCACGGGTGTTTGGCTCGAGGACCGCGTCTGGTGCTTGCTTTGGGAGATGGGCTTTGCTCGCATGTCAGGGCACGGCGGCGCACGCCTCGAGTCCAACGGAGGTAACGCATCGTACTACGATCAGCTGGACGTCGTCGCCATCGACGAGGATGCCGCGTTGGTGATCGAATGTAAGGCTAGTGACGGAGCTGGGGCGCACGCCGACATTCAAGAGACTCTGGTGCAAGTGGACCTGCACCGCAAACAAGTCCGGGAGTGCCTGCGGGCCGAGGACGGCCGCAACGCCGCCCGTAAGGTCGGCGCCATCCTCGTACTATGGCAGATTCGCGTGTCGGATGCAGACCGACAACGGGCCAAAGAGCTTCGGATCGTGTTGCTAGATGCTGCGGGACTCGAATACTACGAACGGCTGCAGGCGCACACACGCGAAGCCGCAAGATACCAGCTTCTGGGCGAGGTGTTCGAGGGTCAGTCGATAGACGGACTCAAGCTATGTCTACCTGCCGTCGAAGTCCGCTTCGGCAAGCAGCGGGCCTATGTCTTCGCAGCTCGGCCTGAGCACCTCCTCAAGATCGCCTACGTGGCTCACAAGTCCCGTGGTGAGTCTGCGGGGGTCGCTGCATACCAACGGATGCTCAACAAGCACCGAATCCAGAAGATCGTGGAGTTCATAAAGGACAACGGCGTGTTTCCCACAAACCTTGTTCTGAGCTTCACGCAGAGCCTTGGCCCGTGGCCTCGGTTCGATGCGACCGCTCAAGCAGCTGGAGGGCCAGAGGGCATCCGCCTCGGCTGGTTGGAGCTTCCGCCGGTCTACCATAGTGCCTGGGTGGTTGACGGACAACACCGTCTGCTCGCTTACGCAGGGCAGGAGCGCGCAAGCACATCGTTTCTGTGTGTGACCGCATTCGTCGGCCTTGACCCCGCCGAGCAGGCCAAGATGTTCGTTGACATCAACTCCAAGCAGAAGAGGGTGAGCCCCAACCTTCTCGTGGAGCTTCATTCGAGTCTGCACTGGGGCTCCCCTGACCCGAGGTTGTCCGCCCACAGCATCGCGTCGCGTGCCATTCAGGACCTCGACTCTCGGCAAACAAGCGTACTGTACCGAAGAATCGTACACGCCGATGAGAGGTCGACCAACATCCGATGCATTACTCTAACATCAGTTGTCTCGGAGCTGCTCAGGAGGTTCTATGTCGTGAAGGTCCAGAACCACCTCGTGACAGAGGAGGGCCCCTTCTGGGACACCGAGCCCCAGAAGTCGCTGAGCCGCACCCGGGATGTTCTCGATGCGTGGTTTGGCGCTGTCGCGTCGGCAGCCGGTGACATCTGGAAGCTTGGCAAGGACCGTGGCGGGTACCTCGCCATGAATGACGGAGTTGTCGTGATGTGTCGTGTTCTCTTCTCTGTGTTGCAACATGTCCGGCCTTCTGGCCGCCGATGGCATGAGGTGAGCACATCACAACTTGTCGAAGCTGTCCGGCCCTTCGGAGAAGCTGCAGGACGGTACTTTGGCGCAATGCCCCGTCAGGCACTCGACGCTGTTCGCGCACGACGAGGCGTAGAGGGCCAAACGCGCACCTATTACGAGGTTCTGCGCGAGCTGAACAGGCTCTTTCCGGACTTCTGTCCTGATGGACTCGAGGATTGGGTCTCACAGCAAGCGTCAGAGATGGCTGGCGAGGCATACAAGATGATCAGATCGATTGAGACGGGACTCCAGGAGTTCGTAGTGCGTCGTTTGCAGGAGATGTTCGGAACAAGCCGTTCCGAGTGGTGGCTTAGGGTACCCCAAGAGGTCAGAACCGAAGTAGCCGTTCGGCGAGAGAGGGCGGACCGCGAATATGGGGATGACGAGGAGAAGTACCTGAACCTGATTGACTACCGCAAGATCGCGCTTGCGCATTGGCAGGGCGGGTTCGATCAGCACCTCGCTTACGCGGCGACTGGTGACAAGCAGAAGCGCACAGAGTGGCTCCAGAAGGTCAACGCGATCCGTAACAAGGTAGCTCATGGCTCGACGGGCGGTCTTACTCGTGACGAGTTTAGCTATCTCGTCGGAGTTCATGAGTGGCTGCAAAGCAAAGGGATCGTGCCGAACCACCCATAAGAGTCGGCGTGAACGCGCCTCTCGTCCACGATCATCTGCTGCAGTCCGCGGATGATCCGGGTTGTGGACGGTTGTCAGCCAGCCAGCCCCCACGATCGAACATCTTCGGAGACCGCTTACAGGCGCTCAGGGCGAGCTGCCCAGCGTATGTTCGTTAGGCTCGTGCGGCCTCGCTATCGCTGATGCGAACCAGGCGTCTGCCTGCCGGCCATCCGATCGGTCTCCTTGAGGTTGAACCGCACGCTGACGATGTAGGGTTGCTCGCCCTGCGTCCAGTGGCCATAGGTGGTCATGACGAACGTGCCGTCGCGCAGGACCTCGACGCCGGGATAGGCGCAGTCCCACGCGTGGTGGTTGTCCATGAGACGCAGGCGATACTGCCCGGGCCGGTTGTAGACGAGATCCTCGTAGGTGCCGACCCACGCGATCCAGTCGCCGGCGGTCGGGCTCTCCTTCGCCGGATCGCGGAACGAGAGAACCAGCCTCCCGTCGGGTGCGTAGCGGCCCTGATGGCGGTCGCCGGTCAGTGCGGCAGGCAACTCACGCGGAGCCGTCCATGTGGCCCCCTCGTCGTTGGAGAACATGATGTGGGAGTTGCGCCGGCGGCGATTCTCGCGCAGGAGCATGGCAAGCTGCTTGCCGTCGGGCGATCGGAATACGCCGGGCTCGCAGAGGTGCAGGTCGGACCCGCTCCAAATGGCGCGCGGCTCGGCCCATGTCAGCCCGCCGTCGGATGACTCGACCTGATAGAGGGTGAACGTCTCGGTGACCTTGCCGCCCTTGCGGAAGAAGCGGCCGTCGTCATGGAACCACGCGGCGTATCTTCCCCCCTCCCCCTGGCTCCCGCCCGCCGAGGGGGCGGGGGAAGCCAAGCGGACGACGGAGGCCATGGCGACTATGCCGCCGTAGTCTCCGATGGGCTCGAGTTCGGACCATGTGCGGCCGTCGTCCTCGCTATGCGCCATGCGAATCGGATAGAGCCCCGAGAACATGATGAGGCGCTTCTTGCCGTCGGGGCCGACGGTCCGATAGAGGGTGGGTACCTCCTGCGAAGTGGCCCAGCTCGCGGGCACCGGCAGCCGATCCGACCACGTCTTGCCGCCGTCCTTGCTCCGCTTGTAGACGATCGGGCCCTTGCCGTGGCCCTTGGGATAGACCGCGAGCATGGTCTTACCGTCCTCCAGCAGCACGGTCGTTGGATGGCCCAGATACTGCCCCTTCTCGCGATCCACGACAACCTGCCGCTTCGTGTCCGCCGACAGATCGAGCTGGGCTATGCCGCCGAACCCCGACGGCAGGGGCTTGCGAGTCTCCAGGTCGGTCGGCACCGGTTTGCGCCAATCGCCGCACGGTTCCACCCGCGGCACGGGCGAGAGAGATCGCACGCGGATGCCGGACACGGGCAGCGTCAGCCGCCTGCCCATGAACGTAAGCTCGCCCAGGCGCTCCCTGGAGAGGGTGGTTCCAATCTCGCGGAAGAAGGGGAAGAGGTCCTCACCCGCGGCGATGCTCATGTCCTCCACGACGTTGTCCCAGGTCAGTTGCCGCTGCGGCTCATCGGCCCAACGCTCATTCCGGACCCATATCCAGCGCGGATACCAGGTGGATCCATAGCGCTCTTCGAGCAGGTGCCATACGGTCCACATCTTCCACCAGCCCTCGCCGCCCTGGTTCTCCTTCAGGTTCGCGAGGTCGAGCGCCCGCGCCCGTTCGGAACTCAGGTCCATGGTGCCTCGATGCGTCGCGTTTCCGTTGAACACGTAGTCGGACTTGCCCTGATAGAAGCCCGCATGCGCCTCGCTGAACCAGCCGGGGTTGGGCAGGATGCCGGCCTGTTCGCCCCGGGAGTTGGCCGGACCCGCCAGCGTGTGGGTCACCTCGTGGGCATAGACCGACTTGACGCCCGCGGCGTCGGCCGAGATCATCCCGACCTCCTTGGGCAGATAGGCGTTGATGGCCCAACCGCCTCCGCCTCCGCCCGAGAGGATGATGTGCATGCGGTCGCCGGTGGGCTTCGAGGGCACCCAACGCTCGCACATGCGCCGGATGGCGGGCAGCTCCTTGCGGCAGACCTCGATGAGATGCTTGTAGCCGTTGGCAGCATAGAAGACCGATACATCGCCCAGCGTCTCTTCCAGCTCGGGATAGATGGGACCGCCTCCGTAGGCGCCCAGAGGCAACTCCCGGTTCCCGCCGACCGGCGGTTTGCCTTCGGATGCGGCGCGAATCACCCCGTCGAGGAACTTCAGCCGCTCGGCGCGCGACCATGGATCGCCGTCGGGCTTGTTGCCGTCCCACTGCCCGAGGCCGAGGTCCGAAAGGACTGCCAGGCGCCCGTTGCCGACCGTGCGAATGGCTGCCAGCACGGCGCCGTCCTCGCCCGTCAGGATGGGGCGCCAATCGGACGTCACTTCGAGCGTTGGCCACTCGCGTCCACCGTACCGGGATCGGGTCGCAACGGGCCTGGCGCCGTACTTGCCCACGAAGTCGGAGGGACGGATGCCGTCCATCTCCCTATGCGCGAAATCCACCGAGAGGCCCACGATGAAGCCGCCCCCCTCGTCGAGGAAACGCTCAATCGCGGCAACCTCCTCCGGCAGATAGGGGAGGCCGATGGGACCTTCCACGGCATGGGACAGCACGACATTCCACGCGAAGTTGGGCCACCACGCGAAGGGGAAGCGCCCGTCCATGGGCACGCGAATGCGGCTGCGCCCCTTGGGATCGAGCGCCGCATGCAGCGACGCCTGACTGGGGGAGACCCGATAGCCCTGCTCGCGCAGGCCCGGCGGCACCTCCCACATCCAGAAGAACGTCGCGCACCGTGAGACGTCGAAAAGCACGTTGATGCCGTTGTCGGCGGTCGGAGCGGCTTTCGCCCTGAACTCAGGGTCCCATGGCACAAGGGCGGCTGCTGGATCGCCCGATCCTCCCGGCTGCGGCAGCAACGTGAGATGGCGCACCTTCTCGTAGGGCAACGTGCTCCCCGTCGGCACCGCCCGCGCATCAGCCCCCGCCATTGCAATCGCCGCCATCATCGCCATCAGCCATCGCATCGCGCTCCCTCCTCCTCAGCATCGGCCGAACCCTTTCATCAGTAGAGGGTACCTGACCCTTGGAGTTGCCCCGCGCATACGTCACCTCCAGCCAACCGCGGGAACGATTCCGACACAATGGGCAACCATCTATCGCCCGCGATCGTGCGGCTCTGGGTCCTGCCTGCCCGGGTCAGCCGGTTTCCAGCGCAGCGCGTGCTGTTGGCCGCGCCGGCAGCTTCTGGCATGGCCGTCCAGGAAGACCACATTCGCACTCTCCCAGTGGCGGAAGGCTCTTGGATGGATCTGCGCGGTGGTCTCATTCGGCCCGCGGCAGGGGTGCTCCACCAGGAAGAGGGTTTCCGCGGGAGCGTCGGCTCCTGCCAGCGAAGCCCCCGCCGCGAAGCGGTTCATGGCAAAGGCATAGGTCCCTTCATACGCGGGACAGGCGTGCGGATAGGTTCCTTCGCCTGCCTTGTCGCGCACGACATCGAACCACCGGTCGGCAGGCGGCATGCGGTCGTCCCAGTCCTGCGAGTAGAGCAGCAGCCCCGTGCCGAGCTCCTTCAAGGCTGAGCGGCACTCCTGCTCCTCCGACATGAGCCCTGCACATGCCATCTCTCCCACGACAGCCATCACCGCCCCGAGCAGTCCACCCGCCCAGAGCAGCGCATTGAGTTGCACGAACCAGCGCGGCGGAGTCCCCCGTCTGCGCAGGCTCCCGAGGATGGCAGTTGCAATCACGGCAGCAATCGTCAGGGGCCACAGCAGACCCAACGGGTGGTGCACGAGGACTGCGTTCCAGTAGTGCCCCATGGCGGCGTGGACGGACGGCCTATGCGGCCGAGCTCGTCGCTTGCTCTACACTGCGCAGATAGGCAATGTCCTTGCGCGTCTGCTCGAAGAGAGCGTCTTCCCCAAGGTCCTCGTATTCGCTGTGGAATGTAAGCGGACCGGCGTACTTCTCCGCGTGGAGATAGCGCATCATTTCGCGCCAGTTCACGAAGCCCTCGCCGAGCGGAACGCAGCGCACGCGCCGAACGGCATCGCCCGGCACCCGCTCCCACATGAGGTCCTTGATGGCCACGATGTTCAGCCTCGATCCAGCGATGGACAGGGCCATGGTGATCGGCTCGCCGTTGAGGGCCAGATGGCCGGGATCGAGATAGAAGCCGATGGCGGCCGGATCGGAGTCCTGGGCAACGAGATAGAGCGCCGACGCGTTCACCGTCAGATAGTTGCCGCTGTGCGTATGGAGGCAGCACTTCACGCCGAAGCGCGTCGCCAGGCGCTGCCATCCTTCGAGCTCCTTGCGCGCGGCCGTCAGTTGCGGTTCGAAGGGGCCGGATCGAAAACCCCAGTAGCCTGGCTTCAGATAGGGAACGCCCGCATCGTGGCAGGCCGCACAGAGCGCTTCGGCCGCCGGATCCTCGGGATTGTGCAGCCCGGTGGGAGCTGAGATCATGGGCACGACAAGCCCGGCTCGCTTGAACTGCTCGACGGCCCGCGGCAGTTCGGTCTTCGCATTCGCCGGGTTCACCACGTAGCCGTCTCGAACGCAGAGATCGGCGCCGTCGGCGCCCATCTTCTTGAGCTCTTCGATCATCCGACCGACGTCGAGCGATCGCATCGTCTTGGTGAAGTAGATGTACTGCACAGGGTTCCTCCTCGCTAGTTGATGGGTTGCAGGGGCTGCAGGCTGTCTAATCCGCCGGCTTGCCGATGTCACCTCCGACCCAGCCCAGAAACAGCACGGCGCCAACGATCAGCGCCCCGAGTATGATCGGTCCGGCCACAATGGACGGCAGTTCCAGCAATGCGAGCGTGCCCAGCCCCACCACAAGCACCGTCACCACGAAGCCTCGGATGACGGCCTTCGGGCCGCCTTCCCGATAGAGTCTCTCGCGCATGCCCTCTGCGGTGCCGAAGGCCGCGCCGCACTGCGCGCAATGGGTGGCCCCCGGCAACTGCTCGGCATGACACATGTGACAGTAGAAGAAGTCGGGGGTGTCCCGTCTCTCCAACTGCCGCTTCCACGATTCCAGCGTACGCTGATGCTGAAACGCCAGCCGCGGATGCTCCTTCAGCACCCACTCAAGGTGCTCGATCGCCTGCTCGACGTCGCCTCGCTTCTCCAGCTCCTGAGCCAGCGCGATGCGCGCCACCGGGTCGTTGGGATTGCTCTCGAGGGCGATGACATACGAGCGAAGACGCTCGTCGGACATCTGCTCGACCTGCTTGGCCGATGCGGCGCTGCCCAGCAGAGGGAAGGCGAGCGCGCCTCCAAGGATCAGCACCAGGGCAACGATCTTCACCACATTGGGACCGGCCATCACAGAAACGAGAAGGCCCAGGTAGAGAACGAGCGCGACCGCCACCAGCCCGCCCTCGATCTCGCCATCAATCGCCCAGTGGATGAGCTTGATAACAGGAATCGCCGACAGGATCAGAGCGAACACGACAAGCGGAACGCCTGTGATGACACCGCCCATGGCGTCGCCTCCCTTTCGTCGCCCAACGAGGGCTCGCGCCAACGGTTGAGCCGACCGATCCGCATCCTCACCCGCGCCAACAGGGCGCGACGCCGCTGACGCGGGCGGGAGACGGGCGCAACCTACTCGTCTGCGCTTGACGGTTTCCTATCACGCGATCGGAGCTCGCGCTCGGCTTCGCGCTCCGTGTCGCGGCGAGCTATCGCCTCACGCTTGTCGAACTGCTTCTTGCCGTGGCCCAACCCCAGCTCCAGCTTGGCGTAACCGTTGCGAAAATAGAGCGACAGCGGCACGACCGCATACCCCTTCCGCTCGATCTGCGACCGCACTCGGTCAATCTCGCGCCTGTGCAGGAGCAGCTTGCGCGGCCTTCTCGGATCGGGGTTGAACCGCACCCCCTGTTCATAGGGCGCCACGTGCATGTTGTGGACCCACACCTCGCCGTTCTCCACTTTGACGAATGCGTCGCTGATGTTTGCCGCTGATTGCCGGATGGACTTCACTTCGCACCCGGACAGGACGATGCCAGCCTCGAACGTCTCGGAGATGGCGTACTCGTGGCGTGCTCGGCGGTTCTGGAGAACGATCCTGCGGGCGTCGCGGCCCTTTTCCTCGGCTTTCGGCTTCTTCACGCGGGCATTATATACTACTCGTGGCGCAGGGCTTCGATGGGATCGAGACGGGCCGCGCGTATGGCCGGATAGAGCCCGAAGAACACCCCCACGCTAGCCGAGAACGCGAACGCCCCCAGAATGGACCAGAGCGGCAGGTGCGCCGGGATGCCGGCCCCGCCGATCCCGCCCTTCATCACTTGCCGACTGATGGCGGATGCGACGTAGGCGACACCCGCTCCCAGACCGATCCCCATGACGCCGCCCGTCCCCGAGACGGTGGCGGCCTCGATGAGGAACTGGGCGAGGATGTCGCGCCGTCGCGCCCCGACCGCTTTGCGCAGGCCTATCTCCTTGGTCCGCTCCGTGACAGACACGAGCATGATGTTCATGATGCCGATGCCGCCCACGAGCAGCGCCAGTCCGGCAATGCCTCCGAGTACTAACCCGAAGATGCTCAGGATGCGGCCGATAGCGTTCTGGATGTTCTCCAGACTGTCCACCTGAAAGCCGGGCGCATTGTCATGGCGCCGCATCAGGCATTCCCAGATCTGGTCCATCGCCGGCCCGATCATGGCGGCATCGGCAGGCTGCGCCCAGAGCACTCCCACCACCTCGAACCCTACAAACCGCTTCTGGATCGTCGAGATCGGCGCGATCACCATCTTGTCGGTGTCCTCGTCGCCCGAGCGTCCTTTCGGCTCGAGAACTCCGATGACGGTGGCCGAGATGCCCTGCACGTCTATGGTCTTGCCGATGGCCTCCTCACGGTTGAACAGGGCCTCCTTGACCTTCGAGCCGAGGACCACGACCTTGGCCCAGTTCTCCACGTCGTCTTCCGTGATGAAGCGGCCCTGCGCGACGGTGACATTGCGGAGGCGAGCGTAGTCTGGCTGCACGCCGCGTATGCTGGCCTTCGTCTCGGCATCGTAATAGCGCACGAGGAACTCGCCGGGTGCGGGAAGCTCGGCGGACAGACCTGCGACCAGATCGCATTCCTCGCGTATGGCGCGCACGTCATCCATCGTGAGCCCGATGAGGCGCCTTGTGGAGCGCTCCTCCTCGACCTTTCGGGGATCGTACGCGATGATAATGAGGCTGGAGCCGAGGCGTTCGAACTCCTGCACCACCTTGGCGCGGGCGCCCTCGACGATGCTCACCATGACAATCACCGCGCTGACGCCGATGATCACGCCGAGCATGGTGAGCGCCGATCGGAGCTTGTTGGCCCTCAGGTTGGCGAGAGCCGTATACAGGCAGTGCAGGAGCGTCATGCGAGTGGCTGTCTCAGTTCACGCTATGCCGGAGCAGGACTTTCCTGCGGCCCGTCCGCAGACTCAGGCTCCGGCGAAGGCTGCGCCCCCACGCGCTCCTCCACGCAGGCGACCACGTCGGCGACCGTCGCAAACCCGTTCGCCTCATCATTGGTGATCGTGATGCCGAACTCATCCTCGAGGGCGTAGCGGAGCAGTTGGCGCGACATACAGGAGCACCCGAGGTCGCCGTCGAGTTTGGCGGCGGGCGACAGGTCGTCCCTGTCGGCGAGCCCGCACTCGACGAGAAGAAACTCGACACGCTGGGCCACCGTCATCTCGGCAGCGCGTTTGCGGCGCGCCTCGGCCGCTCGCCGGGCCGTCCAGAAGTACTGCCACCACGCCGATCGTCGCTGCGCCCGGGCCACAGCGCGCAACGTTCGTCGCAGCGCCTTCCAGACCGCACCCGGTTCACACGCATCGCCTTCCGAGCGTCTTGTGCGCTCGGTTCCGGCTTCCTGTGATTGCGTGATCGTGCGGATTAGCCTCTCGGCCTCATCGGCCGTTACCTTGCCGTCCTCCAGCAGCTTGAGGATCCGGGATATCTCATCGTTCATTGCGGCCTCCTTGGGGCCATGACGCCGACCTAAGCCGCGCCATCAGTTCTCCTCTCCGAAGTTGATCTGGATGGCCTTGCGCTTCGGTCCCTTGAACACACCGGGCTTGACCTTGTCGCCGACCTTCAGGCCGGACTTGATCTCGATGAAGCTGTCGCCGCGCAGCCCCGCCACGACGGAGCGCTTCTCGTAGCGGGCGGCTGGCACGCCGTCCTTCTTGTACTCGGTTGCGAACTGAACCGTGGCTGTATCGCCGTCGCCCTCCACGGCGTCGGCAGGCAGCCTCAGGACATTCCTGCGCCGATCCACGACGATCGTGCATCGGGCGCTCATACCGGGTCGAAGCCTGGGATCGGGCTTGTCGACTTCCACCTCGACGGCGAAGCGAATGACCGCTCCGCCTCCGCCCTGTTGAGCTCCGCCCACCTGCTCGCCAGGGCCGACAGCCGCGGGCGACACCTGACGCACACGGCCCGTGAACCGCACGCCTTTGGCTCCATCAATGGTGATCTCTACGGGCAGACCCTTGCGCACCTGATGGACATCCACCTCGTTGACAGTGGCCTTCACCAGCATGCGCGACAGGTCGGCTATCTGAAGGACCGGCGTGCCGGACGAAAACGTGCTGACGCCGCTCGTGATTAACTCGCCTTGCTCGACATAGCGCTTCGTCACCACGCCGGACATGGTCGCCACCAGTCTGGTGTCGCCCTGACGAACCGCGAACTCCTGCAACTGGTTTTCGATCTGCTGGACGGCTGACCGTGCTTGCGCCACATCGTCCTCTCGCATGCGGTCCTGCGCTTCGCCCGCCAGCGCGGCTTTGAGTTGCGCTCGCGCCTGTTCCAGCGCCGCTTGCGCCGATCGGACAGTGTCATCCTGGACTGGCAGGAGCCCGGCCGAAGCCCTTGCCCGTGCGAGCGAGGCTTTGGCCGAGTCCACACGAGCCTGCGCTTCGGCGATCTCCGTGCGATGCTGCTCCGCCATCAGCTCCAAGCGCTTTCGGGCCTGAGTCAGTCGTGCGAGCGCCGCGGCATGCTCTGTCGTCGCCGCGTCCACCGCGGTCTGGGATGCGAATCCCCTCTGCAAAAGGCTGCGCTGGCGGCTCAGGTTTCTCTCCGCGGCATCGGCGGCCGCCTGCGCCTCTGTCACGCCCGTCTGAGCCTGGACGAGCGCCTGCGGGTGCGTGGAGGTCTGAAGGAGCTCGAGAGTCTTCTCCGCGCTCGTCAGCGAGGCTTCGGCCTGCCTGACGTCGCTGTTGACAATCTCCGGCTGGGCATCCCTTTCCCGCCGGGCCGACTGAAGCCGAGCCTCAGCAGCCTTGACGGCCTCGCGGGCCTGGGCGATAGATGAGATGGTCTGCTCGTGCTGGTATCCGACGCCCTTCATGGCCTGAGCCAGTCGCGCACGCGCGCCGTCCAGTTGCGCCCTGATCTGATCCACCTGACTGTTGATCTCGGTCGGATCTATCTCGGCGAGCACCTGTCCGGCGACGACGCGATCGCCTTCTTTGACATAGAGCCGCGCCAGTCTGCCGGCCACCTTCGATTTGATCTCAACCTTCTTGAGCGGCTCGATCGCGCCCGTCTCCACGACCTTGATGTCCACGTCGCCGCGATCTACACGCGCAAGGCGGACCGGCGTTGGACGCTTGGTGAACAGACGCCGATAGCCCCACCATCCCAGGCCGGCAATGGCGACGATCGGTACCAGACAGCCGAACAGCAGCCTCCGTTTCATAGAGCCCCCACGTTCCCGACATTCCGGACGGCGCAGCCATATGACCGCGACCGCCGAAGCCGAACGGTATACGATGTCAGAGTATGGCCGGTTTCGGTGATATGCGCTCGCCAGAAACCTGTCACATGCCTCACTTCGTAGCGTCTCAATGGATACCTGATGATCGAACGAACAGGACGGACGCCACGATGACGGCGCCCGCATTGGCGCTTGCGGGCCTCGCTCGTGCACGCCTTCGAGTTCGTTGGCACCGGGCACTGGCTGGAGCGGCGACGGGCACGGGAGCTCTGGCCACGCTGGCGATGGTGGGCTTCCATCTCGATCGGGCTCTGGCCTTCGACGCTCGGGCGCGCGGGCTGTGGCTCGCCCTGATGATCGCCACGATTCTGGTCACCGTCGCTTTGGCCGGGGTAGCGCCGTTCCTTCGCCGTGTGCCCGACAGCACGCTGGCCATATGGGCCGAACGGCGCTACCCCGTCCTCGGGGAGCGGCTCCTCTCAGCCGTCGAGCTTGCCGCCGATCCCGTCGCAGGGGCTTCCCCGGCTCTAGCAGACGCCGTTATGCGCGATGCCGTCAGGACCGCAGCGGATCTCGATCTCGCCTGTGCCGTACCCCGTCGTCAGCTCCGGATACCGACGGCCTTTGCATTGGTCGCGATAGTCGCGCTCACGGCCCACATCCTTCTTGCGCCGGACGCCTTTCGCACGTGGATCAGCCGCGCGCTCTTCCCCGCCGCAGACATTCCGATCTGGGCGGCTGCTCATATACGCGTCGAGCCGGGCGACGCCACGATGGCGCGGGGCGATGCAGCCACGCTCCGGGTCATCGTGCGGGGATACCTGCCCGACACGGCTCAGGTCGCGATGCGATCCGGCTCGGGCCCGTGGGAGAGGCGCGTGCTGTCGGACGGCGCCGATCGTGACGGCGCTCGCGTGTTCGTTCTGTCTCTGCCGGCCGTGCTGGATGGCTTCGAATACTACGCCCGGGCCCACGACGGGCGATCGAACACCTACCGGATCCGCGTCGAGGACCGACCGCTGGTTCAGGGAGCCTCGGTGACGTTGACCTATCCGGCCTACATGGGCAAGCCGCCGGCCACGCGGCAGGGATCCGGAGCCGATATCCTCGCGCCGGTCGGCACCATCGCGGACATCCGCGTGGACGCGAACAAGGAGCTGGCCGTCGCCACGATGACCGCTCCGGACGGCGAGCGGACGGATTGGCGTGTCGAGGGCGCTTCGGCGTCGGGACGGCTCCGCGTCATGCGGGATGGGTTCCTGACCGTGGCGCTTAAGGATACGCGCGGCTTTGGGTCGAGGCCCGATGCACGCTACGCGGTGCGCAGCATCCCCGACCGGGCGCCTTCGGTCCGGATAACTGTGCCTGCACGGGACCTCGAGCGCAGCCCCATCGGTTCTGTGCGCATCGAGGGGTTCGCCACCGATGATTACGGCGTCGGGTCCATGTCGCTCGTCGCCAACTCCCCCGGAAGAACCGCTGCGACGCCGCTCAAGCTGGCTGACGGCAGCGCCCCCACGGTCCGATCTGCCGCAATCCTCAACCTCGCCCCGCTGCGTCTGAAGGATGGCGACGTCGTCCGCTACCATCTGGAGGCCCGCGACCGCGACGACGTCAGCGGGCCTCACACGGGTCGCTCGGCGGAGTACCGCATCCGAATCATCAGCCTGACAGAGATGCAGGAGCGAGCCGACGCCGATACCAAGCGGGAGATCGAAGCGCTCCGGCGTCTCGCCGCGCAGCAGAAGACCGTCGAAGACATCCTGCGCAAAGCCGGCGACACACCATCGGCCGCCAGGGTCGCCGCCGACCGACAACGCTCCGTTGCGCAACAGACGGCAGCCCTGCGCTCTCAGGTAGCCCAGGCGACGGAACGCATGCGCGAGAACGGATTGCTGTCTGACCAGGACACCGCCGACCGCGCGAGCCTCTCTGCGGCGCTGGAACAGCTAGCCCGCGCAACCATGCCGCAAGCCGCCGCCGCGATGGACGCCGCGGCTCAGCCATCCTCCGCCCGAAACGCCGCTCTGGAGCGCGCGTCAACGGAGGCGCGCGACATTCGCCGCGAGCTTGAGCGGCTGGCGAACTCATCCGGACCTGCGGCATCCGCCAGCGAGCTCGCCCGTGCCGCGGCTCAGTTGGCGCGCGAACAGGCCGCCATGGCGGATGTCTCCGAGGCACGCGCCGACTTCCAGGACTCCATGGGAGGCCGCCCCGGCGACCTGCCGCAGCTGGCTGCGAGGCAAGCCAAGCTGCAGGAGCAGACCCGCGCGCTGGCGGCGCGACTGGATGCTGCCGCCCGAAGCGGCTCGGATGCCCCCGCGGTTCGACAGGCCCAGCGCGACTTCTCCGGCGCCGATGTGCCCTCCAAGCAGGCCGAAGCCGGAAGGCAACTGTCGGCCGGGCGACCTGCGGACGCGGCGAAGCTTCAGCGCGAGAGCGCCGCCGCGCTCCGCCGACTGGCCTCGTCGCTGCTGTCCGGCCAGCAGTCGGCCAATGACCCTGCTGCCTACGAGAGCCGTGCTGAGGCATTGCGCAAGGCTGCAGATCAGCTAGGCGATCTGGCCAATCGGCAGAGGGCCATCCAGCAGGCCGCCGACCGCAACCTGAGCCCTGAGGAGTCCGCCCGAACGGCTTCGGATGAGCGAGCCCTTCAATCCGCGCTCAATGGCGTGATGCCGGCGCTCGCTTCGGCGCCCGCTGCCGAAGACACCGCCCGTCGCGCGAGCGCCTCCATGGGCAAGGCGGCCGATGCGCTGGCCAGCAACAACCCCAAGCAGGCGAGCCAGCCAGCCCGGCAGGGCACGCGGGAGCTCCTTCAAGCGGCCATGGAAGCGAACGAAGCGGCCAGTCTCTTCGAGAGGCAGGCCGATGCGCTTCAGGCCCAGCGCGAAATCGAAGCGTTGGCGCGCGACCAGCGCGCCTTGCGCGACCGCACGCAGTCCGCCGAGAAGCAGGCCGGGAAGGACGACAAGCTGATTCGCGAACGCTCGGAGGCGCTCGCCCGCGATCAGGAGCAGATTATCGGTCGGACACACAAGAGTCTCGAAAGCGTCGACTCCGGCACGCTGAAGTGGATAGGCGGGCAGGCAACGCGACGCATGGAATCCGCCCGATCAGGCCTGTGGCAGCGGGATATGGGCCCGACTACCCGCCGCTATCAGACTCAGGCAGCGCAGACCCTCGAGCGCCTCGCAGCGTCTCTGGAGCAGCAGCGCCTTGCAGCCGCCATGCAGATCGAGGCGGGTACCCGCGGCTCCCCTGAGAGCCAGATGGCCGACGTCTCCGGCGACGTTCGGGCTGTGCGCGAGATGCAGGCGCAGATACGCGCGGAGACAGGTCAGATAGAGGATCGCCGTGCGCAGCGCCCGGATCGGGTGTTGTCGGAGCAGGAGAAACGAGATCTGTCCGGCCTCGGCGACGCCGAACGAGAGGCGCAGGATCGGCTGCGCGAGGCCGCCGATCGCACGCGTGAGGCCGTTGGCGACGCCGAGGAGATGCGCGGCATCTCGCAGCAGATGACGCCGATACGCGAGGCGCTGTATCGGCAGGACAGCAGTCGCGCCAATCTGGAGCGACAGGCCGCGATCATTGCGGCCCTCGATCGGGTCCTTGACCAGAACCGCGAAGAGCTTGCTTCGTCGCAGAAGCGGCTGGCGCCGGCTAGCTCAGGCCAGCAGCAGCGCCAGACGGCACGCAGCACGCCGGGCACTGGCAACGCGCCGTTGGTGCAGGCAGCGCCGCCTTCGTTCCGGGCTCCCGATCCCGCACGGTTTCGGTTCGGCGGCCTCAGCGCCCGCGAACAGCAGCTTCTCCAGTCGGGCAAGCTCGACAAGGTGCCGCCCGAGTATAGGGACCTCGTAAGTCGTTACTATCGAGCCCTGTCGGAGCGCAGATGATGGGCGCGCGACTGCCAAAAGGACGATCAGGGACTGCCGCGGCTTGCGCCGCGATCTTGCTCGCCGTCGCCGTCTCTTCACCGGCATCGGCTCAGCGCCGCGATCCCTTCGACGTCGAGGCGCGCGAGTATCTCGGTACGCGCCAATCGGAGGCCGCGGTCCAGAAGGGTCTGAACTTCCTCGCCTCGCGCGTACAACCTGATGGCCACTGGAACAGCGCGCACTACAATGCGGACGCTGCCGTGACGGGCCTTGCCGTGCTTGCCTTCCTTGCCGCGGGCCATCAGCCGGGCCGCGGCCGCTACGGCGCTTTCCTGAATCGCTCGGCCGACTGGCTTGCCGAGAGCGTCCAGCGGAGCGGCGTGATCTACCGCGGAGGGAGCACCGGCCCGCCCATGTACGGCCACGGCTTCGCCACCCTCGCTCTCGCGGAGCTCTACGGGATGAGTCGGCGCACGGACCTGCGCCGCAAGCTCGAGACAGCCGTTCGACTGATCACCCAGACCCAGAATGCCGAAGGCGGGTGGCGCTACCAGCCGCAGGCGGCCGATGCCGACATTTCGGTCACTGCCGTGCAGGTGGTGGCCCTTCGAGCCGCCGCCAACGCGGGGATCGAGGTGCCGGCTGAGACCATCCGGCGCGCTGTCGCCTATCTCAAGGCATGCCAGAACAACACGGATGGCGGGTTCAGCTACCAGATCAACCAGCGCGGCTCCGGACCTGCCCGCACCGGCGCAGCCGTCCTCTGTCTCTATCTGTGCGGCGAGAGCGCCAGCAAGGAATGCAAGAACGGCGTCACCTTCTTGCAGCAGCATCCGATCAGCAAGTACGAGTGGGCCTATCGGGAGCACTACTTCTACGCGCTGTACTACTGTACGCAGGCGTTATATCAGGTGGGCGGCAAACCGTGGACCGAGTGGTACACGACGGTCCGCGAACGCCTGATCGAGACTCAGGCGAAGGACGGCTCCTGGTCCGACAATCCCGGCAGCGAGTACGCCACGGCCATGGCGGTACTGACCCTGCAGGTTCCGGCGGGACTGCTGCCCATATACCAGAAGTGATCGGAACGAGCCCACGGCTCAGAAACACCTGTCCGCCGGGCCGACCGTACCGTGCCACATCGTTCGGCCTTCGGAGGCAGCACACGAGGAGATATGACCATGCCTGATCGCGAACCGAGCAGCGCATCCGACGACACACGCTCGACTGTGAGCGCTCCGCCCCCGGCGTCCGACGACGACCTTGCTGCTCTCGAGAGACTGCGCGACGCCTACGAGGCTATCCGGAAGGAAATCGGGCGCGTGATCGTCGGCCAGCAGGAGGTCATCGAGCAGTTGCTGATCGCCGTCCTCTCGCGCGGGCATTGCGTGCTCGTGGGGGTTCCGGGCCTGGCCAAGACGCTGCTCGTCAGCACTCTGGCTGAGACGCTCGACCTCACGTTCAAGCGCATCCAGTTCACGCCTGACATGATGCCCGCGGACATCACCGGCACGGAGATCATCCAGGAAGACAAGGCCACGCGCGAGCGGATGTTCGTGTTCATGAAAGGGCCGATCTTCGCCAACATAGTGCTGGCCGACGAGATCAACAGGACCCCGCCCAAGACTCAGGCCGCGCTCCTCGAGGCCATGCAGGAACGGCGGGTGACCTCGGGGGGCACGCCCTATCCCCTGCCCGACCCGTTCTTCGTGCTCGCAACCCAGAACCCCATCGAGCAGGAGGGCACCTATCCGCTGCCCGAAGCGCAACTGGACCGCTTCATGTTCATGGTTAAGGTCGGCTACCCATCCGCTGAGGAGGAGCTGGCCATCGTGCGCGCCACGACGGGCGACGTGCAGCATCGGCTGACGCCCCGGCTCACCGGCTCTCAGCTGCTGGACCTTCAAGGGCTCGTCCGCCGGGTGCCAGCCGGCGACCATGTGCTGAACTATGCGCTGGCCCTCAGCCGCGCCACGCGGCCCGATTCGACTGAGGCGCCCGAGTTCGTGCGCGAGTTCGTCAGTTGGGGAGCCGGGCCTCGCGCCTCGCAGCATATGGTGCTGGGGGCGAAGGCTCGTGCCGCCCTGCACGGACGCACCTGCGCCACCACCGATGACGTAGCTGCCATCGCCCGGCCCGTTCTCCGGCACCGGGTCATACCGAACTTCAACGCCGAAGCCGAGGGGATCAGCTCGGATACCATTGCCGAGCGGCTTCTCGAGAGGACGCCGAGGCTGCCTGAGAAGTGAGCCCGATGGCACGAACCGGACCGGTCGGACGGACAGCCTGACATGGCTAGCATGGCGGACCCTCGCACGCTTGCGCGCATCGCGTCGCTGGAGCTCCGGGCGCGCGTAGTCGTCGAAGGCGTGATCTCGGGTCTCCATCGCAGCCCGCATCACGGCTACAGCGTCGAGTTCGCGCAGCACCGCAACTACACGCCGGGCGACGAGATACGCCACATTGACTGGAAGGTCTACGGACGATCCGATCGCTACCACGTCAAGCAGTTCGAGGAGGAGACCAATCTCCGAGCCCACATTGCGCTGGATACGAGCAGCTCGATGCTCTACGGCTCGGGAGCGATGACGAAGCTTCAGTACGCCTCGACTATTGCGGCAGCCCTCGCCTACCTGTTCATGAAGCAGCGGGACGCCGTCGGTCTGACCACGTTCAGCGACGGCGTGACCGCTTATCTGCCGCCGTCGGGGACGCCCGCCCATGCCCGCGAGATGATGGCCAGGCTCGAGACCGTGGAGACAAGGCCGCGGACCGACATAAGCAAGACGCTGCATGATCTGGCCGAGCGAGTGCAGCGCCGCAGTCTGATCGTGCTGTTGAGCGACTTCTTCGATGATGCCGAGCGGGTGGTGCGAGGCCTGCAGCACTTTCGTCATCGCCGCCATGAGGTGATTGTCTTCCATACCATGGACCCCGACGAGATGACGTTCCCGTTCCGCGACCAGACGATCTTCGAGGGTCTCGAGAACGAAGGGAGGCTGGACGCCGATCCGCGAGCCCTGCGCGCGCAATACGTGCAGGCCGTGGAGGCCCACATTGCCGCCATTCGTCGCGGATGCCGCGACCTGCGCATGGATTATGTGCTCATGCAGACCGACACGCCGCTCGACGACGCTCTAGCGCGCTACCTCTCCGAACGGATGCGTCAGCCGTGACATTCATCAGCCCGGGATTCCTGTGGGCGCTTGCTGCCGTCTCGGTTCCTCTGCTCCTCCATCTGGTGCGCCGTCGGAGAATCCGCGTCCTGCGCTGGGCCGCATGGCAGTTCCTTGTCCAATCCCAGCAGAGGCTCAGGCGCCGGCTGCGTCTCGAGCAGATGATCCTCGCCGCGATCCGGGCGCTCATCGTAGCCCTGATCGTGCTGGCGTTTGCGCGACCGGTCATTAGATCCCGTGCCATCGGTCAGGCCGGATCGGGCCCGATTCACGCCGTGATCGCCCTCGACAACTCGGCTTCCATGGGTTTCGAACGAGCCGGCGAGACGGATTTCGAGCGCGCGCGCAAGGCCGCGGATCAGATCATATCGAGCACGCTGAAGCCAGGCGACGCCGTATCGGTGGTGCTCGCGTCGGCGAACCCCAGGCCGCTCGTCAAGCATCCGTCTCACGACCTGGAAGGCGTCAGGCGCACGATCCGGCGAGCGCCGCTGTCAGGATATGGAACTGACTATGCCCGAACGGCTCGCCTGTGTCTGGAGATCTGCGAGGCGGGTCGCGCGTCGCGTCGCGAAGTGTACGTTATCACGGACTCCCAGCGATCGGGCTTCCCTGGCATGCCCGGCACGGCAGAAGCGGACACGTGGCGGCGCCTCAGTCGCCTCGCGCGCATCACCTGGATCCACGTTGCCGCCGACTCGCGCCCGAATGCGTCGGTCCTGCCGCCCATGCAGAGCCGCGATTTCGTCATCCCGGGGGCGCCCGTAAGGATCGAGTCGGAGGTGGTCAATCGTACCGACGGCCCGCTCAGATCGGCCACGGCGAGGCTGGAAGTCGAGACGCGCACGGCTGGCGCGACCGCCCTGCAGATTGCGAAGGGCGAGACAGCCCGCGCCGCATTCACCCACACATTCGATCGTCCGGGGACGCACTACGGTCGGATCGTGCTCGATCGACCCGATGGACTCGCCTCCGACAACTCAGGCTGGTTCGCCGTTCATGTGCGCAAGGCGCTGCGTGTGCTGGTTGTCGGTCCGACCACATCCGGTGCATCGGTGCCTGACACGCTGTATGTCGCGACGGCGTTGTCTCCCGCCGGCGCCAGCGAGGGCGGCGCAGCTCAGGTGACCTCAACGGTTCGTAACGCCCTGAGCGATTCGGGCATGCCCTTGCGCTCCTTCGATGTGGTGGTGCTCGCCGGACCGTCGAACCTATCGGCCGCCGAGCTTCGCGCTCTGCGCGGCTTCGTCGAGGCTGGCGGTGGGCTCCTCGCCTTCCCTGCGGCTTCTGGCGGGACAGGCCTTGCGACGGTTGCTGGCGAACGCGAGGAGGCGCTGTGGCCGGTTCGCATCGGCTCGCGTCGTCAGCTTCCGCTGGATCGGGCTCCGTCGCTCGACGCCGCCACTATCACGCGCCAACCCCTGCTGCTGTTCCGGTCGGCAGAGACGACCGACCTCGGCGCCGCCAGGTTCACCACAACCTATGACCTCGGCGTGCCCGATACGGGCGGATCTCGCAGCGGCACGGCCAGGCAAGGACGACCGCAGACCATTCTGCGGTTCTCCGATGGCCGGCCGGCGATCATTGAGCGTGCTCTCGGCAACGGGCGGGCCATCCTCTGCGCGTTTTCTGCTGGCGTAGATGGCGGCGATCTGCCGCTCAAGGCGGCCTATGTTCCCCTGATTCACCAGTTGGTGGCTTACCTCGCATCGGCACGGTCGGACGAGCGCATGCTGTCGGTGGGCCAGCCGGCAGCTTTGACGTTCGGCATCGAAGCCGGACAGAAGACGTTCTCCATCGCGCGCAAGGCCGCATTGCCTGATGAGGCCGACCGCATCATCGCAAGCAGTCTCCGGGGCGTTCCCGGACCCGATGCCGTCATGCTCCGCTGTCCGCCTCCGACCGAGCCCGGGCTCTATGAAGTCACGTCCGACGCGGTAGATCTGTCCGACGGCTTTGCCGCGAATCTGGATCCCCGCGAGACAGACCTGACCGTCGCGCGACCGGACGTCATCGCAGGTCATGCCGGCTCCATACCGATCACGTTCGCGCACGAGGGAGATGACATCGGGCGTGTGGTTCGATCTTCTCGCTATGGCTCCGAGTTCTGGCCTGCGCTGATCGTGTCGGCGCTCATCCTGATGGCGGCCGAGACCTATCTCGCGCGCGCCTTTGGGCGGCGCACATGAATCCCGTGCTTCGCTCGCTCCTTGGCCTCGGCGAGGGTGCTGACCGATGGTCTCAGGGACGCGTCACGCTCTCGGGTTGGTCCGTCGGCATGGCAGCGGCGATCCTGACCGCTTTCGCGCTCTGGACGTTCATGCAGTACTGGCGCGACGGAACAAGCCCGAGCTGGTGGATGAAAGCGCCGCTGGCGACGATGCGCATACTAGCGGCGGCCTGCCTTCTCATGATGCTCCTCGAGCCTCTGGTCACATGGACCAGGACCTCTACGGTGAACCAGACGTTCATCGTGCTGGCCGACAGGTCCCCCAGCATGGAGTTCCTCGATCCCAGATTGCCGGATCGTCTGGCCGACCCGATCCGCAGGGCGACCGGTCGCGATCCTCGAGCGACACGCCGACGCGAGCTGGCGTCAGCAGTCCTGGCGGCAAAGAACGCCGATGTGCTGGCACGCCTCGGACGCCGCTTCGATCTTCGGGGCTACGTCTTCGACGATGATGCGACCGTGGCGGACCTGCGTACGGCGCTGACGGCACAGGGGGCGAGCGGCGCGGCGACGCAGATCGGCACGGCGCTGCGCACAGCCCTTGACGACAACACCGGAGCTCCGGTTGCCGGAATCCTGATCGTAAGCGACGGAGGATCCAATCTGGGTGACGATCCCGTCGTCTGGGCCAGACGTGCCCGAGCGCTCGGCATCCCTGTGCACACGCTGGGGATCGGCGATCCTACCCCCACCCGCGACATCGCCGTCTCAGAGGCGCTAGCCGATCGGGTGGTTCGGAAGGACAGCGAGGTCCGCGTGTTCGTTGGCGTCAGAAACCGCGGCTTCGGCGGTCGAACGGTGACCCTTACGCTGACGCGCAACGGTGCGCCGGTCGCCTCGCGAACCGTGACGCTGGCATCCGACGACGCCAAGCAGACCGTGTCGTTCACGTACACTCCCAAGCAGGTCGGGCAGTTCACCTACTCCGTCGCGGTGACTCGTCTGCCGGACGAGACCACCTATGACAACAACGCGCGCCGGTACTTTCAGCAGGTCGTGGACAAGAAGTTGCGCGTGCTGTATGTCGAGGGCGAGCCGCGCTGGGAGTACCGCTACCTGCGCAATGCCATCCTCCGCGATGATCAGATCGGCTTCGCCTGCTTCCGAACGGACGTCCCCGACAGACCCGTCGCCGAAGGCAATCTTCCCGTCACGGCCTTTCCTTCTGACGAGAGGCAGCTGTTCGCCTACGACATCCTCATCCTTGGCGACGTACCGCGCCAGAGCCTGCAGAACACCCATCTGCGTGCGATCCGGCGGTTCGTCGAGGACCGTGGCGGCAGTCTCATTGTCATCGCCGGCGAGCGTCACATGCCCCACGCCTACGCCGACACGATCATCGAGCCGCTGTTCCCTCTGTCGGTGGGAACGGCGCCCGACCCCGTGATCATGGACGAACCGTTCCAGTGGCAGCGCACTCCGGCGGGGGCTCAGGATCCCGTGCTGAGGATGCATCCGGACCCCGCAGAAGACGAGCGCATCTGGCGGGACCTGCCGGGGATGCTCTGGATGGCAGGGTCGCAACGCGCCAAGCCGGGGGCGACGGTCCTCGCCGTCAATCCTGCGCGCAGCACCGCGGCCGGCCCTCGACCCGTTGTGGCGGTGCAGCCCTACGGCGCCGGACGATGTCTGATGATCATGACCGACAGCACATGGCGGTGGCGCTGGAAGGTCGGCGACCGGCACTTCTACCGGTTCTGGGGCCAGGTGCTTCGCACCATGACGCCGCTCGACAACCCGGGCGGCAATCGCTTCGCGCAGATCAGCGTGGACCGTGCCGAATACCGCCCGGGCGATCGCGTGCAGGTGACTGCACGGCTTCTCGATGAGTTCTACCGGCCCAGTCGTCTTCCGCAACTCACCGCCACTCTGTCGCGCGTGGGCTCGGAAGTACCGGGGCTGGGCTCGGAGCGCAGGTCCGTCAGCCTGCGCGCCGTGGCCGGGTCTCCCGGACTGTTCACCGCTGACCTGACAGCGCCGAGCGCAGGCGAGTACAGCCTGTCGCTGCGCGCTCCGGAAGGCGGCGACGCTGGAGCGACGACGCGGTTCCTCGTGCAGCAGGTATCGTTGGAAGCCCAGCAGCCTGAGATGCACGAGGCCACGTTGCGGCGCATCGCCGAGGCAGGCGGGGGCAGGTACCTGCGGGCCGAAGACGTCGCGGCATGGGCGGAGGCTCTGCGAGCCAAGCCGCTGACGGTCAAGACGACCGCTGAGACGCCGATCTGGCACGCTCCCATCGTCCTCATCGTTGCGATTACGCTGCTTGCCACGGAGTGGCTGCTCCGGCGGCGTGCCGGACTAACATGACGGCGCCGTCGCAGAACCCGTCAGTTTGACCCTGCGTATAGGCAAGTGTATAATCACCCAACGTACGCCGCCCGAGCATGAGGCGGCACAGAGTGGAGGTCAGCTTGGTCAGGATCATGCGCACATCGGCGCGGATCGGCATATTGGCGTTGTTGGCGGTGGGGTCGGTAGCGATCGGCATCCAGCTCGGCGCCTACACCTTCCGCCAGAGGGATCCCCTCGCAGGCGCCACTGCAGCGAGCGAGGCGGGAAGCGGTCTCGGCTTCTCGAATCTCGATGAGCTTTCGTGGTCGCAGCAACCGTCGCCGCTCCAGACGATGAGTGACGTGCTGGAGATGGTGGAATCGGAGTATGTCGAGAAGGTGGACGCCGACGACAAGTTCGCGGTCGGCGCCGCGCGCACCATGCTGTACACGCTGGATGACCCGCGCACGCGCTACTGGGCTCCCGATCAGACCGCCCTTCTCGAGCAGCAGCTCGACGGCAAGTTCGTCGGCATCGGCGCAGTGCTGGCCGTGGTGAAGGAGAAGCGCGATGAGGTGGAGCAGCGACGCGTATGCGTGATTGCGCCCGTTCCGGGTGGTCCCTGCGACGCTGCAGGCGTGCGCGCGGGCGACTACATCACGGGCATTGACGGTCGCTGGGTGATCGCCTATGATCCCCGTCTCGATCTCAACCGCATGACGCTTCGCACCATGCCCGAACGCGAGTACCGGGAGAAGATCAAGGATGCCACCAAGAAGCTTCAGGACGGCATCTCGTGGCCGCGCGCGCTGGAGCAGCTCACCCAGCCGACCGGCAAGCCCCTGGAGCTTACGATCGAGCGCAAAAGCGCGCCTGCGCCCATCACCGTGAAGGTAACCCGTAACGAAACGCAGGTAGCGCCGGTGGAGTTCCACACCGTCGCGCCGGGCACCGGCTATCTTCGCATCACGCAGTTCACTGCCTCCGCACCCGCGCAGGTAACCTCCGCGCTCAAGACGTCAGGCCGTCCGGCGCGTGTGATCCTCGATCTACGCGATAACGCCGGCGGTCCCGATCTGGCCGGTCCCAAGAGCGTGGTTTCCTCGGCGGCGGCTGTCCTCTCGGCGCTCGGTTTCAGCGGGGAGTTCGGCAAGATCGCTCGAGGTTCATCGCGGCACCCCATCGCGTCGGCAGCTCAGAGCGGATCATCTTCAGGAACGCGGCCGTCTGTGGCCGTACTGATCAACAAGGGAACGGCCAACATCGCGGAGGTCGCCGCCGCCTACCTGCAGGCCAGGGCCGGCGCCAAGCTGATCGGCGCGCCCTCTCAAGGCGACAGCTCCTATCAGAAGCTGATCAAACTGAGCCTGGGAGCCATGACGCTGACCGCAGGATCGTACTTTACCGTTGCCGGAAAGGCGGTGCCGGCGACCGGCTTGAGCCCCGACGTACCGGTCGCAACGGGCGGTCCGAGGTGGGAGAAGGATGCGGCGGTGAACAAGGCCTTGGCGTTGCTGGGGCGAGCTCAGGGAGGGCGATCGTGAGCGATTGGCATACCGCGACGGATCCGGTGCCCACGCACACCACGAACCGCAGCTTCGTTCGTGTTGCCGCGTTTGTGGCGCTGATAGGCCTCGTCTTCGGTTTCGCAGGCCCCACCCTTGATCAGGCCGCCGCGCGGCGTTTCAAGCGGCAGGGCACGGATCTCCTGAGGAGCAGCCTCGGAGTGCCCGCCGCCGACGCTCAGGCGACTGCCGGCCCTGTGGCGCTGACGAGCGAGATACTGACCGTGCTGAAGCGCGACTACTCGCGCGCCACGATTGACGACAAGAAGACCCGGGAGCTGACCTACGCCGCCATCCAGGGCATGTTGGCAACCCTCAACGATCCGTTCACGGGCTTCCTGGACCCCGACGACTGGCTGCAGATGCAGCAGACGACTCAGGGCTCGTTCGAAGGCATCGGCGCCGTGCTCGAACCCTACGGTCGCGATGTTCGCGTCGTGCGCCCCATTCCCGGCAGCCCGGCCTTCCTGGTCGGGCTCAAGGCCGGTGACATTATCCTGAGCGTTGGCACCCACGACCACGACACCGGCAAGCTCATCAAGACGACGCCGACGCTGGGCAAGGGCATCAACGATGTCGTGAAGCTCATCAAGGGCCCGAGAGGCACCAAGGTCACCGTCACGGTCCTGCGCCAGAATGCCTCGAAGCCGCTGTCGTTCGTGATCGTGCGGAAGCACATCGAGCCTCCGGTCATCAACGCCTGGATGGAAGACACCGACCGGAAGATCGCGCGCATCGTGCTCAACGAGTTCAACGAGCGCGCGGACGATCAGCTATGGAGAGCGTGGACGGACCTGAAGAAACAGGGCGCCCGCGCGCTGGTTCTCGATCTCCGCTACAATCCGGGCGGTCTGCTGGAGATGGCGGTTCGGATCGGCAGTCGCTTCGTGGACCGTGGCGCCATCGTCATCGTGCAGGAGAAGAACGGCGTCCGGCACACGCTGGAAGCCAATCCCCGGCTGCCCAAAGTCGGCGACATTCCGGTGGCTGTGCTCATCAATGAATCGAGCGCCAGCGCGTCGGAGATCGTCGCGGGGGCCATCAAGGATCACCATCGGGGCAAGCTCATCGGTCAGCACACGTTCGGCAAGGGCCTGGTGCAGACGCTGTTCCCGCTGGGCGACGGATCGGCGTTGCGACTTACCACGGCGAAGTACTTCACGCCGTCGGGACGTGACATCAACAACAAGTACGACGAGGAAAAGCGGCCCATCTTCGGTTCCGGCGGCATCATGCCGGACATAGCGGTGGAGCAGTCGCCCGACTGGGTGGATCAGCAGTTTGAGGACAAGGAACACGACACGCAACTGAAGAAAGCCCTCGAGGTGCTCCGCACCGACCTTCAGGTGGCAGCGCGCCGCTAACAGGGTACGCCGGGCCGTGGCCGGAACACCCCTCCACGGCTCGGCGTCTTATCATGCGCGTCGCGGCCGACGTGCATGGGCCGCGAGGCAACGTCCGGCGGGTAGAATAAGCCGTCGCGGCGTTATCTCTAGCCTGCGCGGTATGTTAGTGTGTCATTGACTTCACAAACCTACGGATACATTGCAGCGGGCCTCTACTGGGTCCTGATCCTCTGCTGGCTTCTGATCCTCGTCTTCTATTGGCGCGAGCATCGGCGGCTCCGCACGCTCGAATCCATCGTCGGCACGATGCTGGTGGTCGTTTTCCTCGATGGCGCGCGCACGCTGCTGGAGAACGTCTACTTCGGAACGGTCTACACCGCCCGCGCCGGGATCCTGCCTTCGGACATTTACGAGCTCCTCTCGGATCCCCAACTGGTCATTGTGCCCAAGCTCATCAACCTTGCTTCGGCGACCGTGATCATCATGGTCCTGGTGCGCCAATGGTTCCCGGCCATGCGCGACGAGCTGGACCGGCAACGGCAGACGGCCGAGCTATATGAGCAGCTCCAGAAGGCCCACGAGTCCATGCAGGCCGCTCATGACGAGCTCACCAAAGCCCACGGCGAGCTTCGCCGCACGCACGAGGAGCTCAGCCATACGCATGCAGAACTGCGAGCGGCGCGCGAAGCCCAGGATGCGCTCACGCACATGATCGTCCACGACATGCGAACGCCGTTGACGAGCATCATTACAGGCCTGCAGACCGTTCAGCAGACGGAATACGATCCCGAGATCACCCCGGAGATGGTCGATCACGCTCTCACCGGCGCCAACCGGCTGCTCCTCATGGTCAATGATCTGCTCGACATCTCCAAGATGGAATCGGGCATGATGACCCTGACGCCGGACATCTTCCCGGTCAAGCAGCCCATTGACGTGGCGGTCACGCTGGTGGGTCCTCTGGCGCGCGAGAAGGGCATTACCATCGAAGTTCGGCACGAGGAACGGGATGAAGTGCAGGCCGATCGCGAGCTTGTGCGACGCATCATGGTCAACCTGCTGGGCAATGCGCTGAAGTACGCCCCGCGAGGCGGGCAGATCAACGTGGCGGTGGAGCGCTCGGGCAGAGCCACCCTGCGGATAAGCGTCAGCGACAACGGACCCGGCATACCTCCCGAGCATCAGTCTCGCATCTTCGATAAGTTCCACCAGGTTGCCAACGGCGAGAACAACGGCGTGCCCTCGACGGGGCTGGGACTGACGTTCTGCAAGATGGCGGTGGAGGTCCTCGGCGGAGACATCGGCGTGCAGAGCGCCCTGGGGGAGGGCAGCACCTTCTACTTCACCTTGCCGGCCGCCGTCACGGACTGACGGGTATGCCGCGCCTCCGCGCTGTTACGCCCGGGGCCGCCTGCGCTCCATGGCCCAACTGTCGTTGCGAATCCGGAACGTAGCCTGGCCGGTTCGCACGAATCCGAGACTGGCATAGAGCCGTTCGGCACGCGTGTTGGTCTTGACGACGTTGAGCATCAGCGCGGGCACGCCGCGGCTGTCGGACTCCGCGATCAGACGCTCCATGATCTGCCTGCCA
The DNA here is from genome assembly GCA_012517255.1 of Chthonomonadales bacterium. Taxonomy (GTDB): domain Bacteria; phylum Armatimonadota; class Chthonomonadetes; order Chthonomonadales; family CAJBBX01; genus JAAYVH01. Next base: position 47,056 of record JAAYVH010000247.1, read on the forward strand.
TAGCCCTGCCCGATCACGTCATCATGCAGACCGATTCCCAGCATGGGGCGCGGCGTATCCAGCCCCTGTATGAAGCCGTGGCCCAGAATGCGCCCGCTGCTGTCAAACAAACCGAGGCTCAGGCATACCCCGTCGCGTACGAGGGCCAGATGCTCACTAACCGTGTCAGGCGCGACAACGCCCACCGGTAGGAAGTCCCGAGCAACGGCCTCGGACAGCGACCGGTAGAAATCCAGCAGCGCCTCGGCGTCGCCATCGCCAAGCGGTTGTATGGTCAGAGGCGGTTCAGGCAGCATTGCTTGAACTTGCGTCCGCTTCCGCATGGACAGGGATCGTTGCGCCCCGGAGCATGGCGCACAACGGCGGCATTCTGAGACGGTCCGACGACATGGGGAGCTCGGGCGTGGGCATACATGCTCATGATTTCCGCCGGAGCTCGGTTGGCCTGCAAGAGCTGGGTCATCAGGCGCATATCACGATCAATGTGCTTGAAGAAGCGCTTGTAGGAAGGACACAGATAGTTGAGCCCGGGCTCGCCGTCGGGCGTCCGCACGAAGCGGTGCTTCGGGCACTCTCCCCGGCACGCGAACAGCACTTCGCACGAGCGGCAGTAGGCTGGCAATGTATCGCGCTTGGCTTCGCCAAACGCAAGCTGCTGCCTGGAGAGCACCATATCCTTGATGCCGACTTCCATGACGTTGCCGAGCCGGTGTTCGGGATAGACGTAGTGGTCGCAGGCATAGAGATCGCCGTTATGCTCGATTGCCAGCCCCCGGCCGCAGGTCTCGGCGAACACGCACAGAGAGGCGCCTGCGCCCGCCCAGATGCCCAGAGCCGTGTCGAATATCTGCACAAACACGCGAGCCACGTCGTTGCGCACCCATTCGTCATAGATCGCGCAGAGAAAGACGCCGAACTGCTCGGCCTCGACGCTCCATTCGGTCACGCGTGGCGCTCTCGTGTCGTCGTCAAGGTCCGGCGGGCCGGCCAGCGCATGCCCCGACGGCGCCGGCTCGGCGACTGCCTCCGGCGGCATCCGCTCGACGAGCGGTATGAACTGCAGGAACCGGGAGCCTGCCTGCTTGAGGAACCGGTAGACCTCGAGCGGATGATGCGCGTTCAGCCGGTTCACCACAGTCAGCGTATTGAACTCGACGCGATGCTTCTGCATGAGCTCAAGACCGCGCATCACCCGATCGAAGGACGGTCTGTCTCGCTTGTCGCGCCTGTAAGCGTCATGCAGATCCCGGGGTCCATCGAGGCTCAGTCCCACCAGGAAGTCGTTGTCGTGGAGGAACCGGCACCACTCATCATCGAGGAGCGTGCCGTTGGTCTGAATGGCGTTGCTGATCCGCTTGCCGCGTGCGTGCCTCTTCTGCAGCTCAACAGCCTTGCGGAAGAACCGCACCCCCAGGAGAGTAGGCTCTCCGCCTTGCCACGCGAAGTTGACCTCGGGCACTTCCTGCGCGGCAATGTAGTCCCTGATGTACCGCTCGAGCACTTCGTCCGACATGGCCCAGCGCCGGTTGCCGGGATAGAGATCCTCCTTTTGCAGATAGAAGCAGTAGCGGCAGTCGAGGTTGCAGATCGGCCCGATCGGCTTCGTCATGATGTGGAAAGCCAGCGGTCCGGCAGGCTGATTCATTGCTTCGGAACGGGGAACTCAGCGCTCTCTGTGCGGGCCTCGCGCAGGAACGCCTCCATACGGGCAAGCACCTCAGGATGCTGTGCAGCGACGTTGTCGGCCTCAGCAATATCGTTATTCAGGGCATACAGCTCCGTGTCGGTTCGCCCTGCTCGTCGCACGGCCTTCCATGCACCCATGCGTGCCGCCTGGCTGAACCCGCCCTCATGGAACTCCCAGTACATGGGCGGCCTGGCAGGCAACCGTCCGCCGAAGAGCGCGGGCACAACGGAGACGCCGTCGGTCTGGCCAGGGAGCGGCCTATCGAGCAGATCGCACACGGTCGGCAGAAAGTCCCAGAAGGCCCACGGCTCATCGCTGACGCTCCCGGGTCGAATCCGATCCTGCCACCGAACGATCATGGGCACTCGAATGCCGCCCTCGTAGAGATCCCGCTTGATGCCCCGCAGAGGCCCGCTGCTGTTGAAGAAGGTCGGGCTATGCCCCCCCTCGCGGTGCGGCCCGTTGTCGCTCGTGAAGAAGACAATGGTATCACGGGACAGTCCTAGCGCGCCCAGTCGCTCCACGATGGCGCCGATGTCGCGATCCATGCGCGTGATGGTCGAAGCGAAGAGCTTTTCGACCTCCGGCCAGTCCTTGTCGAGGTACTCGGGCTCGATGCGGGGCGCTTCCATGGTCCGTGCGGTGCTGTTGGCATGGGGTCCCGTGTAGGCCAGGTACAGAAAGAACGGCCTGTCGGCGCTGCGCTCGATGAAATGAAGCGCCTCCCGCGTAAAGAGATCGTTGGAGTACGCGCCTCGCTGGTTGTTCCGGTTCTCCGGGATGGCTTCGCGCGTCTCGTTGCGCCACAGCTCCTGTGGGAAGCTGTTGTGGGCCAGCGCCTGGTTCAGATAGCCGTAGAAAAACTCGAAGCCCTGCCGATTGGGGATGCCTGTCGTGCCCGGCTCGCCCAGGCCCCACTTGCCGATCAGGGCTGTCGCGTAGCCCGCCGACCGGAAGACCCCCGCCACGGAGTTCTCTCCGGGCCGAAGCGGCACAAGGGCATTGCCGCGCACGAACGCATGACCGGTGTGCAGTCCGGTCATGAGGCAGCAGCGCGACGGCGCGCAGACGGTGCTGCCGGCGTAACATTGCATGAACCGGATGCCCCCGGCTGCCAGCCGATCTATGCTGGGCGTCTTGATGCGGTTCTGACCGTAGCATCCGAGATCGCCGTAGCCGAGGTCATCGGCCAGGATAAATACGACGTTCGGCGGGCGGCGACCCTCCGTAGGATCCAGCGAGGGTGTCCCTGTGGTGGCGGCAAAGATGGCCGCGATGGGCAGCATGGCGGCTCCTGTGCGAACTCGGCGGCGATGCCGGTAGCGTGACGTGCGTATTATAGCCGGTAACCGTGTGCTACAATGCGAGGTTTGCAGGATGTGGACACGCGTCTATGAGCATGATGCAGATATCTGTCGGTGATCGTGTCCGGTTGCGCAAGGCGCATCCGTGCGGAGGCGATGAGTGGATCGTCCACCGCACGGGCGCCGATGTCGGGCTGACATGCGCAACGTGCGGCAGGCGGGTGATGCTGGAGCGCGAGGTGTTCGAGCGGCGCGTTCGGATAGCCCGTCCGCCGGCGGCGACAACGCCGCAGGAGGAGTTTTGAGGGTACACCGCACCTATCGAGCGGGCGTAGCCGAGATGGCGTCCGCGCTGTTGGTGACTGTGGCGATCGTCACCGTGGGCCAACAGCTTCTTACCCCAGACGACGGCGAGCCGTCCAACCAGACCGCGCCGGCAGTCTCCGCCACCATCTTGGTGGACTATGAGAAAGCTGCGACAGCGGTGACGGCCGGGTCTCTCAACGACCTCCGCCTTAGCGACAGCCATGCCGACGCGCTTCCGTGGCAAGGTTGGGTCTCGCTTGATGGCAAGCGCGTTGAGGCCACCAGCGATCACGAGGCGGTGCATGTTGCGGCATCGCGCATACCCGACGGCGTGGCGGTTGCTGTGTCGAACCCCGGGGCAGGTCCGGCATTGCTCAGGCTTCACGTGCGCATGCCGGCTGGCCGCTACACCATTGAGCGTCTTGTGTTCGGGCCCGATGGTTCCCGCATCGAGAGGCTTCAGTCCAACGCCCTGAACAGCGCCGGCGCGATCCAGAAACCCGGATATCTGCCCGGCGGCACGGGGGCCGTCTACCGATTCGTGGACTACGCGTCGGCTGCGGCAAGGGCCTACAGACGTGCGCTCCAGCACGCGCGCAGCTACCGTTCGGTCAACTCGCGGCAGAGCGCGATCATGGTGAGCGCTTTGCGCGAGTGGCCATGGATGCTGACGCAAGCGCAGAAGCTGCTGATTCGCGATGATGCCGTCGAGGCGCTCAAGCCCATCCACCGCGCCCTTCTGGGCGTCCGACATGCCCAGGCCGTGTGCGGAAACACCCCCGCATCGGGTCCGGCCGCGCGCCAGATCCTCGACCGCATGAGCGATGAGTTGCTTGCCCTCGAGAACGCCCTCGGCGAGTGCAGTGTTGCCGCTCTTGGCCTTCTGCCGTCTGCTACTTCGGGGACCGCCGAAGGACGTGTCAGCGTTGATGTGCGCGTGCGCAACTCGGGGTCGCATACGGTTTCTGCTGTGAAGCTGTGGGTGACAGGACCGCACGGGTCCAGCGTCGAACCATCGCTCCAGGCCGTGTTCGATTCGCTTCGCCCGGGCCAGGCTGCCATGGCGGCGTTCACCGCCACGTCGAAGGGCGTTGGGGCAACCGACGGCGAGGGGTCGGCGATCGGTCCGTCCGATCTGCAGGCGCACCTGTCCTACATTCGCGATCAGGCCCCAGCGCATGTGACCATCGCTGTGCGCTAGGACGCGCCAACAAGAGCATAACGCCAGTCGTAACAGGAGACCCACACTATGACGAGCTTCGCGCGCTTCGTGCGTGACTTCGCCGCGCTATCGTTGATCCTAGCGCTGGTGACAGCAGCCCGTGCAGGAACGGTGACGTTGAGCTTGAGCGAAGGTGAACGAGTGGCCGACACCGTCACGGTTACTGCCCGGGTCACCGGGTTCGAGGACGCCGGCGTTCGCGAAGTCGTCTTCCAGATCGACGGCAAGGAGCGAGCCACCGACAGCAGCATTCCCTACACGCTGAACTGGGACACGCTCGACGACTCGGACGGCCAGCACAGGGTCGCCGCCATCGCCACCGACATGAACGGCGCCACAGCCCGCGCTGAGGTCACCGTGGTAGTGGATAACGAGCTCAGCAAGGGCGCCGAGCATCATGCCCGCATCGCGCTGGAGGCGATGGGCTCGAAGGACATCGAGCGAGCGACGCGCCACGCGCGCCGGGCGATCAAGATAGATGCCTCCAACCTGTCGGCTGCGCGAGCTTTGGCCGCCATCCATCGCGCCGCCAAGCAGTATGACAGCGCCATCGGCCTCCTGGAGCAGGCGGCTATCCCTGACGACGACACCGAGGCGAGGATGGAGCTTGCGGCGCTGTATGTGCTGCGCGGCGACGCAGGCGAGACCATGGACGCTCTGGTCATGGGGGCCCGCTCTGCCATGGACCAGGCGCAGAAGGCGATGCAGGCCCGACTGCGGGCGCTGAAGCCCGATGCCACGGCGCTGGAGAAGGGCGATGCAGCATTCGCGGTTCGCGACTGGACGGGCGCAGTGCGCGCCTACCAGACTGCGGGCGATCCAGCCACCGCGGAACTAGGGGCCGTCAATCGGCTGCTGCTTGCCTATGCGCGCGCAGGGCGGCGTCGCGACTGTGATCTGCTGCTGCGG
>JAAYVH010000248.1 GCA_012517255.1 Chthonomonadales bacterium
GCCGTCGAGTACTGTGAGCGCCTGTCGCCCATCAATCAGGCCAAGTTCGGTTTCAGCACGGCCTACTGCGACGTGCATACCGCCGTGGCGCCGTGGCATCGCGTGGACTATGATCCCCGCGTGCCGGGAGCCGGCACGATGGCAGCCGTCTTCTACGCCTACGGCGAGATCATGCTCCTGCAGAAGAAAGCATGGAACGGACCCGTCTACTCCGAAGGCAACTACCACTCCTTCTACTCCGGCCTCACCGACGGCAACTACGGCCAGGATCAAGCCTACCGTCCCGCGGAGAACCCCTGGCTCGTGGACTTCGACCTGCGGAGGATGCACGACCTCGGCTGCAACTTCGGCATGGGCGCACCGGATATGTTCTATGCCAACGTTCCGCAACCTCAGTCCAACCGCGAGGAACGCGATGCCTGGCTCGACCGGTTCCTCGCCGCGACGGTCGCGTTTGGCCATCCCGGCTTTCTCGTCACCGAAGGCGGCATGGCCAACATCCTGAAGAGCTACTACATGCTGCAGCAGCTTCATGCGCGCTACTGCCTTGCCCGAGCGGCTGACATTCGCTATGTGGACGCTCAGGGCAAGCCCCTGACAACGTCGCAAGCCGTTGCATCGGGCGACTATCGCCGCTCTCAGGTCGTGGTTCGCTACTCAGACGGCACCGTCGTGGCCGCCAACGGCAGCAAGACCGAACGGATGGTTACCCAGGCGTTTGGACGCAAGATCAATCTGCCTCCCAACGGCTACTGCGGATGGACGCCGAGTGCAGGCGCCGACAAGGCTGACGCGGTCACGGTAATCAGTTCGGATGGCTCTGGCCATCGGGCCGACTATGCCGTGACGCCGGAGTACATCTTCGTTGACGGTCGCGGACGGTTCACCCGCTTTGCGAAGGCGGCCTCGGACGGCGTCGCCGTGTGCCGCAGAATCAAGACAGATGAGTGGGAGATTATCCCACTGGATGGAGCGCAGAGCGGCTTCGCCGTTACAGCACGATCCGCAGTCGCGCTCGATCGCGAGCGGAAGCCCCTCGGCCCCGCCGAGCTGCGCTCCGCTCGGGGCCTGACCTATGTGATGCCAGTCCAGGGCGCCTACAGCTACCTGTTGAAAGGCGTCCAGCTTTCATCGCCGCCTTCCAGGCTTCGTGCGGCGCGCACCGAGGTCACGCCCGGCGAGAAGATCACGGTTCAGGGCTCCACGCGCCATACGGCGGCAATCCCCGCAGACGCCGCGCCGGGCAGCCGCATCTGGCAGCGATTCGAGGGCGAGTGGCTGGACTTCACGGTCGTCGAGCCTTTCGCAGTGCAGCTCGACGTCGAGGGCGATGATCTGGTGGTTGCGCTCACGTCTCGATTGCCTTCGAAAGCGGCTGTCGCGGTGTCGGCCCTCGGCAAGACCGCTCAGATAGAGGCCGAGCCCGGCACGAAAGCAACCGCAAGGCTGCCTTTCGGCACGCCTGATGCCGAATCCAACGAGCTCCTGAGCGTGCAGATTCGGTCCGGCGGCGTCTCGATCGTCCGTGAGGCGGGCATGGTCACGAGACTGGCGCCCTCTCCGGCAGTCGCGTTGCCGGAGGGCTTCGTGGCAGGCGTTGGGCTCCGCGGAGAGCCGGATAAGCCGGGATTCCGCGAGACAGGAGCGCATGTCCACTGGGAAACGGGCGAATGCGACCGTGTCGCCAAACGGAGCCTCAAAATGCATCCCCCGTGGCTCGGCGGCACGATCGGGCGCACGTATGCCCTTTTCGATCCGGTCAAGCTGCCAGCCGAGACGCCGTCGGCATTTCGGGCTTCCGTCGGTAAGCTCGACGGCAGCGATCCCGGAGACGGCATCCTCTACGAAGTGTACGTGCTCGACGAGAAAGGCAGCGCCACGAAGGCTGGCGCACACACCGTGCGTCAGCACCGTTGGGAGCCCTTCGAGGCGGACCTGACGCCGTGGGCCGGCCAGACCATTCGCCTGAAGCTGGTGCTCGATCCGGGCACGGCTGACGACTCGTCGGGCGACTGGGGGTGCTGGGCAGATCTGCGCATTGAGACGCTCAAGCCTGTGTGGATCCGACATCTCGACGCGCGCTCGGATCTTTACCGGCGCAAGCCTGGGCCATACTCGATCGAGGGCTTGACGCGCGAGGCCATCCGATCGGCCAGGCGGGGCTGGCTCCGTTTCGATGGCAAAGGTCTCAACGCCGGAACCTATGTGTGCTTCGCAACGCTGAACGGCGTGGAGATGGGACCGATGCCGGAAGCCAGTGGCGACGAGATCGGCGGCGCCTATGCCGAGCGCGTGGGCATGCCTGTCCCCGACGAGGCCATCCGTTCGCTCAGCAGCCTGAACGCGCTCGTGATCCGCAATCCCAATCGCGACTACTTCAGCATTCGGCGTTTCTGGATCGAGCTCGAACTTGCCGACGGCAGGAAGTGCTCTTCGGACATCGCAGACGTAACCTTCAGCCAGCCGCCGGACTGGCCCCATGCCGAAGGCATTCGGGTTCCTTTCGGGGAGCACATCGAAGTTCAGATTGCGTTTCGGCTTGCGGGAACCACGACGCCGCAGTGACCCGGCAACACGCGGATGGCCCCGCATTCAGCATGAGCGTGTAGGCAAGACGAAGGGCCCGACGCACCGCGGCATCGGGCCCTTCGATCAGCGCGGCTGCCCTTTACCGGGCGGAGGCTGAGCCGGCATCTGACCGCCTGCGCGACCGGGAATGGCCCCGGACGGAGGAGGGGTATAGCCGGCACGAGGTCCGGGGGGCGGAGGCGTGTTCCGCTCGGACTCCGTGAGCTTCGGTTTGCTCGAACATCCCGCGAGTAAGGCCAGCGCGACGCACGCCGCCATCGCCATGGCTATGAGCTTGCGCATACTGTAGTGAGCTTCTTCCTGTTGCGTGGGAGATCACGCCGCGTCGCATGCCGGCATCTACGATGCGACGCGGACGTGATGATCTACGACCTTATGGCTCGACAGCGCCGGGGTAGACGATCGGCCTCTGGCGGTTGTCGGACCACCCGGACGGCATGCGGTAGCTGCGAATGGCGTCCTTGGCAATGAACTTGGAGTGGCCGTCGGCGTACGTGATGTTTGTGCCTTCGTGGTTCGGCTGCCACGGATTCCAGGTGTGATAGCGGATGCGGTTCAGACCGTCCATGGTGCCGTCCGGCAGCGTGGGACCGCCGCCTTCCCAGTCCATGTAGATGCCGCTCGAGAAGCATTCCGAGAGCATCGAGACCGCGGCCGGACCGGCCGGCGCATTGCCGACATATGCCAGCTTCGACCAGCCATTACCCGTGTTGTACATGTACTCGTTGTAGCAGTAGCTCAGGCCGTTCTGGCCGCTCCACCGATCAACTTCGGTGCCGCTGGGGCACTGGAAGATCGCGCGGTTCTTGATGTAGGGCTGCACGGCATGCGTGAACACGCCGGTCCAGTCCACGGAACCGGGCCAAACGGTCCAGGGCCACCCCTGTCCAACGCCATCGCCGAAGTTGACGCCCGGCAGGCGCTCGTCATAGTCCTGGGCATACATCAGGAAGCCGAGACCGAGCTGCTTGAGGTTCGAGAGGCAGCTGGTCTTTCGAGCCTGCTCGCGGGCTCGGGCGAAAACGGGGAAGAGGATCGCTGCGAGAATGGCGATGATGGCAATCACCACCAGCAGCTCGATCAGCGTGAACGCCGACCGACGACGGGGAACTTGCATGTGTTTCTCCTTGCCTTTGTGGCTCCAGCGTGCGGCAGACGCCGATATCCCTGCCGAAGCGGTCTGTTGCGCCGGTATGCCGGTTCCGGCGCACATGCGCGCTCGTGTTAGGCAACGTCCGCGGCAAAGTGGACGCCAGAGGTCTGGTATTGTAGACGGCTTCGGCGGGGCTGGGTAACCTAATCTATTATAGACGATTCCGGGCTAGTTACGGTTCTTGCGAACTGTAATGGTGATCAGGGTCCGTTCGCTGTCGGGGGAGGTGACGACCGTTACGCTGTCGCCAGCGACAGTGGAACCCACCACCATGTCCTTCATTTCGTCGTTGTTGGTCTCTGCATCCCGAAGCCGATCTTTGTAGAAGGCGATGACGGATGCAGCAGGATCGGTCGTGGACCATGTGGTGGTGTAGGCCGTGCCCTCGGGGATCTCCATCTGGACGACGTTCAGGCCTTCGGCAGGACGCGCTTTCGGGTAGGCCTCAACGCCCACTCTTTCGAGTGTCGCGCGCGCATCCTCTGGAGCCGTAGGGGCAGAACGCGCCTCCGAGCCTGAGATGCGCTCGGACCGGTGCGAACACCCCGCAAGGATCAGCCCCAGGATGATCATCGCCGTGATACCGACTCGCATGTCCTTCGCTCCGTCGGGCCACACGTGCCCTCAGATCCCAGCCGTCCCCCGTCAGCTTATTCGCCGATGATACCCTGTGCGGCTGCACGACGGACAGGTATGCGTCGCGCCGCGGCAAGGGACAGCAAGACTACCCCGATGCCGATCCAGAACGGTATGCGGAAGTCGCCGACAGTCTTCCACAGCACGCCTCCGGTGACCGGCACGATGACGGCGGCGACGTGGTTCATGGTGGTTCCCATGGTGAGCGTCGGCGTCATCTCGTCGGGGCGGATGATGCCGTTGAGATACGTGGTGATGCCGATGGCAAACGCGAACAGCAGATTGTCTACCATGTAGAAAGCGTACAGCACCCCGACCATAGGAACGATGGCATATCCGGCAAAGACGGCAATGAGCACGACATAGTAGAAGGTCAGCATGGTCCGCTCGCCGAGACGATCGATCCACCGACCGATCACCGGCGCGGCAAACGTAGATACCGCGGCGTTCACCAGAGCGAGCGTGAGCATCGTCTCAACCTTCGCTCCGTAGACGACGATCAGCACGAACGGGGCGAAGGTGCCGAAGATCTGCCGCCGACATCCCTCGAGGAACGTGAGCCAGTAGAAGAGGTTGTACTCTCTGCGGAGCAGCAGGCGGGGCCGATCCTTCGGCCGCTGTCGCCGCGACAAGAACGAAGCGCACACGCCGGCAATGAATATGAGCGTCCCGGCGGCCACGAACAGGTCCCTGTAGGCGACATACGGTTTGACTGCCCGCGTCACGGCCAGCCCCACAAGCACTGCCACGGCGCCGATGCCTGCCATGCGTCCGAGATGGCGCCCGCCCTCTTTGCCGTCGGCAAGCGCCAGCGTGATTGCCGGCGATAGCGAAAACCAGAGGTGCATGCCGATAGACCAGAAGACGGTGATAGCGACGAGAGGCCAGTACGCGGTAGCATATCCAGTCGCCGCGATGCCGAGCGCTGAGATGAGCAGGGCCAGACTGCCGATCCTGGTCTCGGCGATAAGAGCGAGAGTGCCAGCGGTGAACGCCGTGAGCAACCCTGGAACCTCGCGGAGCGACTCGAGCATTCCTAGCTGGCCAGGCCCGCCATGCAGGACTTCTCGGAAGAAGTTCTGAAATAGACCGTTGTACACGGCGAAGCCAAACGCATAGCAGAACGTGGCTGCGCCGAACAGACGCCAATCACGCTGGTTGGTGGACAAGCGGCGGAGACTCCTTTGAATCAAACCGTCAGGCTGCCGGTGAAGCATCATACCCCTGCGTCGGTCTTGATGGCGCGTTCGGCTCGCATAGCTCTGGCGACGCTGACGATAGCCCTGGTTGCGCGCTCTGTATCAGCCGGTCAGGCGGCCAAGCCACGCAGCGCGGCCGATGCCGCGCCTGCGATAGCGCGAATCGCGGGAGTGCGCGTGGGAATAGACACGCTCAAGACACTGCGCGCCAGACTGGGCCCCGGCACCCCGATGAACGGATCGCGAGGATACACATGGACATGGCAGGCCGCCCGCTGCACGATCCGAGCAACCTTTGACTCGCCCGTCGCGGGCACCTCGGACCCCGAACGACCGATCGCCTTTTCGGATGTGGTGCGCTGCATCTCGCTTGAGGCGGTTCCAGCAGACGCGCCCGCCGCCAAACAGGACAGCGCGACAGTGCACGGCTATGTCCGGGATCTCGGCTGGATCGGGGCCGTCGTTCCTGGGATGGACAGGCCGAAACTGATGAAAGCGGTCAGCCGCCTGCCCAAGCCCGAAACGCACGGCGATGAGATGATCTGGCGAGCGTCGGCGGCGGCGCCGACGACCGATGATCCGCAGGCAGCGACGCGGTGGGCTGCGGTGGTGCAGCTCAAGGACGGCAAGGTCGCCTGTATCAGGGTGGTCGCGCCATGACTGCCGGCAGCGAAGCCCGGCCAGGCATCACTGTCCGGTCGGTTGCGCTGGGCATCGTTCTCACTGCGGTCGCCAATCTCTGGCTCCACTGGGCGGAACTGGTCCTCGGCGGGCGCGGCCACACGGCCCTGGCCGGCACCAGCATCCCCATAGGCGCGTTCAACATCCTCTTCCTCCTCGTGATCGTCAACATAGCCCTGACCAAGTTCCTCCGTCCGCTGGAATTCAGCAGAGTCGAGCTGCTGGTCATCTATGTGATGCTGACGGTCTCCACCGTCATTTCGTCGTCCGGCGGCATGCACTTCATCGTCCCTACGATCACCGCGGCGTTCTACTACGCGAACGAGAGCAACAACTGGGCGGCGCTCTTCCACCCGCACATCAAGGATTGGATCGCACAGAAGGACAGGGCTGCGCTGTACGGTTTCTATGTGGGCAACGCCTCGGTTCCGTGGGCCGCATGGCGCAGTCAGATGATCGCATGGACCGTGTTCATGGTTCTCGTCGCGCTGGCTACGCTGTGCATCATCGCCATCTTGCGCCGTCAGTGGATGGACCGCGAACGGCTCACCTTCCCCACGGTCGCCGTTCCCGTGGAGATGATCCGCGAGCAAGCTGGCTTCTTCACGAGCCGGCTCCTCTGGCTCGGGTTCGCGCTTCCGTTCTGCATTGACGTGATGAACACCATCCACCTGAATGCGCCGGCGGTGCCCTATATCCCGACGCGCACGGCCGATCAGCCGGACCTGGGCCAACTGCTCAACGCGCCGCCATGGAACGCCATCGGATACACGCCGATCTCGTTCTATCCGTTCGTGATCGGCATCGCCTACCTGCTGTCCGTGGACATGACCTTCAGTTGCTGGTTCTTCTGGCTGGTCACCAAAGGCGAGGCGGTGTTCGGATCGGCCAGCGGCATATCGGCCGGCGCCACTGCAGGTGGCCAGAGCGCGTGGCCCTTCATCGGACATCAAGGGGCAGGCGCGTTCCTGGCTCTGACCATCTTCGGGCTCTGGCTCTCGCGACACTATCTGGCGGAGGTGTGGAAGATCGCGTGGCGGAGCAAGCGACACAGCGCGACCGTTCCGCCCGCTGATCTGGATGAGCCCATGTCCTATCGCGCCGCGTTCATCGGGCTCTTGCTGTGCCTCGCTGCGCTCGTCGGATGGTGCGTTGCGGCAGGCATGCGCCCCGGAGTGGCTGTGGCGGCCCTTGGCCTGTCATTCCTCTATATGATCGCCGCCGCGCGCATCCGGGCTGAGACCGGCAATGCATGGCTCTTCGGCCCCGACGTGGACGCCTACAGGCTCATGACCACCACGTTCGGCACCACCGTCTACACGCCTGCCGACCTGACGGTGCTTGCCTATCTCCGAAGCGCCATCGCTAGCTTCGACCTTCGCTGCCTGTCCATGCCGAACCAGTCGGATGCCTACAAGATGGCCGATTCTCTCGGGGCCTCCAAGCGCAAACTGACGTGGGCTCTGATTCTGGCCATTGTGCTCGGCGTGGCCATCTCGTTTGCGATTGCGCTGATGATCTGGTACCACTACGGGGCCGGAGCCAAGACCGACAGCTGGCGCACGTACATGGGGCGGCAGCCCTTTGACCAGTTGCGTGACGCTCTCTCGACGCCGGTGAAGACCGATCTGCCCGTGACGCTTGCCGCCGGAGCGGGCTTCGCGATTACCACCGCGCTTCTGCTTCTGCGCGCTCAGTTCACATGGTGGGTTTTCCACCCGGTCGGATATGCCATTGCCAACACTCCCACGATGAACCAGATATGGCTGCCCTTCTTCATTGCATGGGTCGCCAAGATCGTCGTGCTTCGCTACGGCGGCATCCGGCTCTATCGCCAGTCGCTGCCCTTCTTCTTCGGCATCATCGTGGGGGACTTCATCGCGGGAGGCCTGACCACGGCAATCGGCTGTTTCACCGGCATCAGCGCCTACCCGATCAACTGGTAGCGAGGAGGTCGCCCTGCGGCGCATAGTGTGGGCTCGTCCCGTCTTCGTTGGCGGGGCGGTCCGAATGAAAGAGAGGTTGCACCCTATGGTGCTCTGGATCATCGGCGCCGTGCTGATGCTGATCGCAATGGCTGCGTCCGCCTCGCCTGACGCCCAGGGATGGCGAAGGGACGCAGGCACGCAGGTAGACCTCACCGAATGGGCGTACCAGTGGCGCGCCGATCGCAAGGTTCAGCGTCAACCCGAGGCAGCATTCATCCCTCGCCGCCTCGAGCGCCTAGACCGCATCTATCGCACTGCTGCGCAGGTCCTTCCGCCCGACCAGCTCAAGAGCATCTACTACGACATGCCCGACCTGCTGAAGCCCTTCCCTCCCGCTCCAAAGGGAACGTTGCTTACGGGTCTGCTGTGGACCGGCGGTCTTGCCGACCTCACCGTCGAGGTGCGTTGGCGCCGTGGAGCCGTCCCGAATCCCGACGACGTCGAAGTCCGCTCATACCCTACGGCGTACGGTTGGTTCGGCTGGACCGTGGATCGCGTGCTGCGCCGGGTGCATGTGTCGGCAGACGGACGCACATGGCGATACCGTACCAATCCGTCCGAGATGATGGACCATGCCTACAACGTGAGGGTGCCGGCAGCCACCGAGATGATCGCCGTGTTCGGCTCCAGTGGGATCGCTGGGGTACCCGACCTGAAGGTCACAAGCCCCAACCTCGGCGTCTGGCGCGAGACCTCCGTCTTGATCGAATGGGGTGTCGGCGCGAGCGCCGGAAAGAGCTTCGACGGAAGGCTCGAGGCCTATGTGGCCAGGCTCGGCCCCATCGCGCCTATCGCAGGCGACACGAGCACGGAAGTGCTGGGCAGTCGCCGCTGGCGTTCTGCCGCATCGGGCGCCTCACGACGTGGCATCGTCGTTCCGATGCTGTACGCGCCGAATGCTCGCAGCGGCCTCGACAGTCGGATCACCATCCGCACGCCCTCCGGTGCGGCGACAATCAGCATCAGGGACCTGGACCGGGGGCCTATCTGGCTCCCCCGGCACGGGTTGTTCATCGCCCGGCCCGACGGCGGTCTCACAGCCTCGGCCCATCTTGCCGCTCTCGCCCAACGGCCTCGCAAGAGTATTCGCGCGATGACGCGCGAGCATGCGGAGTACGCCTCGTGGGATGACCTGATGCAACGGGTCCGTCTCTGGGCCTGTCCCAAGGGCACCACCGCGCGACCGTTCCCGAACGTTCCCGAGCCGCCCATGCAGGTTCGCGTCTCAGACGGTCGGTGGACCGACGCATGGAACGCCGCCGCCCATCAGCTCACGGGCGCCCATATGTGGGGCGGACTGGCTTTCGAGGTTGCCCGGGTAACGCGCGCCATGGAGATGATCGGCCTGCACGAGCACGCCGAACGGGTCTACGAGCACTTCCTGAAAGGCCCGGGGGCCAAGCCAGACGGCGACTACTCGGATGGCAGCGGGGCGCTCGAGTGGGCGACCTCCCTGCGCCATGACATGGGCTACAGCCACGACGGTACGCATGCATCCACCGGCAGGCTGCTGCTGTCCATGGCCGAGCGGGTGTTTCTTACGGGAGACCTGGAGTGGCTCAGACAGCGGCGCGAGCGACTTCAAGAGGCAGCCGACTGGATCATCAGGCAGCGCACGGGCTATCTCCGGGACCTTCCCAACCGCTCACGCCTCGCCGCGGCAGGACTGATGCCGCCCTGCATGGTGGGCGACTATGCGATCCCCTCGTGTGACTGGCACTGGTACTACGTCGACAACGCTCTGGCTCTTCAGGGGCTACGGCGGTTCGCCGATGCGCTCAGGCTCATTGATCCAGCGGCGGCGCGGAAGTACGCGCATGAAGCCGATGCGTTCGCCAGGGACCTGCGTCGGGCCGTAGAGCGTGAGGCCCAGCTTGCTCCTGTTCGGATGGGTCGCGACGGGGTCTGGCGGCAGTTCATACCGCGCATGGCGTATGCGCGCGGCCTTACCGGCCCCGAACTGGGCGCTCCCCAGTTCCCCGACTGCGATCTGTGGATGGGCGCGCTGCCCCTCGCCGAGCCCTATGGCGGCATCGAGCCCGATGACCCACGGATGGTGGACACGCTCGACGTCATGGAGGAGATGGGCACGTCGGAGACCGCCATCAAGGCAGCAGAACAGGCTCGGCGCGCGCAAAGGATGAGCGCGGACGACGCCTGGTTCTGTCACACCTACTCCATCCTGCCCAAAGCCTCCCACACGGCGAATGTCTACCTCTTGCAGGACGACGTGCCCAATTTCCTGCGATTCTGGATGAACCACTACGCGATCACCGTCGGGGCCGACGGCAAGCTCTGGGAACATGCGCACCCCGGCACCTTCGACGTCTGCGGCGCGCCCGACAACGGCACGGCGGGCTGGTTCATCGAGAACTTCCGCAACGCACTCGTGATGGAGGATGGCCCCACGCTCTGGCTGGCACGTGCAACGCCGCGAGCCTGGTTGGCGGACGGGAAGAAGATCGAGGTGAGGAACGCCCCGACATGGTTCGGCAAGGTGGACTATGAGATCGCGTCTGAGGCGGCCCATGGCAGGATTCGAGCGCGGATATCGATCCCTGAGCGCAGCGCCGCGAGGGCCGTCATCCTCCGCCTGCGACATCCGGAGGCCGCCAGCCTTCGATCCGTCACGGTGAACGGCAAGCGGTGGAAGGCATTCGATGCCCGGAAGGAGACCATCCGGCTGACAGGGCTGAAAGGCGACGTGTCGGTGGTAGCGACCTACTAGGCGGGTCCGGCCTGCACCCGGAACTCCGCCTCCATGCGCTCCCACAGAGCCGCCATGTCGCGCACGCGGTCCGGGTGTCGCTCGGCGAGGTTGCGAATCTCCGAGCGGTCTCTCGCCATGTCATACAGCTCCCACGGCTCATCGGCCGCAGCCACCAGCTTCCAATCGCCCATGCGCAGCGCTCGGTTGCCAATGTGATGAAAGTAGAGGCACTCTCTCGTTAGCGGGTCATCAGTTGCGAAGGCCGGTACCAGGCTCCTCCCCGGCAGGGGCGGGGCGGTCCGTCCGTTCCACATCGTTCCGGGGCGAATGCCGGCGAGGTCCAGCAGCGTCGGGACGATGTCAATGAAGTGACAGACGCCATGCCGCAACTCGTTTCGCGCGCGGATGCCCGCAGGCCAGTGGACGATCAGAGGCGATGCGATCCCGCCCTCATGCACCCATGACTTGTGCAGTCGGAAGGGAGTGTTGGACGCCGTGGACCACCAGGGACCGAGGCAGAGATAGGAAGGTCCCGAACCCGGCGCCGCATTGCGGTCGTGCATGTCGCCCCGTATGATCTGCTCGGCGCTGGCGCCATTGTCGGACACAAACAGGATCACCGTGTCATCCCATGCGCCCATCGAACGTACGCGCTGCAGTACGCGTCCGATCTCCTGATCCATGCGGTCCACCATGGCGGCATGAATGGCCATCTTGGTGGCCTGGAAACGCCGCTGCTCTTCGGAGAGGGACGACCACGGGACGGCGCGCGGAACTTCGCCGGGGCCGATCAACCGCTCGAGATCCTGTGCGCTCAGGTTCCATGAAGGGATGATGTCGGGATCGGGAGGCGGCAGCGGGCAGTTCACCAGCCCCATGGCTCGCATGCGCTTCCAACGCTTCTGCCGGATGCTGTCCCATCCCTCAAGGTAGGCATCCCGATAGCGTGCGATGTCCTGCGCGAGGGCGTGCAGCGGGAAGTGGGGACATGTAAACGCCAGATAGAGACAGAACGGATCGGCGGCATTCCTCCGTTGATGACTGTCAAGGAACTCCAGCGCCCGATCGGCGATGTGGGTGGTGATGTAGAAATCGGCATCGCGCCGGACCGACGGCAACGGGTTGTCATCCAGCTCGTGCTTCTCGGGATAGAAGAACCGGTCGTGGTCATGAAGCACATAGGATCGGTCAAACCCGCCGTCGGCGACAACCTTCGGAGCCCCCATCAGGTGCCACTTGCCCGAGTGATAGCATCGGTAGCCGGCCGGCTTCAGGTAATGCGGAAGCACTCTGGCCCATGGCGGAATGCGCCCCTGGGGAGGATCCATCCGGACCTGCTGGGCATAGTAGCCCGTCAGAAGGCATGTTCGTGAGGGCCAGCAGCGCGCCGTCGAGTACGCCTGAGTGAACCGCAGACCGTTACGGGCAAGGCCATCCAGGTTCGGCGTCTGGACTTCCCCGCCGTAGCACCCCGGATCGGAGAACCCCATGTCATCGGCGACGATGATGAGGAAGTTAGGCCGCCGGCGGGTCCCAACCGAATCGTCGCCCGCCCTCATGGCTCCCATGGCAGCGCTCCAGAGCCCGGCCTGTTCGAGCAGTTGCCTCCGAGACATTCCATGTGCCATGCGCTTCCCTTCCGTTGGTTCGATCCGGCCCTTACGGGAGTATAGGGAGGAACACGCGGTCTGTCAACCCGTCTGAGCGTGTGCGCCGCCGGTCGGACTTCAGCGAACCACCCGAAACTCGGTCGCCATACCCACGGCGTCGCCGTATTCGACCTCCATTTCCTCCACGTGGGCGGCGTCCGGTCCGCGCCGTGCCCATACTTCGAGCGCTTCGAGCCTGTTGCGAGGCCCTTCGGCGATGATCTCCACGCTGCCGTCCATCAAGTTGCGGACGGTGCCGACCAGGCCAAGGGCCACAGCAGTCTGCTTCGTGCTCTCGCGGAACCAGACTCCCTGCACTCTCCCCCTGACAATGATGCGCACGTGTTGCGCATTCGGTCTGGCGCCCAGCATAGCTCTAGATTACCTCGACGGACGTGGGCGCTCAGCGATATCGGTCTCACCGCCGGCGCTATGGATCACGCCGCAGATGTCTGCGAGGAGTTTCACTGCACCAGGCAGAATACTACGCTACGGCGCGCACTGCAGAGTCATGCTGCTGCGCCTGTGTCTCAGGAGGACACCTATGAGCATTCTGGCCTTCGCCCTCGCGGCCGTCTGCACGGCTGCGCCACGCCCCATACCGCCGCCCGCGCCGCCGAAGGCCGACATGCTCGTCGGCGTCTACTACTTCCCCGGATGGAACAGGGCCGACCGCTGGTACTGCATGCTCGCCAATCCCCATGTACAGCATCCCCTCCTCGGATACTATCGCGAAGGCGATCCCGAGGTGGCAGACTGGCATATCAAGTGGGCGGTGGAGCATGGGGTCGGCTTCTTCGCGTTCGACTACTACACCCATCACGGGTCCCAGATGCTCGAGTCGGCGCTCGACGGTTTTCTCCAGTCCCGTTTCGTGGATCGCATGAAGTTCTGCCTGAACTGGTGCAACCACGCCCCGCCGAACACCATGACCGCCGAACATCTCGCCGAGTTTGCCGATCTGGTCATACCAAAGTACCTGAAGCACCCTTCCTATCTCTGGCTCGACGGCAAGCCGGTGGTGTTCATTCTCTCGGCCTACAGCTTCGTGAAGACGCTCGGCGTCGAGGGCGCGCGCAAGGCGTTCGCCGACTTCGATGCACGCTGTCGCGCCGCAGGGCTGCCGGGAGTCCACATCATGTCGTGCGAGGGCGAGATCGTCGGCGAGCAGGCGCTCAAGGACGCTCTCGCCTCAGGCATACGCGGCTTCAGCCTCTACAACTACCCGTATGCAGGCACCACAATGACCGGTCCCGGCCGCTACATGGAGGCGACGTATGCCCACATGACCGATCAGGGCGAGCGCATCTGGAAACACTGGGGCACGCTTACCGAGGGGAGGTTCTGGCCGACGGTCATGCCCGGGTGGGACCGGCGCCCGTGGCTGCGCGACAACGATCTGGTACGCACCGGCAGCACGCCGCAGCTCTTCGCCGACGCCTTGCGCAGGGCGCGTCGCCACGTCAACAAGGATCAGGTGGTGATGATCGAGGCCTGGAACGAATGGGGCGAGGGCAGCATCCTCGAGCCATCGGTGGAACACCGGTTCGCCTACCTCGACGCTCTCCGTTCGGTGTTCTGCCCCCAGACCGGGCGCCACAGGGACCTGACGCCCGAGCAACTGGGACGGCCGGCGCCGGCGTTTGAGCTCAAGCTGCCGCGCACATACCGATGGGGCTTCGACTTCGATCAGCAAGGCTGGACGGCAAAGGGAGTGGCCGATGTTCGGACCGACCATGGCGCACTGATCTTCCGCACCACGAGCAACGATCCGCAAATCTCGGCGCCCCACAACTACGTCGAATGCGCCGCCTACCCCCGGTTGCGGCTGAGGATGAGAGCGACGGCGGCTTCAGGCGAGCGGAAGACAGCATCCGGTCAGGTGTTCTGGTCCACCGTGGAGTACGCGATGCGCGAGGACACGAGCCTGGCGTTCGAGGTGCAGCTTGATGGGCGCTGGCACGTGTACGAACTCGATCTCTCACGGTCCGCCAAATGGAAGGGGCTCGCCGACAGTTTGCGTCTCGATCCTGCCGACGCGCCCGACATCGAAATCGCCCTCGACGAAGTCGTATTCGAGCAGGCAAAGCGCTGACGCCGCGGGGCGAAGACTACGTCCTCGCCCCTCACCCCTCCGCTCTCAGCTCTTAGCTCTCAGCTCTCAGCTCTCAGCTCCTCCCCTTGCCTCTCGCCTCTCGCCTCTGGTATAAGGCCGCATAGCCGCATGCCATGTGGCCCAAAGGGGAGGCTGAGCGTGAAAGGAATCGTGCTTGCCGGCGGTACGGGATCGCGCCTGTTCCCGCTGACACTGGCCGTCTCGAAGCAACTGCTGCCTGTCTATGACAAGCCGATGATCTACTATCCACTGGCAACGCTCATGCAGGCGGGGATCCGCGATATTCTGGTGATCTCGACGCCCACCGATCTTCCCGCCTACGAGCGTCTGCTGGGCGATGGATCACAGTTCGGCATCAGTTTCAGCTACGCCCCCCAGCCAAGGCCGGAGGGCCTCGCGCAGGCGTTCATCATCGGAAAGGCCTTCGTGGGCGGCGGGCCGGCCGCCCTCATTCTGGGCGACAATCTCTTCTACGGCCACGGCATTGCCGAGCAGACCTCTGATGCGGCGAGGCTGACCGAGGGAGCCACCATCTTCGGCTATCGCGTGCGCGACGCGCGACGGTATGGAGTGGTAGAGTTCGGCCCCGACGGTCGGGTCCTCTCGCTCGAGGAGAAGCCCGAGCAGCCTCGATCCGACTACGCCATTGTCGGCCTGTATTTCTATGATCACCGCATCACCGATGTCGCGGCATCAATCCGGCCGTCAGCGCGCGGCGAGCTGGAGATCACCGACGTGAACCGGGCTTACCTCGACATGGGGCTCCTGAGGGCGCAGAAGCTGAGCCGAGGCACGGCATGGCTCGACACCGGCACGCATGAGTCGCTGCTGCAGGCCGGCGCCTTCATCGAGGCGATCGAGAAGCGGCAGGGACTCAAGGTTGCCTGCCTCGAGGAGATTGCGTTCGAGCGAGGCTACATCGGGCCCGAGGATGTCCTGCGGCAGGCGGACCGCCTCGGCCAGACCGATTACGCCGACTACCTGCGCAGACTGGTATCCGACAGCGCATGATGTCGTCCACGTCTGACGAACCGCAAGGACCCTCTCCGTTGCCAGGTCGGCGCTCTGACGATGGCGCTGCGACGGGCGGCTGCAAGACAGTCATCGTCATTCCGACCCTCAACGAAGCTGCCAACATCCCCGAGCTCATCGAGCGAGTGATGGCGGCTGCCCCTATGGCGCA
>JAAYVH010000249.1 GCA_012517255.1 Chthonomonadales bacterium
GGGGCGCGATTGATCGCGCCCATCACCTCCTCGCGGCCGCTGTGATCGCGATCAACGCCGGTACCGCCCGACGGTCCTTGCCGTAGATAAGATCCACCGAGGCGATGGCCGCGTCGGGCCGCGGATTGTTCCATTGCTTCGCGTAGACCACGGCGCTGAACTCGGTCCCTGGGTATGGCTTCATCCAGGCGATCTGCGCGCCGGGAATGGCCTTTGGCTCACGCTGCTTGAAGTCCTCGATGTCCTCGCTCAGGTAGATCGGTACGTCGGCGGTCTGCCCGTCGGCATACCGCACGACGTAGCGGCAGACCTCGAAGCGCTTGCTCTCGCGGCGTTCCCAGTCCTGAACCGGCGCGTCCACGCGAGCCGCATGGAGGAAGAAGAGCGCATCGGCCTTGCGCCCGACAGGAATGCCGGTGACGGCGTCGGGCAGGTTGCCGGGCACTCCCGGGCCGCCGAGCATGACGACGGTGGGGACCGGCGAGGTGGCAAACTCATGGACCATGAACGGCACTCCCGCGAACACGTTGCGGCCCGAGGGCAGGTCCTTGAGCGTGAATGCAGGATCGCCGAACCAGCCCCGCTCGTTGCGATACTGGTTGGCCTTGGCCGATATGTCGAGCGGCGTGTAGTTCAGATCGGCTCCCGCGATGATCTCCGAGCCGCCGGCGAACGGAGCCTGCAGGTTGGCGAGGATCGTGCTCAGGATGCGCCTCTTCTTGTCGGCATTGACCGGCACGGCCTCGCGCTCCTGGAACTTCAGGTTGCAGAGCACGATGCCGCCCTTGCCCATGGGATACTCCACCATGCCGCCCACGCTGTCGAGCGGACGCACCTGCTGGCGGAAGCTCGACGGCCGTACAGCAAACAGGCGCAGGTTGTCTATGCCCACGACGTTGGCGCTCCGGCTAACCCTGTCCCACTCCAGAATGCGCAGGGTAATCCGTCGGCCCTCCAGTGGAGGCTTGATCTCGAAGACCTGGGGCTCGTTGTTGGGCTTGGTGACGAACTCGACGGTCCGTCCGGCTTCGGTTGTGAGCGCGATCTTCGTCACAAGATGGTAGAAGGCGTTGCCCGCCCACTCCATGCGCTCTATCTTCTGCTGCTTCGGCAGCTCCATGGTGAACTCGGGCTTGTCGGTGTTGAGGTCGAATGAGAAGATGTACTTCCACGCATCCGCCGAGAACATGCCGTTGACAATGTTGTAGTGGTAGTCGCTGGGCATCTTCCCGAACGGCGCGACATCGGTCAGGTCCACGCAATGCGAGAACACGTCGGACGCCAGGAACTCGTCGGAGGTCCAGCCGAAGATTCGCTCGCCTGAGTACATGACGATGTCGGTCAGGGTCAGGCCTGCCGTGAGCGCGCTCCGGTCGGATGGCCAGATGACCCGCTCCATGCGGAACGGTCGGATCATATGGCTCTGGCCGACGAGAATGTTAAAGTCGTTGAGGCCGTCGGGAGTGAGGCCGTGCAGCATGATCCAGCCGCCCGATTCGGCGAACGCGCGAACCCGCGAGACCGCCGACGCGAGCTGCTTCAGATGGGCAGGGCTGGACTCGATGACAGCCAACCGTCCGGCGCCCGATGCGCCGTGAAGGGCCTCTAGCGGCGCTTGCACAGGGGTGTGCTTCAGGCCGATGTCGTTGAGCGCCCGGGTGAAGCGGCTGTCGGCGCCGGCGCACGAGCGCACCGTGCGCAGGACGCGCTGATAGGTTACGGCCCGGTTTAGGAGGTTCAGCAGCATCCGCTGGGCCGGTGCGCTACGATCTATGTTGGTGCCAACCGTGAGCTGGCAGAGCAGCATCAGCCCCGTGTCGACGGGAATCTCGATGAGAGCCGAGTTCGCGAGGCGAGCGTGACACTGGACCAGGGATCGCGCCGCGCGCGCCGGTTTGCCGTAGGCGTTGCGGTAGACCGGCACGCCGACTCCCCACGTCCAGAAGTCCTCGGATCGGAGCCCGCTGCACACCGGGTGCGACGCATCCTCGATATAGGCCGTCCGGCCGGTGTGGTCGGTCGAATCGATGAGTACGGGGAGGCCCTGATAGCGCAACGGGTTCTTCTGGTCAAGTACGATGAGCCGCCTGCCAGACGAAGCCCACGCAGCCAGCCTGCTCGAAGCGCTCGTGGCGGCATCCAGCGCGTCGGGACCGATGAGCAGCACCGTCGCGGCGTTTGGCAACGCCGTGAGGGAGCCGATAGCGGTGAATGCGATGCCGCGCGAGGTCAGGAAGCGGGCCACCTTCTTCGAGGGGTCGAACACGGCGAGTTGGGAGGCAAGGATGCCCCCTCCCCCTTGTCCCCTCCCGCGAGGGGCGGGGATATTGGCGGTCTGCCGCGTCCCGCGAGGGGAGGGGGTAACGGTGGTCGGTACGGAAGTCTCGATGGCGGATAGCGGCTTCTGATCGCGAAAGACCTGCTTTCCCCCTGCCGTGAGCGTCAGGATGAGGGCGCCATCCATACGCCCGCCGCCGCCCCCTACCCGTGCGGTAGAAGGCGAAGGAGAGGGGACCTCTGGCATGGTCAACGTCAGCGGAAGCTGCACGTACTCTCCCGGAGGAACCTGCAGTACGCGCTTCTCGCCGGCAATGTCCTTGCCGCCGAAGCGGAGACGCCACTCGAAGGTGATCGGATCGGCGTAGTGCGTGTCGTTGTAGATGCGGAGCGTTCGGGTGATCTTCTGCCCCGAAGCGAAGGTCCGATCCCATTCGCGCACGAGCACGGCGCGCGGGGCGTTGGAGCCGTACTGGTTGACCGCCTCTTCCTCGCCCATCCAGAGGTGCCACGCCGCATAGCCGGCCCAACGGTAGCCCTCGTTGAGCATCCGGGCGATGAGTCCCGCGGCAGGCCGGGCCTGGGCTTTGCCCTCAAAGGTCTGTTCTCCGCCGAAGTAGGCGTAATCGAACGGGTTGATGCCGTTGGCAAAGTAGTCTTCGCCGAGGAACCGCGGGCGCTTCTGATCCCAGACCCATCGGCCTCGCCCGCCTCCGTTTGGATTGGCCTCATAGGCCAGGTCGGGATATCGCCCGTCCTGCGGCTCGAAGACGTAGTGGTCGCCATGGACGGGCATGGTCTGGGCCTTGTGGGCGCCTCCGCCGTCGTTCATGACCGGCCGTGTGGGATCCACCTGCATGACGGCATCGGCGACGACCTGCACTTCGCGTTCGAACAGGTCCATGAGATCGCCATGCAGGTTGATGCAGTTGATGTAGAGCCACTCGTTCTCCAGAGACCAGATCATGACGGAGGGGTGGTTGCGCTCGCCTTTCACCTGAGCGATCATCTGGTCTTTCCAGTTGCGCATCAGGTCCATCTTGATCGGGGAGTCGTAGAGCTTGCGGAGATCCGGGTCATGCTCCACGGCGTTGTAGCCGATGCGCTGACCGTCGAGCAGCCCGGATCGGCGGATCACGACGCCGTTGCGATCGAAGAAGTCGAGGGCTTCGTCGGGCGACATCCCCATCCAGCTCATGCCCCAGAAGCGCTGCATGCGTTGCTCGGTCCGCCGATAGTCCGCGAGCCATTCCTCGGGGGTGCGTCCGTTCTTAAGATCGGCCCAGAGCCGCCAGACCACGCCGTTCAGCCGGAACATGGGGCCGTCGATGGTCCATTCCCGGAACCCGAACGGGGTCTCGGCGATGTCCACAGGCTGACCGCCGACGAACGTGGTCGTTCGCAGCGTGTACATGTGGGGATCGTCGGGCCACCAGAGCTTCGGATCTGCCCACGTACCTCGTACGACAACCGCCTGCGCGCTGCCGGCATCCACGCTGAAGGGCACGCGGGGCAGCGCGCATTCCACCTTGCCCGTCGTGCGATCCACGGCCTCGCACAGAATCTCGCCGCTGACGGGGCCTCCCTGCGCGCGTACCTCGGCGCTGACCGTCAGCTCCTTGCGCTCCACGGATGGCTGCACGAAGATGTCGGTGGCGTAGGCCGATCCGGCGCACACGATCTCGGGCGTGAACAGGATGCCGGACTGCGCATGGTTCCAGATGGGGTAGGCGAGGTCCTGAAAGCCCTCTTCGAAGAAGCGGACGGGCAGATTGAACTTGCGCCGCAGCTTCATGGGATCCGTGGGATTGGTCGAGAAGCCGTACCATGCATCCCGGATGCCGACGAGCACTTCGTTGACGCCTTGCTTGACGGCCCGCGTGATGTCAATCTCGAACCGCGCGAACGGGTTCTTGGTGAAGCCGCACAGAACGCCATTGACTACCACGGTGGTGTTCAGGTTGTTCTGCGGGAAGGTTATGAAGAACGAGCGACCGGCGCAGTCCTGAGGCACGCTGATGCGGGTGCGGTACCAGAGACGATGGGCGAAGATCAGATCGGGCCGAAGCGTGTTCTTGTCGCCGGGCACCGGTATGGCGGTCCAGTGAGGCTCCGCCGGCATGCCCTCCATCGGAACCGCGATATCGGCGCCGGGAAGCTGCTCGTCGTAGCGGCAGACCTCCCACAATCCCTTCAGAGCCACCGAGGTCCGCGCCGCCGGTCCCGCCGGTGAGGGCACCTGGAACACGGTGCGAGCGGCCTCCTCGTCACGCTCTGTCCGTCCGGGCTGGTCCGGCGGCCATGGACCGTTCGGATGGAAGGTCCCCAGCGTGAGGCAGAGAGCGTCCGACGCATAGAGAATGCGGGCTGGCTGTCCCTTGTCGTCCTTGGACGAGGTCAGCCGAATGCTCAGGGTGTGGCTGCCGGGGGTCAGTTTCCGCTCGCCCATCTTGAGCCACGCCACCTCGCACCATTCGGCGATCTCCATCAGGTCGGTGGTCAACTCGTCGGGTTTGACGGTCGCCCACGGCTCATCGTCTATCCGCCACTCGAACGGCGAACGCACGAACTCGAACCCGATCCGGTTCCAGATCTCCCAGGGACCGGCGGTCGGAGCCTCGAAGGCGTAGGTCAGCAAGCCGCCGCCCTCGGGCAGTTCCGAAGCGATCTTGTCTGCTTCGATGGAGACATGGAGCCACTTGCGTTGCGATAGCAGCTCCTCGCGCCCCCAACCGGCGGCGCGCGCGCCAAGGTTGCTCTTTGTCGGCGTTTCGCCTTCGAGCCACACGAAGGGCGGAGCGGCATGCGCCGCAGCACAGGCAATGAGCAACGCCGCCACGATACCCAGTCGGTGCATCACAACCTCCCTTGTTCGTACACAGCAGACGAAGACCGGCTGTCTTCGACAACCTCGCGCGCCATGGCTGCCCATGTTGCCAGCCTGGCTGCGTTGCCGCCGACGGTCTCTACATCGCAGAGCTTGAGGACATGCGGGACGCCGTGCGCCGCGCGATGTCGCATACACAGGTCGTCGTAGGTCTGCTCCGGCGTCCACGCGAAGAGCACGTTGGTGGGGTGCGAGTGGACCTCCAGCGCGACGCTATCGCCGAAGCACTCGACGACGGGTTCCACCGGCGTCCACGGGCCGACGTGGAACAGTCGCAGATGGGGCAGGCCCTTGATGACACGGCATTTGGCCGACAGGTCTTCGCATCCGTGGTAGTACACCTTGCCGAACAGAGCCGCCACTTCGGCGTTGTAGGGCTGGATGAACTCGGCGTACATCCGGGGCGAGAGGGATGCCGCCGACTGCGCGTGCACATAGGCCCAGCAGTCCTTCAGCCGATTGCCGGAGCCCTCATACTCGTCCCAGAGCATGTGAATGCTCCAGCTCGCCTCGGCCTCAACGGCGCCTGCGGCTTCACGCGCCAGATGATAGGCGACGACACCGTCGGTGGCGATCCGCATGAGGTCGTGCACCAGGCCCGGATCATCCACGACGTCGAGCAGGAGGTTGTCCATGCCGCGCATACGCACGACCCACTCGAAGGGACCGTAATGGATCTCGTCGGTATGGAGCTTGATGGGCAGCAGCCCGCCGGTCAGTTCCTCCGCTTCGTCCCGCAGCTTACGGGCCTCGTCCGGCAGCTCCTGATAGGGAGGCGCGTGGAGTATGGCAAGGTCGCCCCTCTCGCGGATCGGGGGGATCGGCTTGTAAGCGCCCAGCGGGTCGGTCCGCGCCGACGGCAGCGCAACTCCCCACAGTCGGTCGTCGCCGGGCGGATGGGGCATAGAGAGCCAGACCGTCGGAAGAATGGGCTCGTCGTCGGGAATGTGCCGGGCCTTCCAGAGCCGTGCCCGCAACTGAGTCTCGATGGTCCGCGCCAGTCCGCTCCTATGGGCGAACTGCCGGGTATCGGCGATCTCACGCTCCCAGACATGGTTGTACATGGCGTAGTGAACCAGCGGGCGGGGCGGCCTGAGCGCATGCAGCGCGGTCCACAGCTCGCGACGGGCCGTGTGCTCCGGACTGGATGCGAGGTCGCGAACCTCATGTGCAAGGTCGATGAGAGCCGGGTCCATTGCTGTCCATGGCATTGTCGGCGAGGCGCCGGCGTCAGGGGGTACTCACCGGCTCTATCGCCTCATATACGGCAGTGTCCACGGCTTCCGGTAGGTCACTCCCACCAGCCGGTCCGCCTTGCGGTCGTTGACCACACGCTCGTTCTTCGCGTCCCAGATGATCTTCGCGTTGGATCGGAGGGCGATGTTGCCGAGGTGGGCCACGCTGGAGACGAAGTGGCCGAACTCCAGGTTCTCGACGGGCTGCTGACGCGAGCGCATGCAGTCGAGGAAGTTGCGGACGTGCGCGGGCCGCGCATCGGGGCTTCCTCCGTGTTTGGCTGCGGCAAGCGTCTGTTTCTTGGGCTCGCTGATGATCTCCCAGCCCGCATCGTTGAGGATGAGCGTGCCCTCGGTGCCGCTGAACCAGATGCCCCACGGTCGGTCGTTCATGCCGACTCCGCACTGCACCTGATGCTCCCAGATGAGCGCATAGGTCGGGAAGTCATAGACCGCGATCTGGGTGTCCGGCGTCTCCGAGTTGTCGTCGAGCACGTACTTGCCGCCGGAGCTTGTGACCGTCTTCGGGGGAGCGTCTCCCATGGCCCACAGGACGATGTTGATCAAGTGCACGCCCCAGTCGGTCATGAGACCGCCTGCATAGTCCCAGAACCAGCGGAAGTGGAAGTGGAAGCGATTGGGGTTGAAGGGCCGCTTCGGCGCCGGTCCGAGCCAGAGATCGTAGTCCACCTGCGGCGGCGGGTCGCCATCGGGCGGATTTCCTATGGCCCCCAGCCAGTCGTGGTAGGCCCAGCAGCGCACGAACCGTATCTTCCCGAGCTTGCCTGATCGAACGAACTCCACGGCCTCGCGGAAATGCCCGCCGCTGCGCCACTGCGTGCCCATCTGGACGACGCGGGCATGACGCTTCGCGGCATCAAGCATGGCGCGGCCCTCGGCGATGCTCGTGGCCAGCGGTTTCTCGACGTAGACGTCTTTGCCCGCCTGACATGCGAGCACCGTGGGCAGAGCGTGCCAGTGATCCGGGGTGGCCACCAGCACGGCATCGAGATCCTTGCGCTCGATGACGCGGCGAAAGTCGCGGCATGTGTCGGGCGCGACGCCGCGCATATCCTCGACCACATACCGCGCCCGACCCGCCTGCAGGTCATCGACATCGCATACGATCGGGCAGTCCACCTCTTTGTTGGCGAGGAACGTCTGGAGATCGCCCCGGCCCATGCCTCCGCATCCGATCAATCCGATGCGAATGCGGTCGTTGGCGCCGGGACGCGCCCCAGAAGGCAAGGCGAGACCGGCGGCAAGCGCTCCCGCCACGAGATTGCGTCGAGATACTTCGGTCATCCTGACACCCCTTCCAGACCTGATGGCCATAGATTCCGCGCCCGGCATGAGGTTCCTTCTCGATGGGAGCGTCTGGTTCACTGCAATGGCAGGCTGGTTGGCCGCTGGACCGTGGTGATGCCAGGGCGCGGTCGTCGGTCACCCTTCATCGCTCTGTGCGGCCGAGCAGGTTGCGCAGAGGTATTCCGCTCAGAACGGCGTAGTATTGTGAGCTATCACTGCGACGGGAGGAGTAGAGACCATGTGCCTTTCCCAAGCGCCGGGTTCAGGGCGGGCGCGGCTCCCATTGCGGCTGCTGCTCGTCTGCGGCCAGGTGATTTTCCAGGGCTGTTTCATGCTGAGCGCGTCATCGTGCGCTGCCCGAAAGCCGGCGATGGAAGACGGTCATGCAGCGGTTACGCAGACCCAGGCGAACGTCATGCGTTTCCGCGTGTGGGAGTGCCGTGACGAGGAGGGCATCGGCGGCGAGGTGTTTCGCATGCTGATACCGGCAGAATGGAAAGCGGAGCGCAAGATCGCCTGGCGGCTTGATGTGCCGATGGCCCCGGCGGCCATATCGTTCCGCGTGTGCAGCCCCGACGGCAGCGAGGCGTTCGAGGGCTTTCCTTCTCAACCTCTGTTCTGGACCGACAACCCCAGCCTCCTCCAGATGTTTCCAGTCGGTCAGCGGTACTTCGGCGCCGAAGTCCACCGACCGCTGGGGATCGAAGACGCGTTGCAGAAGATCGTTCTCGCGCGGTTCCGGAAGGAAGCATCCAACGTGCGCGTCGTGGCCCGCCAGGCGCTTCCGGAGGTCGTGAAGGCGCTGGGACTGGAGGCTCAGTCTCCTGGCGGAGGCGTTCGGTTCAGCGCGACCGCGGGCAAGATACGTGTCGAGTATGAGCTCGGTGGGAAGGCATACACCGAGGATCTCTTCGGCGTGCGGGAGAGCCTGCGCATACCTGTAGCAGGGGCGTTCGGGTCGTTCACCAACGAGAACTGGACCCTAAGCTACCTAGCAGGCGCCCGGGCGCCCAGAGGGAAGCTCGACGCCCAGACGAAGGTCTTTGCCGCCATGGCATCTTCGATACGCATTAACAAGGAGTGGTTCAACCGCTACGTGCAGCTCGTCGAGCTGCTGATCCAGGGCCAGATGCAGCGTATCAGGATGGCAGGCGAGTTCAGCCGATTGCTCGCCCAGACCAGCGCCGAGATCAGCGACGAGCGCATGAGGCTCTATGAGAGCCGCCAGCAAGCCTACGATCGGATCTCCGAGAGCTTCAGCGACTACATGCTCAACGTGGATCGCTACCGCGCTCCCGACGGCAGCATCGTGGCGCTGCCGTCAGGCTATGCGCAGGCGTGGATCAATGGCCTTGGCGAGTGCATTCTTTCCGACAGAGCAGACTACAACCCGAACGTAGGATCAAACCAGAACTGGCAGCCGCTCGAGAAGAAGTAGGGCGCCGCGCGCGGCTCACTTCGACCAGATGGCCTTGATCGTCTCTTCCTGACTGAAACCGTCGGGACACGCTGCGCTTCTTGTGTTGGCCCGGTACCACCAGAGGCTGCCGACGGGATGGTGGAGACAGCGGCTGCCCGGCATCTGAAGGAAGCCGTTCGGATCCGTCTTGCGAACCCAATCCCACGCGTAGCGCAGCCATTCGTTGCGGTAGGCTTCGGGTTGATGGGCGAACCAGGCGATCTCGTCCCAGCCCCAGGTCCACCAGGGTTGGCCGCCCTCGCCCGGCTTCGGGCTGACGCCCCAGTTGTCGAACTCCACCAGATAGGGCAGGCTGTCGCACTTCCACCCGCTGGGCGCGATGCCGCCCTTGCTCCGCTTGAAGATGCTGTCGAGATAGCCGACTTCGAGCATGCCCTGCTGCGGCTTCCCAGCGACCTCTTTGATCCTCAAGGGGAAGGAATGGAAGTCGAACAGCAGCCGCCCGTCATGGATCGGCCCGCCGTCGGGCGTGTGGGCATCGCACAGGAGCAGATGGCGGCGCGCCCTCTTGCGGGCGTACGAACGTGCGCGTCCGAGGACGTCGCGCCACCCCTCCCAGTTCTTATCGGTCGCGCCGATGAGTGCGACCTGTCCCCAGTGAATGGCCTCGATGCCCGCGTCTACGTATCGCCGTGCGAGGAAGTAGAACCACATGCGCGTCTCTGTCTTCGTGATGTCGGGTACCGACTGCCCCTTTCCCCAATGGTCATGGAACTTGCCGCCGTCGAACAGCATGGCGGAATAGCTGAAGGCGCGCTTCTCGACGGGAAGGCCAAACTCCGCGAAGACCCAATCGGGCACCGGCACCTTCTCCACCTCGGTGGTGACGATTTCGAAGATGCCGGCCTGAAGGATCAGGTCGGGATCCTGCCTGTGCAGCAGCGCCGCGGTCTTCCGGGCATGCTCCAGCTTCGGTTCGAGATGCTGCTCGCCGCCCCAGAGATACACAGTCCTCCCCGCGAACTTGGCGCCGATATTGCCCAGCATTCGGATGTCGTCCGTGGGGTCGATCCGCCCGGAGCACAGGTCCATCATGGTGATGGCCCGCGCCAGGTAGTTCTCGAGCACCTTGCGCGAGATGGTCCCGTCGAAACGGTAGTCCATGGTTGGTCCTCCGATGGCCAGAACGGTGGTCAGGCCGAGCACGGGCACATGCATATGCTGTTTCCTTCGCGTGGATCGTGGTGAGCTTCGCGCCTCCCGCTCACCGTCAGCTCCTGTCCCGAGGCGCATGCCCATACATGATAGCCGGCAAACACGATGTTGTGATCCCGATGCGTGCCAACCGATGGGCGAAACAACCCCGCGCTGCCGCTGTTCTCTTCGCGGTGGTTCGGTTCGGCGGTTGATTCGTCCCTACGCGCCATCGGATCGCACGCTGGCCATGGCGAACGACGGATCCGCCACGTCATCGCGAGTTCGGACGCGGCGTGGCCGCGGTGGGTGTGTAAGAAAGCGGGGTTGAGTAAGGTATGACGGATCATAGCGCGCGCCGTTGCAGTGATACCGTTACCCCTTTGGTGCCATGTGCCCGGTCGCGAGTGTGGTTCGACGGCGTATTGA
>JAAYVH010000250.1 GCA_012517255.1 Chthonomonadales bacterium
ACTCGACGGCGCGGGCAGGCTTGGGCGCGTAGCAGCGCATCCATGCATGCTGGAGCTGATTCTGCGGATCGCGCGCGATCATGTCCGTCGACCAGTACTCGTTGACCGGCGCGAAGTCCGTGAAGTTGTTGTAGGGTCCGTAGACGAACCCGAGCGTATCCTGCATGAAGCGGGAGTACTCGCGAGCGCCCTCGTCGCCTCCCTTGCCGGGCGCAGCCCTGGTGCGAAACGTGAAGCTCTCGCCTCCGTCGCGCCACATCGTCTCGTGGTCCGTAACGACCATCTTCGTGATGCCGTGACGGCGGATATCGGCCCAAAACCGCTTGTCGGCTTCTCGGTTGCCCGCGCCGTGGGGACGCCAGACGTGTGTGCCCGTGATCTTCTTCCATGGCGACTCGGGGTTAGGAATGGCCGGCAGGCATTCCTCGAACACGGGTGATAGCGTGAGGAGGAACCGCTCGAAGCAGTCGTTGCGCTTGCCGTTCGTCAGCGGGATATAGCGCGTACCTCCGTTGTACGTGACGCCGCCTTCATCGCTCACATTCACGGCCCACATGCTGGACGCATTGGTGCGGTACCAGTCCGTGTTGCCCATGAGGAACAGCGGACCCGATGGCCCATCGAAGACAGCTGTGGCTGGCCTGCCGCCATCAGCGGGGTAGAAGGGGTGCGTCACGAGGCGCGGGTTCTTCAGTCCGACGGCGCGACCGTAGCGCACCTCGGCGACGTTGCCGCCGGGCGCAAGCACGTCCATGACCAGCGACTTGCCCCAGAGGCGGAAGCGGTAGGTGACCTCCGCCTGCGCGTTGGCGACGTGAAGCCGCCACCGTGCCTCGAGAACGCCATCCTCCAACCTGGCGCTGAGAAGCTCTCCGCGTTCGGGCAGCGCCGGTCCTGACGCGGAAGCCAGCAACACACCGCCCTCCATGCATGGTCGGAAGCGGAGAGCCTCGGTGTCGGGTCTTGCTCGCCACACAATCTCTATGTCGTCCCATCGTCCCGTCTTCGGGCGGTAGGCATACTCGACGACGCCCGTGCGGTCGGAACAGATAAACCTGACTCCCTCGCCGTCTGCCAGGGTTTGCGTTGCGGCCTTCGGATCGGATACCGGAGGCAGGATCGTCGTCTCCGTGGTGGGAAACGGGAGCTGACCCGGTCCTGTGTTCGTGCCCTCGCTCTGACCGGGAAACGGCGTGATATTCCGCTTGGGGCGGGGGGCAAAGGTGAGGGGGGCAAAGTCCTCGGTGAACACGGCGAGATTGTCGAAGTAGAGCACACGATCCTCGGGCTGCCGTCCTCCCGCAATGAGCAGACCGACGAAGCTCGCGCCGTTGCGCACGCGCTCGATCTGCTCTGGGGTCAGGCGTCGGTGCAGCAGGTACCACTCGGTCCAGTCCACATGATAGAGGAAGACGGCGAACTCGCGTCCTTCCGCATCCAGAAACAGCGCGCTGATCTGGACTTGCGGCGTTGAGGGATCGGGGGCGTAGCCCCAGTTGTTGCCGTAGCACCACAGCGACACGGCATCGAACGGTTGCCGGATGGGGATAGGCTGCGGAGGAAGGATGCGCACCTCGGCTCTACCGGTTCCTTCGCCGCGATAGGTCAGTTTCGCCACATAGCGGCCCCATATCTGCTGTTCGCGAGTTCGTTGGAGGGTGGCAACGCTATTGGTGACAGCAACCGTCCAACCGGTCATATCCTCGAAGTCCACGAGCGGCGGATGATCGTCCTGCGTGCGCCCAGCCCAGTCGAGTTCATACGGTCGAACGCCGACGGTCCCGTCGTCCTCCGTCGCCGCCGTCGCAGCGCAGGCCAGGCACATAGCCAGAATGATCGCCATCTTCATTGCTACCTCCCACCGTGGGAATGCCGACGCGCCATGACCGACGGTGTCCATAACCGACCCGACGATGTGTCGTCGTGTGCATGGATCGTCATTGCACCTGAGGTGACAGTTCACCGGCAAGGCCGGTGTGTCCTTCGCCTGACGCGTGTCACAACGTGCCGAGAGGTCACACACATGACTTCGATGGGCGTATACTGCAGCAAGCTACCATGGCAATCCGACCTGAAGGGGAAGACCCGTGCCCATCCGACTTCTGGGAGCATGCTGCCTCGTGATGGCCATCGCGAACGGCTGCGGCGCTCAGCCCACGGCCGACACGTTCGTTGAGAACGCGCACATCCGCGTCGGAGTGAATCTCAAGTGGGGAGGGGCTATCACCCACGTCTCAACGCCCGGCGGTCCGAACATCATCAACTCGCACGACCTCGGCAGGCAGATTCAGCAGTCCTACTACTCGGGGCCGCCCAACTACCAGCGCGAGGGCAAGCAGAAGAGCCCTGCATGGGCATCCTTCCCGTGGAACCCGATTCAGACCGGCGATGCGTTCCACAACGGATCGAAGGTTCTGGAGCATCGTATTGTCAACGGCGAGCTCTACGTCAAGACGATCCCCATGCTCTGGCCCATGAACAACGACCCCGGCGAATGCGTGATGGAGACGTGGATACGTCTGCTTCCTGATGGCCCGAAGTTCCAGTACCGCGCGCGACTGACGAATCACCGCAGCGATACCACCCAGTACCGTGCGCACAATCAGGAGGTCCCGGCCGTCTACACCAATGGCCCATGGCACCGCCTGATGACATACCTCGGCGATCAACCGTTTGCGGGCGGCGACCTCACCGAGGTGCGCAACGACCACAGGGAGCCGTGGCCCTGGGTGAACTACCTGCCCACGGAGGGCTGGGCCGCTCTGGTGAACGACGACGGCTCTGGGATCGGAGTCATCGTGCCGCACCCCATGGAGTTTCACGGCGGCTTCGCGGGACGACGGGGCGTCGGCGGGGAGAAAGACGGGCCAACGGGCTACATGTCGCCGATCACCACGGAGATCCTCGATCACAACATTGTCTACGAGTATGCCTGCACGTTCGTGGTGGGCAACCTTGACAGCATCCGCGCCGAGGCGAAACGGCTTGCGTCGAGGCAGCTTCCGGCATGGAACTTCGAGAACGCGCGGCAGGGATGGCACTATGCCAACGGCAAGGACGACGGTTGGCCTCTCAAGGGCCGGGGTCTTAAGGTCCATGCCGACGTTGCCGGGCAGCCCGTGCGCGTCATCGGGCCCTACACCTTCTGGCGAGCAGAGGACGCGAGCAGCGTGCGCATCAGGTTGACCGCCGATCGCGCAGGCGAGGTCCGGGTGTACTGGCGCG